>DHDF01000139.1:0-696 GCA_002399225.1 bacterium UBA4883
CAAATTGGGACAGTTTTCGGCGGGGAAAACGGTTAGAATAAAAAAAGAAAAAGCGGAGAGCCACCGGCTGGCATGGGAGGAAAATGCGATGATGACTTTGGAAGAAATGGGCGCAAGGGCGAAAGCGGCGGCCCGGGAACTGGCCTCGGCCGGGCGGCAGCGAGGGAAAGTGCTTTCTGCCATGGCCGGCGCCGTGGAGCAGGCTGGGGAGAAAATTCTCGCCGCCAACCGGCTGGATTTGGAACAGGCGAAGCGGGACGGCATGAGCGCGCCGCTGCTGGACAGGCTCGCGCTTTCCGAAGAGCGCGTGCGCGGCATGGCGGACGGAATCCGTTCGGTCGCGGCGCAGCCCGACCCGGTCGGGCAGGTGGTCTCCGGGTTTACCAGGCCGAACGGACTGAGAATCGAAAAAGTCCGGGTCCCCATCGGCGTGATCGGCATGATTTATGAAGCGCGCCCAAATGTGACGGCGGATGCCGCCGCGCTCTGCCTGAAAGCCGGCAACGCGGTGATCCTCCGCGGCGGCAAAGAGGCGCTGCGCTCTAACCGGGCGGTCGCCGAAGCCATGCGCGGAGCGGTCGCTTCCTGTGGACTGAACCCCGACTGCATCCAGCTTGTAGAAGACACGTCGCACCGGTCGGCGACGGAAATGATGCGGATGACCGGCCTGATCGACGTGCTGATCCCCCGCGGCGG
>DHDF01000139.1:884-1267 GCA_002399225.1 bacterium UBA4883
GCCGGTCATTCAGACGGGTGCCGGGAACTGCCATGTCTATGTGGACGATTCTGCGGACATCCGGATGGCGGCCGACATTATCTATAATGCGAAAACCTCCCGCCCTTCCGTCTGCAACGCAATTGAGACCATTCTGGTCCATAAGGATATCGCGGAGCGGGCCCTGCCTGCGATCAAGGCGAGGCTTGATGAAAAAAAGGTGGAGCTGCGTGGCTGCGAAAGAACGCGGGCCATTCTCGGCGGCTGTGTCGTTCCCGCAACGGAAGACGACTGGAGCAGAGAGTACCTCGACTATATCCTTGCCGTGCGGGTGGTCGACAGCATGGACGAGGCTCTGCGGCATATTGCGCGCTATTCGACCGGCCACAGCGAGGCGATTGTGA
>DHDF01000139.1:1378-4035 GCA_002399225.1 bacterium UBA4883
GGCCACAGCGAGGCGATTGTGACCGGCAGCTATGAAAACGCCCGCCGTTTCACCGAAGAGGTGGACGCTGCTGCGGTTTACGTCAATGCCTCCACGCGGTTTACCGACGGCGGAGAGTTCGGCCTGGGAGCCGAAATCGGCATTTCCACCCAAAAGCTGCACGCCCGCGGACCGATGGGAGCCTTTGAGCTGACCTCTTACAAATTCATTGTGACGGGCGACGGTCAGATCCGCTGAAAAAGGGAGAACACCATGGACACGAACGACAGGAAGCAAAGCCCGGAGTCGTACTCCGCAGATTACCGTTCCGCTTACCGGGAGGAGAAAAAGAAATCTCCGCCGCCGAAAAAAAAAGCGGAGAAAAAACGGGCTTCCTCTAAAATGCCCCAATCCCCCCGGAAAGACCCGGGCACGGAAAAAACCCGGATGAAGAAAAAGGTTCCCGCGCCGCCTTCCGAACCGCGCTGTGCCAGGCGGGAAAACGAAACGGAACTCGACGATTTTCTGCCGGAAGGCGACGACCTGAACGATGAGAGCCTGATGGCAAAATGGGACGACGGGCTCGAGACACAGTCATCGGAGGCGCCGGAGAAGCCGGAAGAAAAACCAAAACGCCGGGGCCGGCACCGGTACGGCATCTTTGCGGGGGCGCTTGTCCTGATCCTCGCGCTGGTTGGCGTCGGATTTCTGGCAACGTCGATCGGAATGAAAATCCATTCCGCTTTGACGGACGACACCAAGCTTCGCGGATATGATAAGTTCCTGACGGTAGTGGTCGCGCAGGATCCCCAGCCGTTTGCCTCGCCGGACAGGGCAGACCCCAATTTTATTTTAAATGCATCACTCTGGCAGTGCATGACGGGCGACGGCACTTCCAGCTATACCGACTATGACGATGCGGGCCGCACCCTTGTGCCGCTCGGCGACGTTGTGGACGCCTGCCACCAGCTTTTTGGCCCGGACTGCCAGCTTCAGCCGAAAAATCCGTCGGAAGAAACCTTTTTCGTCTATGATTCCCAAAATGCGCAGTTTCATGTTGCACTTTATTCGCTGGACAGCACCTATACTCCTTATACGGAAAGCGCGAAGAAAAAGGACGGCATGGAAATTTTACGAGTCGGCTATGTGCCGCCGAGCGACAGCACCCGTGCACAATCCGGCACGGTTTCTTCCGGCACGGCGCCGAAACCCGTCAAATATATGGAATATGACCTGAAAACAAATTCTTCCACGCAGCAGCCGTATGTTTACGCTGTAAAAACGGTGCCGGAGCAGTAAAAAAGCCGGGCGGAAACTTCCACAGGGGCCAGTGAGCCCTGAAATCCCGTCCGGAGAAAAGAAGCGTTATGTAGCGAGGTACAGCAGGGCGAAAATCAGGGCGGTGTCCGCTTTTTCCTCCAACAGAATCAGGAGCAGAACCCAGATCAGGGTGCGTCCGTTGTCCTTTAAGAGGGTATCAAGAAAGCTGACGGGCCCCTCATCCGGCGATTCGTCGCAGCCGGGGTGGGGCGGTACAGCGGCGCTGGCAGGCATTTCCGACGGGGGTTCCGCTTTCTGCGGCGGTTCCGGCATGACCGGCTCGGAAGAAACGGGCGGCGAAAGATGTGCCCGGGCCTGCATTTCCCGTGCGCGCTGGATGGCTTCCTCCTGAAGAGATTGAAAGTTATAAGTATTTTCGTACTGATTTTCTGGCATGGTTCACCTCATAAAAGCCCGCTGCGCCGGATGACCGGAATCAGCCGAACGATCTGCATCAGCCGGATCGCCTCATCCAGCTTTTTTTGCTTCTTATCATTTAAAAATGGCCGCAAAGCCCTTAAAAGCCGCGTGCCGTCGTCTTCCTGGCGGAATTTTGAAATCAGAGGCGCAAGTTTCATCATCGTCTGCATTGCGTCCTTGTACGCACCGTCAGGAGGCTGCGCGTTGTTCTGCGCGGGCTCCCCGGGCGGGGGAGCGGGTTTATGCCCGCCGTTCCCGTCCAGCATGCTCGCAAGGCTTTTGATTTTCTCCATGTTCGCAGGATCTTTTATAAAATTATTTAACATGGAAGAAAAATCATCCATCTATTATTTTCCTCCCTTAAAGCGGCGGATAACATCCTGTGCCTCTGGGGTGTTCAGAATCTTTTCACAAGCTTTCCGGTCCGAAAGCAGTGATTTGACGCGGGCTTGATCGGCCGGACTGAGCTTGTTCATCAGGGATTGTAACAGCTGGCTGTTTTCCGCACTGTTTTGCATACTATCACCCCGCAATATTTTATGCGAGGCCGAATTCATATATACCCGCCCCGGCAGGGCGGTTCAGGAGGTCTTTCCATGCGAATTCTGGTTGTTTCGGATACTCACGGGGATTCCTATTCCCTTCGGTCTGTAATTTTGCGGCAGCCGCATGCGGAGGTCGTCATCCATCTGGGGGACGGCGCGGACGAGGCTGCCGAGGCGCGGGACAGCTTCCGCGACAGAATGTTTCTGATGGTGCGCGGAAACTGCGACTGGGGCAGCACGCTGCCCGCCGAGGGATTTACCGCGCTGGCCGGAAAAAATATTTTCTATACCCATGGTTATACTTACAATGTGAAATACGGCATGTATGACGTTATCTCTGCGGCACGCAGCCGGAAAGCGGATATCCTGCTGTTCGGCCACACGCACGAGGCG
>DHDF01000139.1:4214-4482 GCA_002399225.1 bacterium UBA4883
TATCTCATGAATCCGGGCTCGCTCTGCGGCAGCACGGGGACCTACGGAATCCTGGACCTCACCCCCGCGGGGGTCGTGGCCAACATTCTCACAGTCTGACGGCTGCCTGGTAACAGAGTATGCCAAATCCGAACGGAAAGGAACAAAAGGTTATGAGTGAATATGAAAGATGGCTGAAAAATGCGCGGGAAGATCCGGACCTCGTTAGAGAACTGAAAGAAATCAGAGATCAGCCCGGGGAGATTAACGACCGGTTTTACCGGGACCT
>DHDF01000139.1:4643-4908 GCA_002399225.1 bacterium UBA4883
GCGTTCGGCACCGGCGGCCTGCGCGGTGTGATCGGCGCCGGAACCAATCGGATGAACATTTACACGGTGCGCAAGGCGACACAGGGGCTGGCGAATTACCTGAACAGGCACGCACAGCATCCCAGCGCCGCCATCGCCTATGACAGCCGCATCAAGTCGGCTCTGTTCGCAAAAGAAGCCGCCGCCGTGCTGGCTGCAAACGGCGTTGTGGCGCACATTTACCCGCAGCTTTCTCCGACCCCGACCCTTTCCTGGGCGGTCCGGT
>DHDF01000139.1:5074-5493 GCA_002399225.1 bacterium UBA4883
TGCGACGCGGGCATCTGCGTCACGGCAAGCCACAACCCGGCTCAGTACAACGGGTATAAAGTCTATGGCAGTGACGGCTGCCAGATCACTTTGCAGATGGCGGATGACGTTCTTGCCGAAATCGAAAAGCTCGATATTTTCCGCGATGTGAAACGCATGGATTACGGCGAAGCAAAGGCCGAAGGCCTGATTTCGGTGATCCCGGGTGAGGTGACCGACCATTTCCTCGGTGAAGTCATGAAACAGCGGGTCTTTCAGGAACCGTGTTCCGGGCTGCGGGTGGTCTACACGCCTCTCAACGGCACCGGGCGCGTCTGCGTCACGCGGATCTTAAAGAAAATCGGCGTCGGCGAGGTGACAATCGTGCCGGAGCAGGAGTTCCCGGACGGCCACTTCACCACCTGCCCGTTCCCAAACCC
>DHDF01000139.1:5769-5916 GCA_002399225.1 bacterium UBA4883
GTGCTGCTGCTGGACTTCATCGCGCGCAGCCGGAAAGAAAACGGCACTCTGCCGGAAAATCCTGTTGCGGTCACGACCATTGTCAGCACAGACATGGCGACGCCCGTTGCGGAGCATTACGGGGTTGAACTGCGGCGCGTGCTGACC
>DHDF01000139.1:6032-9323 GCA_002399225.1 bacterium UBA4883
TTGAACTGCGGCGCGTGCTGACCGGCTTCAAATATATCGGCGACCAGATTGCCCTGCTGGAAAAAGAGGGCGGCGCGGATCGCTATCTTTTCGGCTTTGAAGAAAGCTACGGCTACCTTTCCGGCGGCTATGTGCGCGACAAGGACGCGGTTGACGCGAGCATGCTGATCTGCCAGATGGCGCAGGATTACCAAAAAAAGGGCATGACCCTCTGCGACGCCATGGAAAAGCTGTACCAGAAGTACGGCTATTATGAAAACGAGCTGATGAATTTCGGCTTCGAGGGCGAGGACGGCATGCTCCAAATGGGAAAGATCATGGATTCCCTGCGCAAAAATATGCCCGCTGAAATTGCCGGCGGCAAGGTCTGCGGCTGGAGCGACTATGAAGCTTCCGTGACCAGCGAAGGCAAACGGATCAGCCTGCCAAAATCCAACGTGCTGGAGTTCCGCCTGGAAAACGGCGGCAAGGTGATCATCCGCCCGAGCGGGACGGAGCCGAAGATCAAAGCGTATCTCTCCGGGCGAGGCAAGACAAAAGAGGAGTCCCTTGCGCTGATCGAAAAACTTTGCAGCGCGGTTCCCGCTTTGATGAAATAAAAAGCAAGAGGAAATAATTGACAAAAATGATTTTTGGGAGTATAATTTCCCTGTATATACAGAACATTCGTAAACGTTCGGAACAGGGACACAGTGCATTTGCAGTTCTCCATACGGCAGGTCTGTATATCGAAAGGGCTGTTGCAAAAATTCTTTTGCGCAGCCTCTTCTTTTGCGGGCCGCCGGCTGCTGCCGGGGGAAACGATTTGCGGTGTTCTGCACGTTTTTACCCGGTAGATTTGAAAGGATTTTTACCGTGACAAGGCCAAAAATTAAACCATCTTACAATTTTTCGGAAAAACTGGTGCAGGCCATGGCTCTTTTCTCCCTGATCGGGCTGATTGCCTTGACTGTTTCCGCGATGCCTGGCCTTCCTGAAAAGATACCGACCCATTTCGGCGCGAATGGAAGTCCGGACGACTGGGGCGGCAAGGGCTCGCTGCTCCTGTTACCAATGATATCAGCCGTACTGTACGTGCCCCTGACCATCCTGGAACGGTTTCCGTGGGTTTACAATTATGTGGTCGAGATTACGGAAGAAAACGCGGCGCGCCAGTACAGACTGGCGCGGGAGACGCTGGAATGGCTGAAGCTGATTACCACTGCACTTTTTTTCTACCTTCAATGGCAGACCGTTCAGGCGGCAAAAGGGCTGTCGGACGGGCTTGGCGCCTGGTTCCTGCCAGTTTTCCTGCTCTTGCTGTTCGGGGTGATGGGCGTTCAGGTTTATAAAATGGTCAAGGCGAAATAAGCAGCTGCACGTGGGAGAAAGCTTTAAGGCGGGAGTGAATTTTTGACCGGTTGACAAAACGGCGGAAAAAAGTGATAATAATAAAAGAATGTCTCCGGAGAAACGGCCGGATGGAACTTTCTTTTTGTAAAGGCGGATTAAAATGAAAAAAATCTGGATGATCGCGGCTGCGGCCGCTTTGCTAATGACGGTAACGGCCTGCGGCGCAGGTGATGTGGGCGGTGTCTCTTCCAAATCGGCGTCCTCGACGTCGGCTGTTTCCAGTGCTCCTGCTATGCGGCAGTCGAGCGTTTCTGACAGTTTAAAAGGCCTTCAGACCTATCTGACCGGCAACGGAGTCCTTTCCGGTGACGCGACGGAGATGCGCGCGGATGTGATCGGCGCGAAGGACGGGGTGAGGTATCAGTTTTCTTACAACGGAAAAAACAACGTCACCGCGGAATTTTATGAGTATAAGGTGGGCAGCCTCAACAGCACTGCACAAGAAGTGTTGAACAGCGTCAAAAAAAATGGGAAATTCACTCTGATGGGGCAGCAGATGAACGCCTCCCTTTCGGACAGCGGTAAATACCTGATGATCTATAAGGATTCGGTATCAAAGCAGGAAAATCAGGCATATGCCGATAAGGTTTTAAAATTGTTTAAGAGTTTTAAAAGCTGAAAGAAAGGGTAGAAGATAAAGAAGAAAATACAGAATGTATTATCAGGAGGGCCGCAGATAGCGGGCCCCCTGGCTTTGTTTTGGGAAAAGGGACGGCAGGACATAAAAAAATCCCCCGGCGCGCCGCCGGAGGAAAACGGAGCTTATTTTACAATCGGCATGTCGCCCGGTTCGTGGGAGGCGCCGTTAAAATAAATGTCATACCAGACAAGGAACATGAAAACCGTCCAGATTTTCCGGCTGTTATCGCATTTGCCTTCCTTATGGCTGTCCAGCAGGGAAACCAGAAAATCGGTGTTGAAAAACTTCTTCGCAGTCTCGGAGGTAAACGCCTGACGGACGATCCCGCTGTATTTTTCCTCCCGCAGCCAGACACGGATCGGCACCGGGAAACCCAGCTTTTTCTTTTTGGCAGTCGCTTCCGGCAGATGCCGCAGCGCCGCCTTGCGCAGCGCGTACTTGGTATTCTGTTGATTGACTTTCAGGTGGCGCGGGATGCGAGAGGCGACGGAAAACACCTTGCGGTCCAAAAACGGCACGCGCAACTCCAGAGAATTGGCCATGCTCATGCGGTCGGCTTTGAGGAGGATGTCGCCCGCGAGCCACACGTTGAGGTCGAGGAACTGCATTTTGGTCACGTCGTCGAGGCCCCGCGCGCGCTCGTAGACCGGCGCGGTCACAAGCTGCGGCGGGGTGCAGGGGATGTCCCGCTTGAGTAAGCGGCGTTTTTCCTCCATGGTGAACATCGAACAGTTGCCGATAAACCGCTCCTCCACGGTCTTCGACCCGCGGATCAGGAAGCTCCTGCCCCGGAACCGGAACGGCAGCTTCTGCACGAGGGCCGCGATCGCGCGGCGCAGCCCGCGCGGCAGTTTCTGGTAGGCCGCGAGGTCGTCCGGCTCGTGGTAGATGTTGTACCCGCCGAACAGCTCGTCCGCCCCTTCGCCGGAAAGCACGACCTTGACGTACTTGCTCGCCATTTTCGAGACGAAATACAGCGCGATGCACGAGGCGTCGGCCAGCGGCTGGTCCATGTGGTACTGCACCTTGCGGATGTTGCCCCAGTACTCCTCGGGCGTGATGACGTGGAAGTGGTGCTCGACGCCGATCTTTTCGGAGAGCTCCTTCGCGTAGCCGATCTCGTTGTATTTCTCGTCGGTGCCGAAGCCGACGGTGAACGTCTTCTGCCCCGCGAAATAGCTCGCGACATAGCTCGAATCCACCCCGCTCGACAGAAAGCAGCCGACCTCCACGTCGCTGATGCGGTGCGCCGCGACGGA
>DHDF01000012.1:0-549 GCA_002399225.1 bacterium UBA4883
CCCAGCGGCAGGCTATGGAGTGCGGCAGCATGGCAGGCTGGTCAGTCCCCGGCGCGGACCCGAAAGCCTATGAACCGGAAGAACCGAAGATGGGAGGAATGACCCTTGCGTAAAATTCTTAATGTGTACCTTGCCAGAACCAACACGCCGTATAGCGAGGCGTATGCGGATCTGGATCTGCCCGCTTCGCCCTATGAGCTGCTGGACGCGCTGGACAAGCTGCGGCTGGACGAGGGCGAAGCGCCCTATCTGCAGATCAATGAATACTATGATTTCGAGGATCTGGCACCGCTGCTCTCTGGGAACGCCGGTCTCTACGAGCTCAACGCCCTGGCGCAGAAGCTCTCGGAGCTGGACGAGCGGCAGCAGGTTTCCTTCAAGGGCCTTGTGCAGATGGAGGTCAACAAAAAGCAGGGGCTCATTCCCATATTGCGGCTCATCGACCTTGCCTACAGCACGGACTGCTGTCATGTGGCGGATGCGCTGAACGACGCCCAGCTTGGCAGATTCTATGCCAAGAACGGCTTTGTGCCGGAGGTGGAGCAGCTC
>DHDF01000012.1:812-5859 GCA_002399225.1 bacterium UBA4883
GAAAAGGGCTATGTGGTGCAGCACACAGAGCTGAACGAGGCGTTTTTCGCGCTTGACCTCACGCCCAACCAGCCGGACTATCAGATCCTGCTGGAGTCGGAGGATGGCAGTATGCTCAAATTGCCGCAGGCAAAGCTGCCCGATACGACGCTGTGCCGCTGTCTGGACTGCCGGATTCCGCAGCTGATGGGGTCAATCGAGGCATCCGGCAGCATTGCAGTCGTCAATGAATTCGCCGGGCGGCTGTCCGGCATGACGGACAGAGAGATGCTCCGCTATAAGGCGGTGCTGGCCGCAACGAAATGCAATAGCCTACAAAGCTCTGTCGCTCTGCTGGACAATCTGGATCATTACATGCTGGACGCCAAAATCTCCAGCCCGGAGGATGCCGCACTTTCAGAACTGAACTTTATCGCCGGTGACAACGATATGGAACGGCTTCAGCAGTATGTGAACCTGCCCGCATACGGTCGGGATCTGTTGGAGCGTGACAACGCCGTCATTACGCCCTACGGGCACATGGCACGTGACGATTTTCGGCCCATACTGGCACCCTTTGAAGAACCAACTCTGGACGGAATGGAGATGCTGTAAATGAAAACATTTGAAGCGTTGAACCGGCTTCCCTCTACGCCGCAGGAAATGATGTGGCTGCGGGAGCGGATGGAAACGCTATCGGTCAAGGAATCGCTCATTCTCAGCGCGGCTCTGATGGGTAAACCCGCTTGCGACGCCAGAGATGTCATCAACATTTTTCAGACCATGTCCGATTACGAGGTATGCTACCCGGCCGGAAGTTATGAGGCCTTGGGACGGTTCTGTCTCTATTATGACGCGCAGCTCCCACAGGAGCTTGGCGATTACATTGATCTGGAACAGCTGGGCAAGACTTATGAGGATGAGCATCCCGGTGTTTTCATCGGGAACTGTTATGTGGAGTACCCCAATCAGGATCCCGCCCTCCGCTACGACGGATCGAACCTCGCGGCCTGTTTGGATGACGGCTGGAGCATAAAGGTGAAACTGGCGTCGGAACGCTGTCCCGACGGCGTGTGGCTCCGGCTGCCGGACTATGAGGACGCAAACGATGGCAGGCCGGACGAAATGCGAATAACGCTGGACGAGTTGGGTGTCAAGGGCGTGGACGAATGCACGCTGCTGGAGGCACGGTGTATTTTGCCGGATGCCGGCGACCTGACGGAACAGTATGACCGCGCTTCCGACCTCGTCTACGACGGGCAAAATCTGGGCTTTGTCTTGGACGAGCGTGGCCAGGGCATGCAGAATTTTATGGAGCTGTACGCCGGCGCGCTGGAGTACGAGGATTGCCGCACGCTGGCGGAGGCGCTGGACATCGCCGAAAGCCTAAATCGCTATGAGATCATCCCCGACGTTTCCCTGCGGGAATATGCGGAGCAGGAGCTAAAAAAGCAGGGCGTTGCCCTGCCTGAATCCGTTGCGGCCAGCTTTCACTATGAGGAATATGCCGCAGCTCTGCTGGAGCGGCGCGGTTTCCTGCTGACCCGCGATGACAGCGCCTATGTTGGAAAGGTGGGACAGACTTTTTTCGGAATGACTATGACATAAGAAAAGAGCCGTCTGACGGCAAGCTCTTTAGTCCAGTTCAACATCCATGCTATTAAATTCGGGCGTATCAAAAAACTCAGAAAGTGTAATGCCGAGTGCATCGCATAGCTTTTTAAGTGTGAAAACACGCGGATTCTTCGTTACCCCGGCCACAATATCATGGACAGTCGACGCCGTGGTCCCCGCTGTGCTGCACAACTTTCCAACCGTTATATTCCTCTCGCGGCACAGTTCCAAGATGCGCTGCGAGATCAGTGTGCTGTTATCCATGTTTTCACCTACATCTACGGTATTCCGAATTTATTATCTGCTATACGCGCAAAAATTACATTCGGAATTCCGTAGACATTGCAAGAAAAGTGTGGTAGCATGTCGTTAATACGGTATTCCGTATTAACGACAGAGGTGTATCCAATAATGAATAACGATTTTGAAAAGGCGTTCAGTGATTTCATTGACCGTCGGGAATACGATCAGGCGGAAAACGCGCTGTTCGCCATGGTGCGCATCGCCTTTCTTGCCGGGTGGAAAGCGGCAGGCGGCAATCCGCCCCAGCCGCAAAAGATATTTCAGATCGTACACAAGAAGGACATCAGCGAAAGCGCCATTGAAACAGATATAAGCCTGAAAAAATAATGACTGCTGCCGTCTCTGTAAGCGGCATCAATCCGAAGGAAGAGTAATTGAACCATGAAAACGTTGAATGAATATCTTAACGCCATCTCCAAGCGCGGGGACCGTTACGGCAGCAATGGGGGCATCCTTGACCTGCTTCTCTGGTGTAATAAGCAAAATACGCAGCAGGTCACCATTGAGGAGGCACGCCAATTCTATGAACACCCAGATTCACCATATCAGAAAACGCAGAAGTAAATAGTGTAATTACATAGCAGGGGCCGTTTTTCCGAAAGGGACAAAGGCCCCTGCTTTTTTATGCCCTTTTTCGGAAAAGCGCGCCGGAAAAGGAGGCAAAAATGCTCAAAAGTGAGCTCGCAGGGTACATGGAAATTTTTCATTGCGGCGAGCAATATGCGGCCGTCAGTCGGGAGCTTGAAATGGCGTTTGGCATCAAAGGAGCAGAACTGCGCGCACTTATCAATGCCTTGCGCAGGGACGGTGTTCCGATCTGCAGTAATGAAAAGGGTTATTTTTACGCGGAAACAGATGCGGAGCTGCTCCGAACCATCAGACACATGTCCAGCCGCATCGCCGGCATCAGCGGCGCGATCCGCGGGCTGAAAAAAGCGCGTACACGGTTCGATCCCGGTCAGACCTCCCTGCCCATGGGCGGAGGTGATGACCTCTGAACAGCTTCATGAGCTGGATCGGCGGGAAAAAAGCCCTGCGCGACACAATTCTCCCCATGTTCCCGCTGTACTATGAACGCTACATCGAGGTGTTCGGCGGCGGGGGCTGGATACTCTTCGCAAAACCGCCCGGCAACGATTTCGAGGTCTACAACGACTTCAACGGTCTGCTCGTCAACCTCTATCGCTGTGTGCGGGACAAACCGCGGGAGCTGATGGAAAAGCTCCAATACGTTCTGAATTCCAGAGAAGATTTTGAACTGGTCAGGGATAGTCTCGCCCGAGACAGCCCCGCGTCCGATGTGCAGAAAGCGGCGTGGTTTTACCAGCTTATCCGCTTTAGTTACGCCTCCAGTCTTGACAGCTTCGGTAGTCAGCCCCATGATATGCGGGCAAACTTCCCCCTCATCGAGCAGGCACATCGACGGCTGGCAAAGGTCGTGGTGGAGAATAAGGATTTTGAGAAGCTCATCCGGCAGTATGATCGCCCGGTGAGCTTTTTTTATTGCGACCCGCCCTATCACGCCACTGAAAGCTATTACAAAAACGTCGGAGAAGCAGGTTTCACCGAAGAAGACCATGTTCGTCTCCGGGACTTGCTTCTCGGCATACAGGGCAAGTTCCTGCTCTCCTATAACGACGACGAGTTCATCCGCGAGTTGTATGACGCGCCTGAAATTCAGATCCTCTCCACCACCCGCATCAACAATATCAAGCAGAGATATGACCCCAACAGCCAGTTCGCGGAGCTGCTCATCGGCAATTACGACCTCGGGGAACGGGCCCGCTGCGAACCGAGTCAGATGACCCTTTTCGATTATGGGCAGAAAACAGAAAATGATTATATGGAGGATGCACTATGAAAAACACTCAGAACACCACGAAAAGAACTGATCTCAGCATGACCATTCCTTCTCCGATTCTGGAGGGTTCTGGCATCGCGGAGGCAAAATGCGCGGAGCTGCACCAGCTCCGGCACTGCGTCGCCGTCCTGCAGGGAAAAATGACCACCTATGAACTGATCGAAGCCATCGAATCAATCTCAGGACTGGCGGAGTCCCTGACGACGCACCTTGCCGACGTCTGCGGCATCTGCGGTGGCTGCGACGCCTGCAATGAGACGCTGGAGGGCGAACAGGAGATCAAGATCCCGCCCGAGCTGCTGGACGAGTTGAATATTCCCCGCAGCGCCAAGCTGGAGGCTTACGCCGACCCGGACGAGGGTCTGATCCTCGTAGGTCGCGCCAATTATGAGCATGACATCTCCGACGTCCCCGACGACCTGCTCGAGATGCTGGTAACGGCGGGCGTCTGCGTCTGCGAACTGGAGGAACATCTGATGGAGGACGATGTCATCTATGGTGAATAACACCGGTCTCTACCCCTACTCTCTCGAGGAAGCGCGGCGGCAGAAGGAAATAAAGCTGTGGCGGGAGAGCAGAAAAGCCAACGCCGACTGCCGCGCGGTCATCGAAGAAACCATCAGCCGTGACTTAAATGGCAAGAATCTGAATCCGGGATGCGTGCAGAGCGTGCTTGCCGAGTTCGGATATAAGCGCGTCAACTGGGTGCTGGTCACAACCCTGCTGGTCAATGGCGCTGACGGCCGCTATTCTCCGGAAAACATGGCATGGGCGCGGCGGACTCCTGTTCGGGATCTCGGCTGGGAGAAAAAGCCGGAGACTATCTGCGTGGATGTCCGCCCTGAACTTCTGGAACAGTTCGTCAATCAATACCGTGAGGCGGTTCAGGACCTGGGTCTGTTCGATAGTACGAGTTGCGAGCAGGACACCAGTAAGCTGGATTTTACCGGCAAGGTGCTGGTACTCTCGCCGGATATTCTGAAGGAGGAATGCTGGAGGTCGGAGGATCAGCTCTGGTATGCTCACGACGGTTTCGGCTGCAGGCCAAACGACATTGGCCGTTCCGTCCGCTGCACCTGCCTTGGGGACGGAGAGGAAACCCGTTGGAACCGTCATGACTTTATCGGCGTACTCCGGGATGAATGTCTGCCGGATTGGGCGTGGGAAAGGCTGGCGGAGCTGACCGGGCAGACAGCGCCTGAGATCGGAGGAATGACCATGAACTAAGGAGGTGGATGCCGTGTCAGGCATTGAACAGAGAAGCGGCTGCGTCTGGTACTACGGCAACCC
>DHDF01000012.1:5983-8684 GCA_002399225.1 bacterium UBA4883
TCGCCGTTATGGACGCCATGTTCCAAAATGATGAGCTGGAGCGATGGCTGACGAGAAATCAACTGAAGGCCCAATGGACCAACGGCGTCTATGAGCGCATTGCCGACGGAAATGTCCCAACTTACTCGGATGAGGCCATGCCTGTCTTAAAAAGCTGTCGCATCTGGCAGCTGAAGCCCGGCGCGGCAGCATGGAAAGACATCGTCACCTTCGGAAGACCCCTACCAAAGCCGAAGATAGAGGATTACACCGTTGTCTACGACGGGCAGCTCGACACCAACGATCTGGAGGCAATCTATGACAAGTTTACCGAGCGCAGGCCACCCGGCTTTTCAGGCCGTCCGATGTCGGTCTCCGACCTCGTGGAACTCTACGACGGCGGCGGCAGCGATTTCTATTATCTCGACCGCACCTGCTTTCGGCCTGTTGAGTTTCCCGGCCTGGAGCAGGATTTCGGGATGAAGATGACCTTGTGACCCAGCGCCCGGACGGGCGCTTTTTGTTATCCAAAATTAAAAAGGAGGACATTTTCAATGGCAAAAACACAGACTCAAGCGGCGGAGCAGACCGCCCCGGAGAAAACCGCAGAGCAGACCCCCGTCAACTATGACGTCCGGATCTTCGGCGCAAAAAGCAGCGGCACGCAGAGAGCAACAGCCAGCGTCAACATCAACGGTGCCTTCGCCGTTCGCGGCGTGAAGGTGCTGGAGAGCAACAAGGGACTTTTCGTGGCGATGCCTCAGTACAAGGTCGGAAGCGAATACAAGGATATCTGTTTCCCCTGCACAAAGGAGTCCCGCGAACAGTTCAACGCCGCCGTCATGAAAGCTTATGAGCAGACGATTTCCCAGGCACACACGCAGGCGGAAGCATCCGCGCCCCAGCGGACCCAGGCCATGTCCTGCCAGTCCATGTAAGCCACGCACCATCGAATTATAGGAGGAAAACGATTTATGAAAAAGACCATCAATGCCATCATAACCACCGTTGAGAACGTCGCTTTCACCATCCGCACAAAGGCACAGAACGCCCTGTCCCGCAGCCGCGCGTTTACCTGCCGGGCCCTTTCCGGCAATTCCGGCGAGGGCTATATCGACACTGCCATCAAAATTCTGATTGCCGTCGTTCTGGGCGCTCTGCTGCTGTTCACCCTGTATAAGCTGTTCGGCGACACCGTTCTCCCCAAACTGGAACAGTCCATCAACGACATGTTCGGTTATGGCGGCGCGGTCGACCAGCTCGGCTGATCTATGCCGCAACTGATCAGCGGCCTGCTGTTTGTTGGGCCACTGGTTTTCGCCGGTGTGTCCGACCTGCGCAGCAGGACGATCCCTTACAGCGCGTGCATCCTTCTCACTCTGGCGGGGCTGATTTCTTTCAGCCCCGCCAATCTTTTTGGACTACTCCTTGCGGTCCCGTTTTTCTTTGCGGCGGGCCGAGGCAGAGGCGGCGCAGGAGACACCATGCTCATCGCCGCCGCGGGCTTCGTGCTGGGACTTGGGCCGGGGCTGGCAGGTCTAACTCTCGCGCTTTTCATCTTCCTGCTGTTTGCCCTCGGCGATAAGCTCATCCGCCGAATTCGAAAACAAGGGGCCGCGCCGGAAAGCTACCCGTTGGCCCCGTTTCTCGCTGTCGGCTTTACCGCCGCATATTTCATGATTTAGGAGGCTCTATTTTATGAGTATTTTCAAAAACCGGACGGTCGTCGGCGTCATCTGCATCCTTGCGGCGCTGGTGATCTGTTTCGGCATCACGCCGCTTTTTAACAGAAGCATCAGCCAGAAAGAAGAAATCGTCCGCGTGACCAAGGCAATTGACGCTGGGGAGCAGGTCACAGCGGACATGGTGCAGACCGTGGAGGTCGGCGCGTACAACCTGCCGGACAACGTCCTGCACGACACTGCGTCCGTCGTGGGCAAGTACGCCGCGGCAGACCTTGCCGCGGGCGATTATATCCTGCCGTCCAAGCTCTCCGACGCGCCTGCCGCCGAAAACTCCTACCTTTACAATCTGGACGGGACCAAGCAGGCCATGAGTGTTACGATCAAGAGCTTCGCCACCGGCCTTTCCGGCAAGCTCAAATCCGGCGATATTGTCTCGATCCTTGTTGCGGATTATCAGGAGAGCGGTAAAACCGTCGTGCCGCCCGAATTGCAGTACGTGGAGGTTATCAGCGTGACCGCTTCCACCGGTTATGACGCCAACACTGGCGAAGCGACAAACGAGGATGAAAAAGATCTTCCCTCGACCGTGACCTTCCTCGTCCGTCCAGAGCAGGCGAAGGTGCTGGCCGAGCTGGAACAGGACGCGAAGATCCACCTGACGCTCGTCTATCGCGGCACGCAGGACGTCGCCAATGCGTTCATCACGGCCCAGGACGAGCTGATTGAAAAGCTCTATCCCACTCAGGAGGAAAAAACAGATGAAAGCGAGGTTACTGATCCAGCCGCTGAGAACTCGCTGGAAAGCGAGGCGGCTTCAAACCGATGAACTTTAAGAAAAGAAGCATATTTCACCGCGGCGCAAACGATGAACCGGAACAGGAGGTACAGGCCGAAAGCGGCGGAATGCTTGCGGTCTGGGGCAGCCCCGGCAGCGGGAAGACCGTTGCGGCTGTAAAGTTAGCGAAGGCTCTCGCCGACAAAAAGAAAAATGTTGCGCTTCTGCTCTGCGATATGACCGCGCCCATGCTGCCCTGCAT
>DHDF01000012.1:8828-10260 GCA_002399225.1 bacterium UBA4883
CCCATGCTGCCCTGCATCTGCCCGCCCTCGGAGCTGGAGTGTGAGCGCTCCCTCGGCGGCATCCTCGCCGTGCCCCATATGAGCGACGCGCTCATCAAAAACAACTGCGTTACCCATAAGCGGATGCCCTATCTGACGATACTCGGAATGAAAAAAGGAGAAAACGAATACACCTATCCTCCCTATACGGAGCAGCAGGCCATAGAACTGCTGGATGGGCTGCGGAAGCTTGCACCCTATGTCGTTGTGGACTGCGGCAGTTATATTGCCAACGACATCCTCTCTGCCGTGGCGCTGATGGAGGCGGACAGCGTCCTGAGACTCGCCAACTGCGACCTCAAATCCGTTGGATATTTCTCCAGCCAGCTCCCGCTCCTCAAGGATACCAAGTGGGACGCGGACAAGCAGTACAAGGTGGCGTCGAACGTGAAGCCCCAGCAGGCCGCCGAGCACATCGGAAAGGTGCTGGGCACGGTGGCCTTTAAGCTGCCTTATTCGCAGGAACTGGAGGAACAGTACCTTTCCGGGAATCTCCTCGCCGACCTCACCATGAAGGATAGCCGTCTGTTCCGAAAGGAACTGGATCGAATTCTGAAGGAGGTGTTAGGATGTTAGGGAAAAAACGAAGCGCCTCCGTATTCGTACCGGCAGCGCCGGCGACGCCTGTGCCAAATCTGGAGGAAAAGCACACGCAAAAAGCGGTGGAAACCATTGCCGCACCAGCAGCCCTCACCGCAATCCCCAGCGAAGAAGCACCCCCGGCCGAGGGTAAGCCTGTGTTGACCGGACGGGTGCATTCTCTTTTCTTCACGCCGGAGGATGACTCCCGTGAGTTCCCCGACGTGTGCCGTGAGGTACAGGGCTATATCGTGGCCAATTATTCCACCCTGATGACGGGAGAATCTGACAGCCGGGAGCAAATCAAGCGATACGCGGCGAAGTACGTTCAGGACAAGCGCATCGCCGTCAAAGGCATGACCATGGACGAGCTGATAGACGCCATCTACTCCGAAATGGCGGAATACGGCTTCCTCACAAAATACATCTTCGGTTCCGGCATCGAAGAAATCGACGTCAACTCCTGGCGGGACGTGGAGATCCAGTATTCCAACGGCCTATCGGAAAAGCTCAAAGAACACTTCGACTCTCCGGATCATGCGATCAACGTCATCCGGCGCATGCTGCACACTTCCGGCGTCATACTGGACAACGCCAGCCCCGTAGTCACCGGCACGCTCAGCCAGAATATCCGCATCGCCGCCCTGAAAACGCCAGTAGTGGACGCGGACGTGGGCGTGGCCGCCTCCATCCGTATCGTCAATCCGCAGAACATGACCAAGGCCGACTTTGTGGACGGCGGAACGGCCACGGATGAAATGCTGGATTTTCTTGCCGCCTGCCTGCGTTACGGTATCTCCATCTGTGTGGCGGG
>DHDF01000012.1:10427-18049 GCA_002399225.1 bacterium UBA4883
CCACCAGCTCCGGCAAAACCACCATGGCAGGCTGGCTTCTGACCACCATACCGAATAACAAGCGTATTTTCACCATCGAGAACGGCTCCCGTGAGATAGAGCTGGTGCGGGAGAAGGATGGACAGGTGGTCAACTCCGTCGTTCACACGCTCACCCGCGACAGCGAAAATGAGCGCCAGCGCATCACGCAGATCAGCCTGCTGGACATTGCCCTCCGATTCAACCCCGACCTGATCTTTGTGGGTGAGATGCGCGGTGAGGAAGCAAATGCGGCGCAGGAGGCGGCCAGAACCGGCGTGGGCGTACTCACCACCATCCACTCCAGCTCCTGCGAGGCCACCTATCGTCGTATGGTCTCCCTGTGCAAGCGCGCCGTGGATATGTCCGACTCGACCCTCATGGACAATGTGACCGAGGCATACCCGCTGGTGGTCTTTTGCAAGCAGCTCGAGAACAAACAGCGCCGTCTCATGGAGATCATGGAGTGTGAGATCCTGCCTAATGGGACGCGGCGATACAATTCCATTTACCGATACCACATCACCAAGAATCACTACGAAAACAGCAATTACACCATTGAGGGGTACCATGAACGGGATATGGATATCTCGCAGAGCCTGCAAAGACGGCTGGTCGACAACGGCATGCCGGATACGCAGCTGCAATCATTTCTCAGAAAGGAGGTGGAGACCGCTTGACCACATTACTCTTAGTCGCCTGCGCCGGCATGATCGCCGGCGCTTTTCTTATCTTTCGTGTTTCTCCTATGGACTTTACCCAGGGCATCTTCCAGCGGCTGACCTCCGCGCCAAAAAACATTCGCACAGAGATCAACGAAAGCACGCACCGAAGAAAGAAGTCCTTCCTGCGCCGGGAGATCGAGGATACGCAGGCCATTCTGAATGCAACCGGTAAAGAAGCCCGGTTCCCGGTGATCTGCGCCGCATCCCTGTTGCTGTTCACCATCGGCGCGGCGGTCGCCATTATCATGGGCAACTTTTTCCTTGTGCCGGTGCTTGCGGTGGGCATGATGTTCGTTCCGTTCTGGTATATCAAGCTGACCGCAGGACATTTCAAAAAGGATGTCGCCGCCGAACTGGAAACGGCGCTCTCCATCATCACCACGGCATATCTCCGAAGCGAGGACTTCCTAACGGCTGTGGAAGAAAACATCAACTACCTCAACCAGCCGGTCTGCGGCGTGTTCTGGAACTTCCTGAACAGAGTCGAGCGCGTTGACCCGGACGTGGACGCAGCGCTCGTGGAGCTTCGCGGCTCCATCGACAACGAGGTGTTCCGGGAATGGTGCAACGCGGTGATGGCCTGCCAGTATGACCGGGGACTTAGGGCCACGCTCACGCCTATCGTCGCAAAGCTCTCAGATATGCGGATCGTCAACGGCGAGCTGGAAAACCTCGTATTCGGCCCACGGAAGGAATTCATCACCATGGCGGCACTGGTGGTATTGAACGTCCCGCTGCTCAAGTTCATCAATGGAGACTGGTACGCGGCGTTGATGCATACCGTCCCCGGCCAGATCGTCCTCGCCGTATGCGCCGGCGCAATCTTCGTTTCCTTTGCTTTTGTTGTAAAGCTGACGCAACCCATCGAGTATAGGAGGTGACGGGCGTGACATTCTTATTGTTTTTATTCGGATGCGCCCTCGCCGCCGGTCTGTTCTTTATCGCAGCGGATATTCTGAAACTGCCCCGGCTCTCCACCGAGAAGGCCCTGCTGTTGGCAGGCAAGGCGGAGCATAAGCGGATGAAGTCGCTGGACGCGCTGTTTCTTGGCGGGGCTATCAAGCTCTCGAAGCATATCCGCATGGACGAGTATAAACGGGCGCATATGGCGCGGATACTGAACGCGGCGAGTATGGACATGACGCCGGAGGTCTACACGGCTTACACCATCGTCAAGCCCTGCGCCCTGCTCCTGCTGACGATCCCGTGCCTGCTCATCTTTCCTCTGCTGGCGCTGGTGGTCGTCGTGCTCACCATCCTCACGTATTTTAAGGAATCCCGCAAAGCGGACGAAAAGGTGGCGGAACGGAGGGACAAGATCGATTCGGAGCTGCCGCGCTTTGTGGCCACCATCGAGCAGGAGCTGGCTTCCAGCCGCGATGTGTTGACCATTCTGGAGAATTACAAGAACCACGCCGGGCCGGAGTTCACCGCGGAGCTCGACGTTCTCACGGCGGATATGCGCTCGTCCTCCTATGAGGCTGCGCTGGTGCGCTTCGAGGGAAGAATCGCTTCGCCCATGCTCTCGGATATCACGAGAGGACTCATCGGCGTATTGCGCGGCGACGACGGACGTCTGTATTTCCAAATGCTCAGCCATGACCTCAAGCAGCAGGAGCTCCAGCGACTCAAGGCAAAAGCGGCGAAGATCCCGCCCAAGATCCGCGTGTTCAGCTTTATCATGCTGGCCTGCTTCATGCTGACCTATATTGTTGTGCTTGCCATGGTGATCCTTAATTCCATGGCAATGCTGTTTTAAGGGGGGATCAACTATGTTGAAAAGGCTGAAAGCCGGAAAACCCGGCGAGGGCTACATCGATGTGGTCGTGCTGATCCTCTGCGCCATGCTGGTGATCGGTTTTGCCGTGAAGGTGCTGCCTGTTTTCATCGCCAAGCACAATCTGGATACTTACGCCACTGAGTTGGTGCGGGAAGCCGAGATCACAGGGCAGGTCGGCAACGCCACCAGTACCCGAGCCGAGATCCTGTCGGAGCGCCTGGGCATCTCGCCGAAAGTGAGCTGGTCAAGAACCGGGCAAATCCAGCTCAATGAGGAAGTGACGGTCACGGCAACACTGAAGATGGACATCGGCTTCGGGGGGCTTGGCTCCTTCCCGGTGAATCTGACAGCGCAGGCGACAGGCAAATCGGAGGTGTACTGGAAATGAGCAGGATTACTCCCTACCCCCTCCGCATTGTCAAATGCGCCAAAGATGCGATCCACAAACCGGTAAAAAGGCTGGTGGTTCAGAACGGAAAACGGCATCCTCTGCTGAAGGGCAAGCGCGGCGACGGATTTCCGATGACCATCGCCGTGACGCTCTGCTTGCTGCTCATTTTCTGCGGCATTTCGGAGTATTTCCGTGTGACCATCATCGTCCAGGGCGTCCGGGACGCTGTGCAGCAGTCGGTCATCAGCACGATCAACGACAATTTCGACGACGTCTATCACGCCGTCCGCGAGGGCTATGCGGCGGGATACGCACCGACTGATGATGAATCCTGGGCGGAAAGCCTCGATACCGGCAATATATACGGTCAGTTGACCGCCACCCTCGGTCTGACCTCCACCGGTACGGATTCCTATTCGAGCTATGCCGGGGATAAACTGAAGTACACGATTTCATGCCTTTCCGTGACCCTTTCCAACAACGGTCTGGCCAGCGGCGAGAGCGAGGGTTATCTGGCGGACGCGGCGCTGGTGCTGGAAGTGCCGACAAGCTTCGCGTGGTCCGTACTGCCGCCCCTGCGAATGCAGCTTCGGGTTCAGGCAAAATATCTTCCGAAGTTTTGAAAAACTTTGAAATATCAATAGACTTTCGCATTCTTCTATGGTAGGGTGCGAATTAGAGGGATAACCACAGAGAGCAGAAAAAGGAGGCAAAACTCTATGAAAGATAAGACAAAACGCACATGGTTGATCGTTCTGGGATCGCTGGCCTGCGTGGTACTGGTTGTAGTGATCGCGGGACAATTCGGCAGCAAGTGCGCCGTCGATCCCGCGCCGGGAACGCCGTTGTCTTCTGAAACCTCGCCGCAGGTGACCATTGAAACGGAAACGCCCAGCGTCCAGATCTCGGAGAGTTCAGCAAGCGAGACTTCCGATCCCAGCACGGGCGCGGACAGCGAAGGCACGGAGCAGACAATCCAGGCAGACCCCGTGAAGCCGGAAACGCCGGAAAAACCCACAACCGTCGCGGACGACCACACCGGCGAGGATGTGCCGCAGGAGGAACGGAACGCGGAAACGCCGCCAACTTATACAAAGGAACAGACCACGGTGACAGAGCCGTCCGAGCCAGAGGCCGGGAGCACGAATTCAGGCGGGCAGGTTTATGTGCCGGGATTTGGATATGTGGATAATGACGGCGGCAATCAGGTGGTTGAGGACAACAGCATCTATGAAAACGGAAACAAAATCGGAAGCATGGGCTAAAAGCCCCGCTTCTCAGGCGCAGCCGAAAGGCTGCGCTTTTTCTTCGAAAAAGGAGGCGCCATGAAAAGAATCTTCACGATCTTTCTCTCCGTGTTGCTCCTGCTATCCGTCGCTGTACCCGCCTTCGCAACAGGAGATCCGAACATCGACGGCGGAGGTGGCGGCATGGGCGAAGGCAGTTCCTCAAGCTATTGGAACCCAGGTATGGACGGCGTCCGCGTTTCCGTGGTAAACGCGGAGACACACGCTGTCGTCGGAAGCGTTATTGATCTGACCAACCAGAATCCCGGTACTTCTCTTGTCCATTTTGGAAAAGTATGCAAGCTTTCCTATAACGGGGGACGCTCGCTTTCGCCGAAAGTCGGTGGATACAGTTGCATTCACCCCTCGCAATCATTTCCGCGAATTATTTCATCCGGCTCTTTTCCTGCGAGCATCAACGCCATCCGTAGTTATTTCACAGACGAGCAGACGATACGAGGGATCTCCGGATATGTTGGGATTGATTTTGAAACACTTGTTGGCGGCAAGTATAAAATCGTCATTGAGCCAATCGCGTATTTCTTTTTCAACGGCTTGCAATACGCCATGACCGCCACGGAAGCCGCTCTCTACGATCAGCAGGTCAACGGCGGTCTGCGGGCCAAGATGCTCTCGCTGACGCACAAAAACCTTCCGCTGGCTATTTTCCTGGAAAAGGCCGACCTCGGATATCCGGCTTGGAGCGGCAGTACAACGCAGAAGGTCAGTAATTCCGATATCATTTCAGCCCTCGGCATCGGTGTTGTGCGTTTTAACGACATGACGGAGTCACCTGTGACGAATTCCTTTGATTACGAGTATCGCATAGACACCGACGTCATAACTTCGGTGGAGGTCAGCGGCGGGCAGTCCGATCCGGATAATCCTGTCAGCGTACGATTCAACATCCAGGGTACGACCTATACTGTGAGCAATGTCTACTATCCGGACGGTGACAGCCAACTGGTTTGGGTGCGGTGGCACACGCCGACCGAACCCTGTGTCATCACAATTGATGTGTCCGTGACGGGAGGCGGTTCGGCGCAGAGCACCGTCGTCTGCAACATCACCGATTTTGCCGGTAAAGATCCGCCTAATCCCATTGCCACGGACAGAAACGACGCCTACGCAGCCAGCCCTGTGCCGACCAACGTGGAAGCAACCTCGGCAAGCTGGGGCATTTGGTCTCCGCGTTGGCACGAAAATTGGGAATGGGTGCCCAACTGGGAAAAATGCTGGCACACGGATCACTGGACCGACGCGGACGGAAAGAGTCATACGGATCATTGGTATCACTGGGTGGATCGCGGTTGGTGGGAAGATCACGGCTGGTGGGAGTTTGACTGGAACGGCTATACGGCAACGCTGAACGCGCAGATGGACATGACCCCGGACGATAAATCTCCCGCCGCGACCGGCAATACCACCAAGAGCGGCTACGGCGTTCAGGAAAACGTGACCGCCCATGTTCGCACCAACCAGTCTGCTGCGGTCACCGCCGCACAAAACGCCGTGACCTACTTCCCGGAGTTCGGCTACCAGACCTACTGGCGGCTGCTGGATCCGACGATCATCGGAAAAGGCTCCTCGTTCGCATTCAGACAGAACCGGTATTCCACCTATAACCGTCGCACCCATTTCACGCCAATCTGGTTCCCGGACGGCGCATATACGCCCTACACCTGGCTCCTCGACTGCTGGACGCCCGCGGGGATGCTCAGCATGAATCTCACGGACAGCATCACGATCCGAGGCAACCTGTGGGAGGAATGGCATATCGCCCCGGCAAACCCGTAAGCAAACACACAAGGCCCCCGAGAATCCTCGGCGGCCATTTTATAACGAAAGGGTTAAAAGTTTATGAAAAAGAAAAGACTGATTGCCATGCTCTGCCTCGTTCTCATCGTCTGCATCCTCATGGCGACACCCGCCTTCGCCGCCGGAGATGTGGCCGGGGCGATTGAAGGTACCTGGAACGACGCTTCCGGGCAGATCAAACAGGTAGTCAACAAGGTCGTGTTCCCCGCGATTGATCTTATCCTCGCCGTGTTCTTCTTTGCGAAGCTGGGTATGGCGTATTTCGACTATCGGAAGCACGGCCAGTTCGAATGGAGCGGCCCCGCGATCCTGTTTGCGTGCCTTGTGTTCACGCTGACTGCGCCACTATACGTCTGGAGCATCCTTGGGATGTGAGAAAGGACGTTTATGCTTAATCTGAAATTGACGACGCCGAGCGGCAAAATGCAGGTTCTAAGCCTGCCCCTCCGTGTAGAGGATATCGTGCAGAGGCCCATGCCGTTTTATCTGGCATACGGAAAAGTAACCGCTACTTTCGAGACGCCGGACACCGAATTGAATGAAAAGCTGGGCAGTCTCATGCCAAACGCCGTCGAAGGCGGCGTTCAGGAGTTGAACCTTCTGGCATATATCCTTGATCGCATGGACGAAAAGCGGCTGGCTCTGCTACGGGACAACTTGCCGGACGAACCCTGTGACGTCGAGGAACTAACGCGCCGTGCATGCTACTTCTGCGACCGCTATCTTGACCGGGACGGCAATCCAGATTCCTATGTCGTACCCTTGGAGAGATACCGCGAAAGCTCCAATTTGAGTGAAAAGCTCCAGCGGGAGTTCCGGATAAATCTTGAAAAGCAGCGAATGACCGGCGGGCAGCTCTTCGACAGGATCATCGAGCAGGCCAGGGAAAATGGCGATCTTGCCAGTTTTGATGCCATCGACGAATACATTCTCGGCGATACGAGCGACAAGGGCAAGCTGTGCAGTTATGAATTCGACCTGCTCCCCGCCATGAACTTCGGCGGCTCCGAGGGGATCTACATCGACTGCTATCTCAAGGGGAAGTTCGATGAAAGCGGCAGGGATTCGCTCCATATCGGGACGATCAAGACGCTCGACACGGACCTCGACGCCTGCAAGGTCATGGGCGAGCTCTGCGGCGTGCTAATGTACCATGAAAACCGGTTTGTCAATGAAAATCTGTATCTGTTCGACTCCACTGAGTCCATTGAACGCATGATCACAAAAAGCATGGAAATTGAGCAGCAGATCACAGACCCGGAAATGCAGATGGGACAGCAAATGTAAGTGGCCGCGCCGCTGTGAAGGGAGGTGATTTTGCAATTGTTTATCTGGGACTTTTTACTCGGCGACGTGATGGATCAGATCATCGACTGGGTGTACGGCCAGGTGGTCGGATTTTTGGGCGACTTTTTCTCTCAAATGGGCAGCATGGGCGTGGAGCTTTTCGATATGCCGTGGGTGCAGTCCATCGTCCTCTTTTTCAACTACCTCGGCTGGACGCTCTTCGCTGTCGGCCTCGTGGTATCCACATTTGAAACCGGCATCGACTATCAGAACGGACGCGGCAGCGTGAAAGATGCACTGCTGAATGCGCTCAAGGG
>DHDF01000012.1:18247-19242 GCA_002399225.1 bacterium UBA4883
GGCTACGGCAGCGGCATTGACACACTGGCAACGGATATCATCGACCATCTCAACACGGCGGGTTCGTTGGACGCAGCTGCGAGTGCCGGTGTCTTTGGGGGCCTTGGTACCATCACAAGTCCCATTATGATTCTGTTTATTATTATCATGATGGGCTATGCCATCATTAAGGTTTTCTTTGCAAATCTTAAGCGAGGCGGCATCCTGCTCATTCAGATTTCTGTGGGCTCCCTGTATATGTTCAGCGTCCCGCGAGGGTATATGGACGGCTTTGTGCAGTGGTGCAAGCAGATCATCGGTCTGTGCCTGACCACCTTTCTGCAGGCGACCATTCTTGTGGCCGGGCTTATGGTCATTCCGGATCACTGCCTGCTTGGGCTCGGCCTGATGCTGGCGGCCGGAGAAGTACCTCGTATCTGCGGCGCATTCGGCTTGGACACCAGCACACGCGCCAATATCATGAGCGCCGTCTATACGGCGCAGGCGGCAGTCAACACGACGAGGACCATCATTCAGGCTGCGCCGAAATAAATGGAGGCAATATGAATCTCATCTATGTGGCGTCCCCCTATGCCGGGGACATTGAGCGTAATACGGAATTTGCAAAGGATGCGTGCCGGTTCGTGATGAACGAAGGGTACGCTTTTTTTGCGCCTCATTTGCTGTATCCGCAGGTGCTGAACGAACATGACTCCGACGACAGACGGCTCGGTCTCGATATGGGTAAAGAGGCGCTGGCTCACTGTGACGAGCTGTGGGTTTTCGGCGATACGGTGTCCCGCGGTATGCAGAGTGAGATCGACGCCGCCCGGGAGCTCGGCATACCCATAAAATATGTGGCGGCACAGGAAATGGCAGAAAGAGAAAGGCCGTTTGCGGAAAGGCATCCCTTCTGCTCCATGCGGATGTAAGCTATGCTGACGATGGGAAGCCTTTTCGATGGGATCGGAGGCTTCCCTCTGGCGGCAGTCCGCAATGGCGTCGTGCCCGTCTGG
>DHDF01000114.1:0-2705 GCA_002399225.1 bacterium UBA4883
AAATATGTGGAGCGCGGCAACATCGAGGTGGCGCCGCTCGCTTATATGCGCGGTCGGACGCTGGACGACAGCTTTATCATTCTGGACGAGGCACAGAATACAACGCCGGAACAGATGAAGATGTTTCTGACCAGGCTGGGCTTTAATTCCAAGATGGTGATCACCGGCGATATCACTCAAATCGATCTTCCAGACGGCAAAAAGTCCGGACTTCGTGATGTGCTTCATATTTTGAAGGGAATCGACGATATTGCTCAGGTCCGATTTTCCGCAAAAGACGTTGTCCGTCACCGTCTGGTACAGGATATTATTCAAGCATATGAAAAAAATGAAGAAGCGAGGCGTTAAAATTGGAGAAAATCAGAGTAATTATTGATAATAGACAAAAGGCGGTTAAAATTCCGACCGGGCTGCGTATGCTGGTGCGCCGTTGCTGCAACGCCGTGCTAAAAATGGAAAAATTCGACGGTCCAGCAGAAATCAGCGTGGTCTTTGTTGACAATCAGCAGATTCAGAAGCTGAATGCGCAGTACAGGAACAAGGATGTTCCGACGGATGTGCTTTCTTTCCCGATGGGGGAAAACGGGGTTTACGACATCAACCATTCCACCGGCGCGAAAATTCTCGGCGATATTGTTATTTCCATGGAAAAGGCGGTGGAGCAGGCCGATCGTTACGGCCATTCTCTGGAACGGGAAGTCGGGTACCTTACGGCACATTCCATGCTGCACCTCTTGGGATATGATCACGAGGGCGGCGGCATTGCGCGTGTGCGAATGAGGGAAAAAGAAGAGGAAGTCATGGTGCAGCTTGGCCTGCCAAGTACCAGCAGCTATGTTATGGACGAGGATGAGGAATAAGATTGCGCTTTTTGAAGAGCTTTCGGTATGCGTTTCGCGGAATTATCTACTGCATCAACAATGAACGGAATATGCGGGTGCACACAGTCGTAGCACTGTATGTGTTTGTATTTTCGTTTTTTTTCCATTTGACGCGGGCCGAATATGGAGTCCTTTTTCTGACTTTTGCTCAGGTAATTGCGGCGGAACTGTTCAATACGGTGGCAGAAGAGCTTTCTGACTTTAGCGCGGCGAGCTTTAACCCCGTTGTGCGCATTGTCAAAGACATGGCGTCCGGCGGGGTCCTTGTGGGCGCAGTGTTTTCGGTTGCGGTCGGTATCTGTCTATTTTGGAGGCCCGCCGTGCTTGCATGGCTTCTGAGGGGCCTCTTTTTTCATCCGGCTCTTCTTTTCCTGCTGCTGGCCGTTACGGCTGGGGCTGCTTTTTATATTGTGCTTGGGCCCCTTGGAATCCGCGATTTTATCAAAAAGAGGAAAATTGGAAAATAGGGAGAGATTGCCTTGTCAGACCAGAAACAGAAAAAATCGTCGTTTATTGCAATTGTGGGCCGGCCGAATGTGGGAAAATCATCGCTTTTAAATTCGATGCTTGGGCAGAAAGTGGCCATCGTTTCTCAAAAACCACAGACCACGAGGACGCGCATCATGGGTGTGCTGACAAAAGCGGAAACGCAGCTTGTCTTTCTCGACACGCCGGGGTTGCTTCAGCCCCGAAACCGGCTGGGGGAGTATATGGTGCGTTCCGTTCAGGAATCCGTTTCCGGTGTAGATATCTGCATCTTGGTGGTGGAGGCGGGCAAAAAAATTTCCCGCTCTGCGATGGAACTGATTGACCGTTTTCGTTCGCTGAACATGCCGGCGGTGCTGGCGATTAACAAGATTGATCTGCTGCCGGATAAAACCGTTTTGATGGAACAGATTTCAAATGTTTCGCAGCTGTATGATTTTGAGGCGGTAGTTCCGGTTTCCGCAAAAACCGGCAGCGGAATCCCAGCTCTGAAGCAGGAGCTTTCCACGCTGGCAAAACCAGGCGAACACTTTTTTGACGACGATACGCTGACCGACCAGCCGGAGCGTGTGATCGCCTCCGAAATCGTCCGGGAAAAGCTTCTGCGCCTTTTAAACGCCGAAGTGCCGCATGGCATCGGCGTCGTTGTGGAACGCATGGCTGAACGGCCCGATGGGAACGGCATCATGGACGTTTTCGCGACCATCTATTGTGAGCGGGAAGCGCATAAGGCGATCATCATCGGGAAAAACGGGGAGATGCTGAAACGGGTCGGCACCTATGCGCGCGAAGATATGGAACGCTTCTTCGGCTGCAGAGTCAACCTGAAACTTTGGGTGAAAGTGAAGGAAAACTGGAGAAACCTTACATCGGCGCTGCGCACCATGGGATATGACCTCTCCGGGTTTGATGCATGATGGCATCCCGGGCAAGCATATTTTCCATGAAGATTATGTAATATTATGGGATAAATTCATTTATTTACCGCTCATAGACGCTGTTGAAAAACAAATACTTTAAGTAGTATCATAAAAAGGGGCGGTCGTCTTGGATGAAAAGACAGCGTGGGACAGCTTTAAACATACGGGAAGCGTAAAGGATTATCTGATTTACACCCAACTGCGGCAGGCGGATGCAGACAGACAGGTGCAGGAGGATCAGCAGGATGAGAATGGATGCCGAAGGCTTGGTCGTCAAGGAGCAATGCGTGGGTGACAGCGACCGGCTGATTACCCTCCTGACCGGGCAGAAAGGAATTCTACGCGCCTTTGTGCAGCGCCCGGGCCGCGCAAAAAACGGCCATCTTTCTGCGACGCGGCTGTTCAGTTATTCCCGCTT
>DHDF01000114.1:2916-4374 GCA_002399225.1 bacterium UBA4883
TTTTTTGACCTCCGCAAGGATATCGGGCGCCTTTCGCTTGCTCAGTATTTCTGTGAGCTTTCGATTGCGCTGGCTCCGCAGGATGCGCCGGCGGAAGAATATCTGCGCCTGGTTTTAAACGCGCTTTATCTGCTTGGCAAGGGGACCCGGCCGAACGGGCTCGTCAAGGCCGTTGTAGAAATGCGTATGCTTGCTTTTTCAGGATACCAGCCGGATCTGGTCGGCTGTTCGAAATGCGGCCGCTTTGAATCCGACATCATGTATTTTTTGCCTGCCTGCGGCCGGATTGTCTGCGGCGAATGTGGATGCCCGCGGGAAGAAACGTCGGTTCAGCTGGGGCGCGGCGCCATGGCGGGGCTGAGGCACACGGTTTATGCGGAGCCAGGCAGGGCGTTTTCTTTTACTCTTTCCCCGCAGGGGATGGAGGAACTGGAGCGGGCTGCCGAGGCCTATGTTCTCTGTACGCTGGGACGAGAATTTGCCACACTGGATTTTTATCACACAACAGTAGGGACTGCGGAGTGGAAAGGATAAGCGATGGAACTTTCAAACAATTTACGGATTCGCCTTGCGGAAGAACGGGACTTGCTAAAAATTTTTCCCCTTTACTCTGATGCGATGCATCAGCTTCAGCAAAAGGGGATCGACCAGTGGGATGAAATTTACCCTGATGAAGCGACCCTGTCGGCGGACGTGCGGAGCGGAGAGATGCTGTTGCTTGAAGAGAGCGGAAAGCTGGTTTCCGCTGCTGTTGTCAACGAGGATCAGGCGCCCGAGTACGGGGAGGTCGGCTGGCGCATCCGCAGAATGGAACCGCCTGCCGTGATTCACCGCCTGTGTGTCTGCTCTCAGTCGCAGGGGAGGGGATTGGGCTTGCAGACGTTGCTGGCCGCAGAGCAGTTTGCCTTTTCCCGCGGATTCCGGTACATACGTCTGGATGCTTTTCCCCACAATATAGCGGCGATCCGGCTCTATGAATCCGCCGGGTATGAGAAGGCAGGCACTGTAAGATTCCCAAAAGGAATTTTCATCTGCTATGAGAAGAACTTAGAGGTTGAAGCCGCAAAGCCCGAAGTCCTAAAATAAATTCGGTATAGTAAAGAAAAGATAAGATAAGATAAGATGAACTTGGCCCTTACACCTCGACAGGGATGGCGTGGGCCGGAAGGATCGGGAGGGAAAGAAATTTACATGCCTGAAAAGGAAATGCAGAAACATATGCGGGCTTTGGAGCTGGATAAAATTCTGAAGCTGCTTGCGGCCCGCACGGCCTGCAGCGATGCGGCGGAACTGGCGGAAAACCTGCGCCCTTCCACGTCGCTGGAAGAGGTAAAACGGCTTTTGCAGGAGACGGACGACGCCTATGGGATGATGGCTCGGTTCGGGTCCCCACCGTTTGGTGGACTGACCAATGAGACCAATTCTCTGAGGCGGGCGCAGTCCGGCGGAATGCTGACC
>DHDF01000114.1:4502-5690 GCA_002399225.1 bacterium UBA4883
TGACCATGGCGGAACTGCTGAAAGTCTCCGGCTTGCTGCGCACACTGCGGGCCGTATCGGACTGGCGCAGCAAAGGCGAGGGGATCAAAAGCTGTCTGGATGACCGCTTTTCCATGCTGATGCCGAATCAGTATTTGGAAAACCGCATCAACAGCGCAATCCTTTCCGAAGAAGAGATGGCCGACTGTGCGTCCCCGGCTTTACAGGCTATCCGGCGGAAGATCCGTACAGCCTCTTCGAAAGCGAGGGAGGTGCTGGACCGGATGACGCGGTCCACAACTTATCAGAAATATCTGCAGGATCCGATCGTCACCATCCGGAGCGGCCGCTTTGTCGTCCCGGTTCGGGCAGAGTACCGGGGCGAGGTGCCCGGCCTGGTTCACGACACGTCCGCTAGCGGAGCGACGCTGTTTATCGAGCCGATGAACGCCGTGGAACTGAACAATCAGGTACGGGTGCTTCAGCTGCAGGAAAAGAAAGAAATCGAGCGGGTCCTGGCAGAGCTTTCCGCAGAAGCCGGCAACTTTGCCGACACGATCATCCGCGGCTACCGCACGGCGGTGGAGCTCAATGTGATCTTTGCCAAAGCAGACCTCGCCTACCGGATGAAGGCAACCCTGCCGAAAATCAACGACCATGGCCGGATCATGCTGAAACAGGCGCGGCATCCGCTGATTGATCCCGCGTCGGTTGTGTCGACGGACATCGAGCTTGGCGTCGGCTTTGATACGCTGGTCATCACGGGGCCGAACACGGGGGGCAAAACCGTCTCTCTGAAAACAATCGGACTGCTGACTCTGATGGCCATGTGCGGGTTGATGATCCCGGCGGCGGAAGAAAGCGAAGTTTCCGTCTTTGGCCAGGTCCTTGCGGACATCGGCGATGAGCAGAGCATCGAACAGTCCCTGTCCACCTTTTCCGCCCATATGACGAACATCATTCGAATTATGAAACAGGCCGGGCCGGACAGCCTGATTCTTTTAGATGAACTCGGCGCGGGTACGGACCCGGTGGAAGGCGCGGCCCTTGCGGAAGCCATTCTGGAATCCCTTCGGGCGCAGGGGGCAAAAATTGCCGCCACTACCCATTATGCGGAACTGAAAGCTTATGCATTGCAGACGCCGGACGTGGAGAACGCCTCCTGCGAATTTGACGTGGAAACGCTGCGGCCGACCTACCGGCTGCTGA
>DHDF01000114.1:5852-10845 GCA_002399225.1 bacterium UBA4883
GCTGCTGATCGGTGTTCCGGGGAGATCCAATGCATTTGCCATCTCTCGCCGCCTGGGAATGGAAGAAGCGGTGGTGGAGCGGGCAAAGGCCCTTGTTTCTCAGGAAAACACCAAATTTGAGGATGTTGTGCAGAATTTGGAAAACAGCCGCCAGAAGCTAGACGCCGAACGAGAGAAAGTACGGAAAGAACGTACGGAAGCGGAAAAAATGCGCCGCGAAGCGGAAGAAAAACTGGGACGGGTTCAGAAGGAAGCGAACGGCGAACTGGAACGCGCGCGGGAAAAGGCTTCTCAACTGGTTGCGCGGACCCGTGCCCAGGCCGATTCCCTGCTCGACGAATTGGAAGAAGTAAAAAAACACCGGAACAAGGCTTTGACCGCAGAGCAGAAAGCAAAGCTGAAAGCCGGGATGCGCACGTTGGAAAACGGGGCGGACCCGGTTCAGAAAAAAGAAAACGAAAGCTATACTCTGCCGCGCCCGCTGCAAGCCGGCGATACCGTTCTGATTTTCGACATCGACAAGAAAGGGACAGTCCTGAGGCCGCCGGAAGGGGACTCCGACGAGGCATTGATTCAGGCCGGAATCCTTCAGACGCGCGTCCCGGTTTCGAATCTCCGCCTTTTGAAAGAAAAGCCGCAACGTACTCCGATTCGAGGCGTGACGCGCAATATCCCGTCCCGTGCCAATGCGAAAGTCACCACGGAAGTGGATCTGCGCGGGCAGACGGCGGATGAAGCAATCTTGAACCTGGATCGGTATCTCGATTCGGCGCTTCTCAGCGGAGTCGATCAGCTGACCGTGATCCATGGCAAGGGGACGGGAGTTTTACGGGCCGCCGTGCAGCAACATCTGAGAAAGCACCCGAGCGTTAAAAGCTTTCGTCTTGGAACATTCGGGGAAGGCGAATCCGGAGTGACCATTGTGGAATTAAAATAAAATGCGGACAGAGGGGCAAACTCTGTTTTGGGTGGCAGAATCGCAGAACGGGGAGAACCGCCGTTTTGTTGCTGCCGCCCTTTTCCTATTAAAAAGCAGGAGGTATGAAAAATGCAACCAAGGCATATAGGCGGCAGGAGCCGGGGGCGAACTGCCCTGACGGTGATTCTTTCGCTCCTTGCCGTTCTTTTGGCAGTCTTTTGTATCCTGAGCTGGATGCTATTCAGCGATCCGAATGCCGGCGTCTCTCTGCCGAAACCGTCCGACACGGCGGTCTCGAAAGTGGCGGCGGCCTCCATTTCCGGCAGGGAAACGGCCCTGACTCCAGAAGAAGTCGGCGGGTGGCTGAACGGTCTGCTTCAGGACAATGCAGAAACCAGTTCCCGGATGGGAGTTTCGGCCCTTTCCGTCACGGCGGGGAAAGATAGCACGGCTAACGTCTATTTTCCCGTAAAATACAAAGGGAAACGATTTGGCGTTCTTGTAAACCTTGCGCCTTCTTTTGACAGCACTTCTGAAGAGATGAAATTTGCCGTGCGGTCGGTGAAAGTCGGGCGGCTTCCAATTCCGGTCAGCACCGCGCTGAATTTTGCGGAAAAGCGGCTGCCGTCCATTCTTTCCCGGCAGGGGAATACGCTGGTGTGCAGCACAAAATCTTTATTTCTCGTTCCGGTTTCCGGCATTTCCGCCCAATTGAAGATGACATCCCTTCGGATGCAGGACGGTATCTTTTATACAAAATTTATGCCTTCCGTGAGGCAGACCGGCTGAAAATCTTTCTTGACAGCTCGTTTCTTTTATAGTATAATTACCATCTGTAAAGAGAATGAACTTTACACCTCGATGGAGGCGGTCGGATGGCGAAGGATCTGCATATTTCGCTTCTGTTTGATTTCTACGGTTCCATGCTGACGGAAAAACAGCGGCGGATTGTTGAATATTATTACAACGATGACCTGTCCCTTTCTGAGATTGCGGAAAACGAGGGAATTACCCGGCAGGGCGTGCATGACTTTGTTAAACGCGCCGAAGGGCAGCTCCTTGAGATGGAGCAAAAACTCGGCCTGGTCCACCGGTTCCGCGAGATGATGGACGGTTTGCAGAAGATTGGCGAGGCCGCCGGGCGCATCCGGGAGTACAACCAGCATTATATTTATGCGCGGGAAATTGACGAAGACGCAAAAAAAATTCTTGAAATTACCCGCAGGCTTTGTAACGAATAAGGAGGAATCGCTTTGGCGTTTGAAAATCTATCAGAGAAGCTTTCTGCGGCGTTCAAACGCCTGCGTTCCAAAGGCAAGCTCAGTGAATCCGATGTGAAAGAGGCTATGCGCGAGGTTCGGATGGCTCTTTTGGAAGCGGATGTCAACTACAAGGTGGCTAAGGATTTCGTCGCCAAGGTGAGCGAGCGTGCCGTCGGAAAAGAAGTTATGGAAAGCCTGACTCCGGCCCAGATGGTTGTTAAAATCGTCGATGAAGAGCTGACGGCTTTGATGGGGGGCGGAGAATCCCGCCTCAACAGCCCGTCTTCGCCGCCGGCCGTGGTGCTGTTTTGTGGGCTGCAGGGCTCCGGCAAGACGACCCACGCCGCAAAACTGGCGCTGATGCTGAAAAATCAGGGCCACAGGCCGCTTTTGGCGGCCTGCGACGTTTACCGCCCCGCTGCGATCCAGCAGCTTCAGGTTCTCGGCGAACAGGCCGGGGTGCCCGTCTTCGAAGAGGGGAACGGCGACCCGGTGAAGATCAGCCGGAACGCAGTCAAACACGCGAAGGATTACGGCAACGATTTTGTCCTGATTGACACAGCCGGCCGGTTGCAGATCGACGAGGCTCTGATGGATGAGCTGCGCCGCATCAAAGAGGCGGTACAGCCCACCGATATCCTGCTGGTTGTGGATGCCATGACCGGCCAGGAGGCTGTGAATGTAGCGAAAGCTTTTGACAATCTGTTGGATATTACCGGTGTCATTCTTACGAAACTGGATGGCGATGCAAGAGGCGGTGCGGCACTCTCTGTCCGTGCCGTGACCGGAAAACCAATCAAGTTTGTCGGTACAGGCGAGAAACTTGCAGACCTCGAAGTCTTTCATCCCGACCGCATGGCGTCCCGTATTCTCGGTATGGGTGATGTGCTTACGCTGATTGAGAATGCGCAGAAGACAGTTGATGAGAAAGCTGCAAAAGAAACTGCGCGGAAAATGCTCCACGAAGGCCTTGACCTGAATGACCTTCTTGAGCAGCTTCGTCAGATGAAAAAAATGGGCCCGATGAAGAATGTCCTTTCTAAAGTCCCGGGCATGGCGCAGCAGCTTAACGGCGTTGAAATTGACGACCGGCAGATTGACCGGACGGAAGCAATCATCCTTTCCATGACGCCAGCGGAGCGTGCAAAGCCGGAGCTTGTCAATCCGTCGCGCAAGCGCAGGATTGCCGCAGGGAGCGGCAGAAAAATTGAAGATGTCAACCGGCTTCTGAAAGGCTACGTGCAGATGCAGAAGATGATGAAGCAGTTTAAAAAGAAAGGCATCTGGAAGCGTTTTCCCGGTATGAGAATACCGCATTAAAAGGATTCATCCGGCAAAAGCCGGTGAAGATATAGATTGAATTTTGGGAGGTGAATGACCAATGGCAGTTAAAATCAGACTTCGCAGAGTAGGCGCCAAGAAAGCCCCCTTTTACCGCATTGTTGTAGCCGATTCACGCTATCCGCGCGATGGCCGCTTCATTGAGGAAATCGGATATTATAATCCCTTGGAAAACCCGTCTGTTGTTAAGGTGGACGCCGACAAGGCAAAAGAGTGGATCAAAAATGGCGCGCAGCCTACAGATACCGTCAGAGTCCTGTTTAAAAAGAACGGTGTTCTGTGATTCGGAGGGTGCTTTGTCATGGAAGAACTTCTTATAACCATTGCAAAAGGATTAGTTGAAAACCCGTCTGCTGTCCGTGTGGAAGCTGACGAGCCATCTGAAGACGGAACTGTCGTTTATCACCTCCATGTGGCGGAAAGCGATATGGGACGTGTTATCGGGAAACAGGGACGCATTGCGAAGGCAATCCGCGTTGTTATGCGTTCCGCAGCGACCCGGAACAACATGAGAGTAGCCGTCGAAATTGACTGAATTCCCGGATCTGCCGCAGTATTATGAAGATGCTGCGGCGTTCCTTTTTTGGAGGGCAGTATTTTGCCGGGATCTTGCAAAAAAGCGGAATATTTGTTATAATACAGACTAAATAAAAATAAATGCAGAGTAGGTTCCCGCGCGCTGTACCGGTTTTTCCGGTGCCCAGTGCCGTCCGGACGGGGAGTTGCCGGGCGGACAAAAGGGCTTCGCCCCACGGTGCGGAAACCGCATCCCGCTGCTGCATACCGAGGAGATGGCCTCCGATGCGGCACAGCTGCAGAAAGGGGTCTTTTCCGTGAAAAATATCCTCAATTCCATCCGGCTTTCCGCCCGTAATTTCAACAGTATCTATGCGATTGCCGTCTGCGGCATGCTCCTGGCGCTGAAGATCGTTTTGGGCCTTTTTACCGTCGACGTCTCCACGCTGCTGAAAATCGGTTTTTCCTACCTGCCCGTGGCGGCTGCGGGGATGCTGCTTGGGCCGCTGGCAGGCGGAGCCGTGGGCGCGCTGGGGGATGTGCTGAGCTATGTCGTCAGGCCGGACGGCCCTTATTTTCCCGGGTTCACGGTCAGCGCGTTCCTCGGCGGCTTCCTTTATGGCCTGATGTTTTACGGGAAGCCGGTAAAGCCCGCGCGCACCTTTGCCGCAAAGGCGCTTGTGACGGCGGTGGTCAGCTTCCTGCTGAACCCGCTCTGGCTTTCCATTCTGTGGGGAAAAGCGTTTTGGGCGATCATTTCCACGCGGCTCGCGGTGAATCTCGCCGCTTTTCCCGTGGAGGCCGTTTTGCTGTTGGCCGTGCTGAAGGTGTTGGAGCGCTGCCGTTTGCCGCAGCTGATACGGAAAAAATGCTGAAAATGCTGATTGCAGGCGGCCGCGGGGATGAGACGCCCGCGGCCGCCTTTTTGATCAAAAGGGGGGGGATCTTTTGCTGC
>DHDF01000156.1:0-181 GCA_002399225.1 bacterium UBA4883
TTTGGCTTTGAGCTCAGCGAACCACTGAACAGCCGCTTTGAGCAGATCTGCAATGATGTTTCAAACGCAGTCTTAAAGATAAGGGAAGGCGGAGTGTCCGGAAAATACAGCATCCGGTAACAGCTCTCAAGTATGAGCGGAATTTGATGAATAGGCGATAGAAAGCAAACAGCAATAAAAA
>DHDF01000156.1:375-3710 GCA_002399225.1 bacterium UBA4883
CAGTGGAAGAGAAATCAAAAAAGCGTTCTGTAGCAGTTTTTACAGGCTCAATCGGACTGAGGCTGAATCAGATCACAGGAACGCCCCGCGCGGAGAACATAGCTGTCCATGCTGTGCTTGAGCAGCTGCTGAAGCCTGCGGGAAAGAGACATCACTTTTATAATATCGATTCCCGTGGAAATCCCCGATTCGTCGCACATATGGATCACGTCTTCCGTAGAAATATTCCCCGAGGCGCCCGGAACAAAGGGACAACCTCCCAGCCCGCCGAAGGAAGTGTCGAACCGGGTCAACCCGGCCTCCATGGAAGCCAGAATGTTGGCCATGGCAAGCCCGCGGGTATTGTGGAAATGGAGCCACCAGCTTATCTGGGGATATGTTTCGCGGACATGAGTACACATGCTGTAAACCTGATTTGGGACCGCCATGCCGGAGGCATCTGACAAAGAAATTTCCGTGATTCCCACATCCAGGTAAGCCTTGATGATCGCGTCTACGTCCGATAACGGAATACGGCCTTCCCAGGGAGAGGCAAACGGCATGGAAATGGAGCCGGAAATCGCGATCCCGTTTTCCCTTGCGGCTTTCACGCAAGAGGCAAAGCCCGCCACGCTTTCTTCCGGCAGCATGTTCAGGTTTTTCAGGTTGTGCTGCCGGCTTGCGGACACGTTCAGCTTTACCTTTTTACAGCCGCACGCGGCTGCCCGCTGAACTCCCCTGAGATTAGGGATCAACGCCCGCAGCTCTACGCCGGGCACATCGCCGAGAGCTTTGTACAGCTCATCGGTATCCGCCATCTGCGGCACGGCTTTTGGGTGCATGAAGGAGCCGGCCTCAATCACGGTGAAACCGGCATCAATAAGACCATGCAGCAGCTCCAGCTTTTCCTGGGTGGAAAGAATCGTCTTTTCGTTTTGCAGGCCGTCCCGCAGCCCAACCTCACAGAGTGTGATGGAGGAAGGTAAATTCATCATGGACAACTGCCCCCTTTTGTAATTGACATCGTTTTTGTAACAATCTTAAAATAGCCTTTTCTTTCTACAGCAATTTCCCCTATGATTGCGAACCCGGATTTATCCCTTCCCCGCCGGAAGCGGGGGAGGGGCAAATCCTACCTCCTGGATGGAAATGCGATAGGTCTGCGGATGATACGTCAAACGGTGTCTTTTCCATTATTTTAAACGAAGGCGGCAGGAAGAATCCAATACATGTTTTATATCGAACGATAGAAGCGGTTGATTGAGCTGAGCCGGAATCGGCATGAAAAGGCTTGTACCAGTGCCGAACAAAACGAGACATTAAGAATCAATATTATTTGTTTGGATAATTATCACAACTTTTCTAAAACGTTTATGACGTATTGAGATAAACAGGATAAATCGCGGCGTTGATATATGAAAAATACGAATCATTCAATGGAAAATGAGCATTAGACTTTCTAAGTGATTTCAATATAAAATTATTTACAGATTAAAATAAAATTAGATAAATTACCAGAAATCGATGAAGGAGGTTCATAGTAATGGCTGCGCAATTTTCACTGGCCTATCTTACGATTCCCGGCATTGATCCTGTGGAACAGATCAAAATCGCCAGGGATGCCGGATATGACTATGTAAGCCTGAGGACGATCCCGATGGGACTTTGTGACGAGCCCCAGGCCCGTCTGGAAAAAAGCCCCGAATTATTTCGTATGATCCGCCAAACGCTGCGGGACTGCCAAATGAAGCTTCTGGATATTGAGCTGGTTCAGATCCGCGAGGATCTGCCGCCCGATTTCAGAAGATCGTTTGAAAAGGGGGCCGAACTTGGGGCGACCCAGGTGCTTTCCAGCGTTTGGACGAAGGATCGTTCCTTCGCGGTGGACCGTTATGGCACTGTTTGCGAGCAGGCGGCGCAATATGGGCTGACGGTCAACCTGGAATTCCCGGTTTTATCCAGCCTGACCACTTTAAAGGAAGCGGCAGCCCTGCAGGATCAGGTGAAAGCTTCCAATCTGAAAATCCTGATGGATATGCTTTATGTCCACTGGGCGAAGGTCACGCCGGAGGAGATCAGGGCGTTGGATCCGGAACGGTTCGGATTGATTCATTTATGCGACTGCCCGAAAAACCTGAAAAACATGGATGAGGCGCAAATCGTTCATGTGGTGCGGGAAGGCCGTGCTTACTGCGGAGAGGGCGAGATCGATTTGAAGGGGCTGCTCAAGGCGCTGCCGCCGAGTCCCTGTTCTATCGAGCTGCCCAATATCAGGCGTATTGCGGAGCTGGGGGCGGCGGGGCATGCTGCCCGCTGCCTGGAAACGGCGAAAGCTCTGTTTGAAGACATAGGGGTGTAGGGGCCGCAATGCTTATTTTTTATAGAAATCATAAAGGGGTTACAGTATGAAAATCAATGTCGAAACAAAAATGGTCACTCTGATCGGCACTCCGCTGAAACAGTCCTTTGCCGCCCAGATGCAAAACGCCGGATACGAGGCTAGCGGGATCAATATGGTTTATTTCTATACGGAAGCGGATAAGGAACATCTGGGGGATGTCGTCAACGGGCTGCGGTATATGAATTTTGCGGGTTTTGCAGTCACTAAGCCCAACAAGGTGCGGGTGCTGCGCTATCTGGATGAGCTGGATCCGCTGTGCCGGAAAATGGGGGCCAGCAACACCGTGGTCAGAACCCCCGAGGGCAAGCTGATCGGTTATAACACCGACGGAAGCGGATTTTATACTTCTCTGACGCAGGAGGGGGGGATCAAGGCCGATCAAAGCGTGTTCTTCTGCTTCGGCGGCGGTGGAGCGGGGCGCGCCATGTGTTCCGTTCTGGCCTATCACGGCGCTGGGAAGATTTACATTACGGATGTCTTTGAGCCCTGTGCCAGGGCTCTGGTCTCGGACATCAACGTCAACTTCGCGCCGGTGGCGGAATTTGTTCACCATGGGGATTTCTCAAAGCTTTCCGGCTGCAACGTCGTGATGAATGCCAGCGGGGTGGGAATGGGCGACAGCATTGGCAGCAGCCCCATGCCGAAGGATACCATACAGCCCGGCCAGCTCTATTTTGACTCATGCTACAATCCCGAAAAAACTCAATTTTTGCTGGATGCGGAGGAAAAGGGATGCCGTATTCTGAACGGCCTGGGGATGTCTCTGTATCAGGGTGTGGCGCAGATAGAACTCTGGACCGGAGAAAAAGCGCCGGTGGAGGCCATGCGCCGGGAGCTGATGCGTATTGTGGCGGAGCAGAAGTAATTTTGGATTTTCGAAAACAAGATGCGGTGCAGTCAAAATCGGGGCGGATTGGCCTTTTTCCGGCCTTCGCCGCCTTCCCTGCGGAAAGCG
>DHDF01000156.1:3836-7447 GCA_002399225.1 bacterium UBA4883
CCGCCTTCCCTGCGGAAAGCGCCCAATCTTTCCGCTTCTTAGAAAAATTAACAATTTGCGGTACCCGGCAAAGACATCCGCCGGAATCTTTGCCATAACGGTGGAAGCTATGATTGTTGTTGCGCTTCGGACAGTAAAACCGGTGTATGCGTCTGCCATAAGGACTTGTTTTTTGGGGGGGTTCCCTTGTTCTATGGTGGAACGATTGTGCCGGCGGAGCTGACGGGTCCTCAACTTTCGCTTGACAAATTATAAAAAGGAGTGTTATCAATGACAGATTCAAAAGCGGACTCTGTCGCAATGACAATGCCCGAACCCGATCCAAAATTGAAAGCCGGTAAATTCAAAGATCTTTTGCGTTACCTTGGGCCGGGGATTATTGTGGCATCCGCATCGATCGGCAACGGAGAGATTTTCTTCGCCAGCCGTGAGGGGGCCTTGTTCGGCTTTTCCCTTCTCTGGACGTTTGTGGTATGCGCGTTTATGAAGGGCTGCGTGGTCTACACCGGTTCCAAGTTTGCCACTCTGACCGGGGAGCATCCGACTGTCCGGTGGGGGCAGATTATTCCGGGGCCCAAGAACTGGACGGCAATCTTTTTAGGCATAGTGGCCGCCGTTGCCATTCCCTCGTCCATCTGTGGCTTTATTAAGGTGCTGGGCCAGTGGACCCGCTGGACTTTCGGCGTAGACCCGAAATATACCGTGCTGTGCGGAACCGTCTGGGCCCTGATCGCGTTTTTGTTTGTCTTTCTCTCTTATGAAAAAATGGAGAAAGTATCGACCGGCATCGTTCTCGTTCTGGTTATTTTTGCATTGCTTGCAATCTTTGTATCCAACCCGGATTGGCTCGCCCTGATCCAGGGGTTTCTTCCGACGGTCCCGGCCCAGTATCCCGAATGGGTACAGGTTAAGGATCCGAAAGTGCTTTCCAGCCCGATTCTGCTTGAAATCGTTTCCGCCGTCGGGATCCTTGGCGGAAGATGCCAGGATTATCTCGGCTATATGGGCACGATGAGCGAGAAAAAATGGGGCATTTATGGAAACGAACATATCGCCGACATTCAGGAATCCCTGAAACGCTTGTCCGGAAAAGAAGAAATTCCGCTGTCAGAGGACGAAAACACGGTTTCCGACTCCAAGGGCTGGCTGAAAGCCGTTAAAATCGACAATATAGCATCCTTTACTGCGGTCTGGCTGGTCGGATCCATTTTCATGATCCTCGGCAACGTGGTTCTCGGGACAAACGGACTGCAGATCGTACCTTCAAACGATCAGGTCATTCAGAATCAGGCGAATTTCTTCTCGATTATTTCCCCGGCTCTGGTGTGGCTGTATAAAGCCGCTATTTTCTGCGCTTTCTTCGGCGGGACCGTGGCGCTCAGCACGCAGGTTTACCCCGCGACGTTCCGTGCATGTTTTTCTCCATCCTTCCCGGCCATTAATAAAGAGGAAAACAAATTCAAAACACGTCTGTGGGTCGCGGTGTTCTGCATTTTCGGCGGCATCCTGCTGGCATGGACGAATCTTACCTATACCTTTGTGCTCCAGCTGGCCACTGTTGTCGGCAGCGTCTTCGGAATCGGCCTCGTGGGTCTTTTGATGCTTTGGACCGAGAAGAGAAGCCTGCCGAAAGAATATCGCTTGAAACCCGTATGGTTTACGCTCACTCTTCTGAGCAGCATCGTCATGGTTTTGCTGGGCGTCATCGCATTTTTACAGCTGTTTGGCATCATTTAACAGCGCGGTCAAGGCTTAAAAACCGCATTTAAAAACGCTTCCCCGATCGACAAACGCGCAGAGCCGGGCCGGCGCACCTTCTGCCAGCGCCAGCCCGGCCTTCGTCTTTGCATGCCTCCCGATTTCAGCCGACGCGGCTCTTAGGAAAAAGGAAATCCGGCCCAGCTGCTTCAAAGAGCGGCGGGCCCGGTCCAATCCCTGACGTGGACAGTTTTGACGCTATGCCCGATAATAGAAAAGAAACAACGCTGCGGTTCATTCAAAAACCGGGAGGAGGTGCATTATGAACCTGAAGCAGTTGTATTATTTCAGAACCATCGCGGAATTGGAGCACTATACCCGGGCGGCGGAGAAACTTTATGTCAGTCAGTCCAATCTGAGCCATGCGATTCAGGAGTTGGAGGAAGAGCTGAACGTAAAGCTCTTTTTACGCAAGGGGCGCAGCATCAAGCTGACAAAATACGGCGAGCTGTTTCTGCCCTATGTGCAGAAGACCATTGAAACGCTGGAAAACGGTATTTCCACACTCAAGGATTATATCGATCCGAATTCCGGAACGGTGACGATCGCCAGTTTTCCTTCTTTGGCTCAATTTGTTCCCGACATCATCGTGCGTTATTTGTCCGCAACAAACCGGGTGAACGTCCATTTTCAGCTCAGTCAGGAAAGCTTTTACAATCTTCAGGAGCAGCTTCTGGCCGGAAAGGCGGATTTGCTTTTGGCGACCAAAATCGAAAATCCACAGGTGGAATGTTTTCCATTGGGAACGCACCAGCTGGTCCTGCTGGTCCCGCTGGGACACCGTCTGGCTCAGCAGAAAAGCGTGGATTTGAAAGAGCTGGATCGGGAAAATTTCATCGACTTTGATGAAAGGTCCCAGCTGCACCACCAGAACAAGGAAATTTTCCGGGAGCTTGATATCAGCCCCAATATTGTGATGGAAACGCCTCAGGATGTTATCGTATACGGCCTGGTGGCCGCAAACCGGGGTGTGGCGATCATCCCTTATCCATTGGGTGGAGCGCCGTACAACACAAAGATTCTTCCCATCTCCAACAAGATGCTTCAGCGGGATATCTATCTGATGTGGAATAAGAATCGATATATTCCGCCTGCAGCGGAATATTTCCGCGATTTCCTGATTCACAGCGGGAAGGTGTTTGATCAGTTTCTGGCGCACAACGGCCCAAGCATCGTTTGACGGCCGTGCCCGCTTCTTGGGCTCAATATGGGAGATGGGGAGACGGCTGATAGCTTGTCTTGAAAGGAAAGAAGGAAGGGGACGTTACAGGAATGACTTATGTTTTTTTGGCAAATGGATTTGAAGAGATCGAAGCTTTGACGACAGTGGATCTGCTCCGGCGCGCCGATGTGCCGGTTCAGACCGTGGGGATAGGCGGCAGACGGATCGTGGGTTCCCATCGGGTCCCGGTCGTTGCGGATATTGAGGAGCATGAGATTACCCCGGAAGGCCTGAAAATGGTGGTCTTGCCGGGCGGGCTCCCGGGCGCAACGAATCTGGAACGGTCGGAAGCCGTGAAAAATACGGTGAAAGCTTGTTTTGAAAGCGGCGGATATGTGGCGGCCATCTGCGCCGCCCCGTCGATTCTGGGCCATATGGGGCTTCTTCGGGGAAAGCGCGCCACAGTCAGCGACGGCTTCAAAGGGGAAATCCCCGGAGCGGAATATACCGGCGATCTTGTCACGGTGGATGGCAGAATCATCACCGGAAAGGGGCCGATGGCTTCCGTCAATTTTGCGTTACAGCTGGCGGATCTGCTGGCGGAAAAGAAAACTGCGGAAGAATTAAGGAATTTGATGCAATGCCGTAGCATTTTCAGCTAAGATGCAGAATTTGTTTCTGTTTCTCCCCC
>DHDF01000156.1:7600-8078 GCA_002399225.1 bacterium UBA4883
TTCCCCCGCCGAAGACGGGGGAAGAACAAATCCGTGTCCGCAGCCACAGGCGGAATTGCCGTAATTTTATAAACGGTATATTTAAGGAGGTATCTCTATGGGTAAAAAGCTGGTTTCAGACCTGANNCGTGAATTATCTGGAACGCAGGAACATCAAATATGTTTTCGGGCTGTGCGGCCATACGGTCATTGGGATGCTGGATGCTTTGTCCCGCAGCAAAAAGGTGAAGTTTATTTCCACCCGTCATGAGGCGATCGCATCCGCGGCGGCGGACGGCTATGCCCGCATCACGCATAAAGCGTCTGTGGTCATGTGCCATCTGGGCCCCGGCCTGACCAATGTGCTGACCGGCGTGGCAAACGCGGCGTTTGATTCGATCCCCATGGTGGTCATCGCCGGCGATGTGCCGAGCTACTATTTTGGCCGGAATCCTCATCAGGAGGTCAACATGCACGGCGACGCCACGCAGTATCGGAT
>DHDF01000156.1:8245-8425 GCA_002399225.1 bacterium UBA4883
TGGAGCCGGTGGTAAAGCGGGCGTGGCGGGTGGATGATGCGCAGGCCCTGCCCGATATTCTGGACAGAGCCTTCCGCCTTGCGGAAACCGGCCGTCCCGGCCCCGTTTTGATCGATATCCCGATGGATATGTTTTCAAGAGAAATGGACGAGGAACTGTGGGCGCGCACCTACCGGGACT
>DHDF01000123.1:0-17068 GCA_002399225.1 bacterium UBA4883
CGGACGGTAGGCACGGATATGTTTATTGCCACCGTGCGCAAATATACCAGAGCCAGAAAGCTCACGCCGCGTATGCTGAATGAGCTGATCGATCACATTGAAGTCCATCAGGCCGAAAAGGTGAACGGCGTATACGTCCAGAAGCTGACCATTCATTATAATTGTATTGGCTCCATTGAAATACCGGATGTTTCATCTCTGCCGGAACCGGATGTTCTGATACAGACGAGAAAAGGAGTAGCCGTAAGCTACTCCCAAACGCAGATAGCAGGATAAACATATAAAAAGCGAGTGTCCTTACAGCACTTTCAAATGCTATAAGGACACTCGACATGGTGCCGGTGGTGGGACTCGAACCCACACGCCCTTGCGGACAACAGATTTTGAGTCTGTCTCGTCTGCCAATTCCAACACACCGGCCTAGATAAGCAACTTTACTTTCAAAAACAGCGGCAATATAAATTATATAATAAACCCCGTCTAAAATCAAGACCGGTGATTAAAAAAAAATGAAAAAGCGCACCGGGCGCAGAATCTTTGTTATGCCCGGCGCAGCCTGATTTTTGCAAAACTCAGCTTGCAACTGCATCAGCCTTTGACTGACCCGGCGGCAAGGCCTTTCACGAGGGACTTCTGTGTAAAGAATCCCATCACAATCGGAATAATAACAATCATGGTTGCCGTTGCGCACATCTTCCCCCAGAAATATCCCTGCTGGACCATATATTTGCTCATATATACGGACAGTGTAGAGGATTGCGTGTAAGTAATGGTAACCGCAAAGAAGAATTCATTCCATGTCACGATAAAGACCAGCAAGGCTGCGGAAATAATTCCGTTTTTTGTCAGTGGAAGCATAATTTTAAAAAACGTATTCAGCCGGCCGCTGCCGTCGATATCCGCCGCTTCAATGATTTCTTTCGGAATTTCCTTGAAAAAGTTTGTAATCAGCCAAACCATCAGCGGCGTCCCTGCGCCGACATACAGAAGGATGATTGCAGCATAGGAATCAATCATATTTAACTTTTTAAATGCAAAATAAACAGGTGCAATCACGGCAACCGCCGGAAGGAACGTTGTGGAAACAAACCAGAAATAAAGATTGCCAGGCTTCTTCAGCGGCGTGAAAACGAGCCCATAGGCTGCGCTGACAGCCAAAACAGTCGAGACCAAAACCGTGGCGAATGTAATGAGAACGGAATTGACCAAATGCTGGTAAAATTCCGTATTGACAACCGCTTTGTAATTTTCCAGCGTCGGCTGGAAAAAGAGCCCGGGGATCACCACTTGGCTTTCCGTCTTAAAGCTGGAAATTAACATATAAAGGATCGGGAAAACCCAAATCAGCGCGATCAAGACAGATAAAACATTAACGATATTTTTCTTAACTTTTCTTTTCATCCTAAACCTCCTGCTCACTGCAAACCGAACTTCAGGCTTCTTTCTTCCGGTAAAGATATTTGAAAAAAGTCTGCGTCAACAGAAGCGTAACCGCCACTGTGATAACAGCAACAGCAGCAGATTTTCCTACGTCCCAGTCATAGAACAGACATTTATAGACATAGTAAGGCAGGTTGCTCGAACTGATCCCCGGCCCTCCCGACGTCGTGACGTAAACAAGCCCAAAAACTTTCAAAATATTGATCAATCCCAGGATCATTGCGACTTTGATGTGGTCCTGAATCAGCGGAATCTGGATTTTTAAAAGCATGGTAAACCCGCTTGCTCCATCGATCCGCGCACTTTCCAAAACATCATCCGGCATATTCTGCAATCCGGCCATGATAATCAAAAAGAAAAATGGAGTCCATTGCCAAATAATCAAAATCAAAATAGTCAGCAGCGCATCCTGGCCGAAAAAATCGACCGCAGGGCGCCCGAAAAATTGGCTGATATAGTAATTCAGCCCAAACGAAGGGCTCAGAATCAAGGTTTTCCAGACAATTCCGATCACGGATTCCATCACAAAGAACGGCAGAACAATGAGAGTCCGGCAAACGTTAACCCCGGCAAATTTGCGGTTAAACAGCAGACCCAGCAAAATGCTCAAAACTGTGCAGACGACAAGTGACACCACGATAATGATGAAAGTATTCAGCAAGACCGTATAAAAGTCTTGAGAGGAAAAGATCTTGGCATAATTCGAAAAGGCGGCAAAATGAATTCCTTGGTCGGGCCTGTTGATGTTCCACTTCAGGAAAGAATAATAAATGGTAATCAAAAAAGGAATTTGTGTAATAACCGCAACAATGATTACGGAGGGCAGTATAATATACTTTGTATGATCGCGCTTGGAATGTTCCAATTCATCCTCAGTCCCTTCTTTTGGAAAGCCGCTGCCGTTGCAATGGAAAAAGAAGCCCCTGCTCCCCTTCCCGCGCATCCCGCTTCACAGTCGGATGCGCAAAGGGGGAGCAGGGATTTTTCATTTCCGTTTTATCTGTCCCGGTCTTTAACCGGGATCTTTCTTTACTTTTTATAGTTCCCTTCTGTTGCCACGTCTTGCAGTGTTTTCTGCCCGGAGGTCAGGACACTGTTGATGTCTGTCTTTCCGGTCAGGTAAGAGGCAAGCTGCTGCGCAATGGTTTCACCCCACGAAGAGTATTCCGGCATATTGGGGATGGAGTTTCCGGCATAAGGGGTCTCGTCAATGGCCGGATGACTATAATTGACTTTCAGCAAAGCTTTCTTTGTGATATCTGCAAAATCACAGGCCTTTTTGTAATTCGGATTGTCATAGGTGGACTGCCTGGTTCCGGATGGTGCGCTCACCCAGCCTTTTGTGGTTCCGACCAGTTTCGCATAATCCTTGCTGGTTGCCCAAGTGAGAAACTTAAACGCTGCGTCCTTATGCTTGGAAGAGGAGGTCATTGCAAGGCCCCAGCCGCCGATTGTGTTTGTCTGGTCCTTCTTTACTTCCAGAGGAGCCATCGCATAGCCGATCTTCCCCTGCACCTTGGAATCTTTGGAATTCGCCATAGTGCCGGCCGAAACGCTCGCATCGTACCACATGGCGGCCTTTCCGCTCGACATCAGGTTCAGGCACTCGGTATAACCGCAGGTGGTCGCTCCTGATTCTCCTGCATTTGTAATGATCTTCTTATAAAATTCAATGGCGTTTTTCATCTGCGGGGTATTAAAGGTTGCATTCCAGTTCTTATCATAATATTTTGCACCGAACGCATAGGCAATGGAACTGAAAATAAACATATTCTGGCCGCCGCCAGGCAGACCGCGAATGGCGATTCCTCGAATTCCCTTCGAAGGATCATTGCACTTGACCGCCAGGTCATAGACCTGATCCCAGGTCGGATTTTCCGGCATTGTCAGATTTTTTGACTTGAAAATGTCCTTGTTGTAAAACAGCAGCGTCGTTTCCGCATAGAACGGTAGGCTGCCCAGCCCCTTTTTCGTAGACGACAGCGACTGCTTGACAACCGGGAAAATATCATCCAGGTCGTAGGCTTTTTGATCCGCTGCGCTCATGGATTTGAACATGGGATCCAGCGACTCCGTCCAGCCATTGTCCAGATAAACGCCGGAGTCCTGCGCACCGAGAGTGACAATGTCATACTGGCCGCCACCCATCCCGACGTCTTCTTTGATTTTTGAACGGATTTCATTTTCGGAAAGGGTTGTGTATTTCACTTGGATGCCGGTCTTTTTCGTAAATTCAGAGGTGAGATTTTCCATGATAATCATATCGTCATTATTGACGGTTGCAACAGAAAGCGTAGTGCCGCTGTCTGGTGAAGATGTTGCGCTGGCACTGCCAGAAGCGACCTGGGACGATTGCCCTCCCTTGTTGCTACAGCCGGTCAGCAGCGAAGCACTCAGCATAGCGACCGCCAGTGCAGCGCTCAAGATTCTCCGGGTCGATAATTTTCTCATACATACTTTCCTTTCTAAATCTTTTTATGAACTTACCTTAGGATTTTTTGCAGTTTTCAGGGAAATTATCCTTTAGGAAATCCATGATTTCAAGAGATTCCACATAATGATCTACCGCCATGATAGTTGCTCCCAAAAGCATTCCCCCATGCTTAAATCGGGAAAAGCGGATATCCAAAGCATCCACAAGCTCTTCCGACAAAAATTTTTTCATATTCTGCTTCAATTTTGCCAGGAAAGACTGCGAACGAATGATCTCATCCCCCAGGACTATCACATCGGGGTCGATCAAGTAAATCAGGCTGGAAAGGCCATAAGCCAGGAACCAGCACATTCGGTCGACGGCCCAGACGGCAAGCTCATCTCCTTCCTCGTAGAGGGAATAGATCTCTTTCAGACTGCTGTTTTCCGTGATTTTGCTGTTTGGAAATTCAAAGAGCCGGTTCAGCGCATCCCTTTTAATCACCCAGGGGGAAGCATAGGATTCAAAAATTCCTTTTGAACGGAAAGGCCCGATCTCATTGAAATGAAAATCGATTCCCATATGCCCGATCTCTCCGGCAATTCCGTTGCTCCCGCGGAAAAGTTTACCGTCCACCATGATTCCGCCGCCAATGCCGACGCCAAAGTCAAGGTTGAGCATAACCCCCTTCTTTTTTCCGGTTTCCAGCTTGTAGTTGTTCCACTCGGCAAACGTGCTCATGTTGGCATCGTGGTCCAAAAAGACCCGCATCCCCGGGAACATTTTCATAACCTCTTCCTGAACATCCACTTTGCCCAGTTCAGGCATATCGTAAACTTTCGCAATTTTATGCTGATTTTGAACCAGCGGGCCCAGAATGGCAATGGAAATGCACAGTATTTTTCTCTCCCCCGCCGCTTCCATCATCCGGGCGATTCCCTTTTGAAGCAACGCGAGGATTCCCTCGATTTTTTCGTCCATCTCAAACCGAAGCTGCATCCGGTTCGTAATTTTCCCCGTGACGGAGCAGACCCCAAAATCAATGCTACCGCGGTTGATCCGGACCGCCACCACAACGATGTTTTCCAGTTGCAGAGCCAGCCCTGCTGTCTTTCTGCCATTGGCGGAAATTACCTGACCGCAGCCCGCGACAATGCCCATCTCAGAAAATTCATTGATAATGTTCGTCACAGTCGCTTTATTTAAACCGGTGAAGCGCGCAATATCTGCCCTGGAAATTTTTTCATGTTCCAGCATCAGCTTTAGAACCGTACACCGGTTTACTTTCTGGATACCGCCTACATTCTGCACTGATTTCATAATTGCACTCTCTAAAATCAAAAATGAGGAACGTTTATAAAATAAACTTTATTGCACAAAATAATTTATACGATAAACTTTACTTTGTGATTTTTTCTTAAGCAATTCTTAATATACAATACTTGCTTTCGCTTGTCAAGGTCATAAATTGTGAAGAATAAACCGATTCAGACAAATTTTCTTCTACATTATAGCAAAAATCCTCTATTATTTCTTGTAATCTTCATATATTGAAAAGTAAAACCTCTTATGGTATGATGAACGCAAAGTATTAAATAAGTTTTTTAAATAAACTTTTAAAGCATTGATAAGGAGGAAAATATTTTGAAAGGGACTATGAAAGCAGCGGTTATGAATCAAATTGGAAAATTTGATTTTGAAGAGCGTCCCATTCCTGAAGTAAAAGATGACGAAGTGCTGGTTAAGCTGGATTATGTGGGGATCTGCGGCTCGGACATGCACTTGTTTGAAGACGGATATATTGGAGAAAACCATGTGACGAAACCGATGATTCTGGGGCATGAGCCGGGCGGAGTTATCGTGGAAACCGGGAAAGACGTGACAGACCTGAAAGTCGGCGACCGGGTGGCCATCGAGCCCGGCATCCCGTGCTGGAAATGCGAATACTGCAAATCCGGGCGGTATAACCTCTGCCCAAATGTATATTTTTACGCTTCTCTGCCGGTGACAGAAGGAGCTTTTGTGGAATATCTGTCGCATCCGGCCAACCTGTGCTATCGGCTGCCCGACAATGTCAGCACGCTGGAAGGTGCCCTGATGGAACCTCTGGCCGTCGGTTTCCACGCGGCACTGCAGTCCGGGGCTCAGGTGGGCTCTACCGCCGTCATCCTCGGCGCCGGCTGCATCGGGCTGGTGACCATGCTGGCGCTGAAGAGCATGGGCGTCAGCACCATCATTGTGGTGGATTTAATGCAGAACCGCCTGAACCGCGCTCTTTCGCTTGGCGCCACTTCCATCGTCAACGCCAAAGAAAACGATTCTGTGCAGGAAGTCTTAAAATTGACGCACGGCGGCGGAGCGGATTACGTCTTTGAAACCGCCGGGTCTGAAGTTACGATCTTCCAGACGGCTAAAATGGTAAAGCGCGGCGGAACCATCACGCTGGTGGGCTACACCAAAGACGGGATCGCCAAGATGAATGTCAACTGGCTGATTGACAATGAAATCACCATTAAGACGGTCTTCCGTTACAGAAACATTTACCCCAAGGCAATCGCGGCGGTTGCAAACGGCATAATTCCCTTGAAAAAGATTGCGTCGGACATTTACGATTTTAAAGACATTCAGGCAGGAATGGAACACGCGATTCACGACAAAGATAAGGTCAGCAAATGTGTCATCCGGATTAATCCCGACGCTCAGTGACCGTTTGGATGGGAGAATCAAAACAAAAATGGAAAAAGATCTTGTCGCCGGAGCGGACTTCGGCAGCGATTCCGTCCGAGTGGTATTGGTCGAAGCCAGAAGCGGCCGGACCCTTTCCACGGCATCGTGCGACTATCCGCGGTGGCACCGCAGGCTGTACTGTGATGTTTCAAAAAATCAATTCCGTCAGCATCCACTGGACTATATCGAGGCGTTTGAAACAGCGATGAAAGCCGCCCTCGCCCAGGTTCCTTCCGCCGGGGAAAGGCTTCTCAGCATCGGCATCGACGCAACCGGTTCTACCCCGTGCCCGGTGGACCGGAACGGAACGCCGCTTGCCCTGCTGGACCGTTTTAAGGAAAATCCAAACGCGATGTTCTATCTGTGGAAAGATCACACGGCGGTTCAGGAAGCCATTGAAATCAACCGGGTCTTTTCAGGCAGCCCGGTAGATTATACAAAGTACCAGGGGGTATATTCTTCCGAATGGTGGTGGGCCAAGATTCTGCACGGCGTACGGATCGACCCTGCCGTCAGGGAGGCGGCAGGGTCCTGGGTGGAACACGCCGACTGGTTCCCGGCTCTTCTTTCGGGGAAAACGAAACCGGAAAGCATGTACCGCTGCGCCTGCGCTGCCGGGCACAAAGCGCTGTGGAATTCCGCTTTCGGCGGCCTGCCTCCGGCGGATGTGCTGAGGAAGCTGGACCCGTACCTCGCTGAAATTGCAGGGCGCTACGCCGCCCCCCGCGGCTCGGATGCCCGCGTTGGGACCATCACATCCGAATGGGCAAAGCGACTGGGAGTAAACGAAAGAACCGTCATCGGAGGCAGCTCCCTTGATGCACATGCCGGGGCCGTCGGCGCGGGGATTCAGGCAGGTACGCTGGTCAAAGTGGTCGGCACCTCCACGGTGGATCTGTTGATTGCCAACCCGGCGTCACTTTCAGGCCGGGACCTGCGAGCTGTTTGCGGCCAAGCGGAAAACTCCATTATTCCGGGTTATATGGGCATGGAAGCCGGTCAAGCCGCTTTCGGAGATATCTATGCCTGGTTTCGCGACCTGCTGCTGTGGCCCGTTGCCAACGCTCTTCCTTCCCGTTCCCCGGAGGACCGGAAAGCGATTGCGGAAGAAATGCTTCAAAACCTGATCCCTGAAATGGAAAAGCAGGCGTCGCGTCTGACGGAGCAAAGCGGTCTTCTCGCGCTGGACTGGTTCAACGGCCGCCGGTATCCAAAGCTGAACGAAAATGTAAAGGGCGCTCTCTGCGGGTTGGATCTGGGAAGTTCTGCGCCCCAGATTTTTCGCGCCCTTGCCATCGCAACGGTTTTCGGTGCAAAGCATATTTTTGACAGTTTTCTTGGAAACGGGATCGCTGTCGACCGCATCATCGCCGTGGGCGGCATCGCCCAGAAGTCCCCCTACATCATGCAGATGATGGCCGACGTTCTGAACCGTCCGATCATGGCCTACCGGGAACCGCAGGTCTGTGCCCGAGGAGCGGCCATTTACGCGGCAGTCTCCGCAGGAGTCTTCCCTTCCCTGGCACAAGCGCAGAAAGCTTACTGCCGGACCTATCAGGCCGACTATGTTCCCAACCCGCAAAGGACCGGGGAATATGCCAGGTTGTATGGTTCTTATCTAAAGCTGGGGGACTTTGCCGAATCCGACTGGGACCGATAATCTTCCCCCGCCCTCAGACGGGATCAAAAAAGTCTCTCCCGCTTCTTAAGTGCGCGAAACATTCTGCACTTAGAAGCGGGAAAGGCTTTTTAATGACCTTTACATTCCATTCTGCGGCTAATTTTTCAGATATAGCGCCGTGACGGAATCGCCGGAATAATCCGGGAGCAGGTGAGGAACCTGAATCCCTTTTTCAACATAGTCGGCATCAATCCCCGTAGAAGAAAAGATCAGCGCAAAAAGGGCACCTGTCTGAATCCACAGAATCGTGACATCGGTCATCCCGTGGATGAAAACCGCCGCAGTGGCAGCCACCATCAGGATGTTCATATCCATACAGAGATTATTGCGCGCGCGGAGCCACAGGAACTTGAGCTGCACCGCAGTATAAATTCCGATTGACGCCAGCCCAAAAATACCAAAATTTAACAGAATATCAAGAATCAGATTGTGGCAATGATAAGTTTGATAGCTGGAAAACTGCTTGTAAATCAACTGGTAAGCCATGGCACCGCGCCCAAAGAACAGATGCTGTTTGATTCCTTCAATGGAAGCCGTCCAAATAGAAAGCCTTTGAGCCAGCGTGTGGTCAAGTGCCTGCGAACCTCGGGGCAATAGCTGCGGAAAAACAACCATAAGCCCAACGAACACACCCACAGACAGGAAAAAAGCCAGCGCGCTCTTTCTTCTCTTTTTTAAAAGCAGCATCAACGTCACCGTCATGACCATAGTAGCAAACGCAGAAAAACTTGCCGTCAGATACAGTCCGATGAAATTGAGACCAATAACGGCAAAATAAAAGGCACTCAGTTCAGAATTTGTAAAAATACGGTACAAAGCGATCATCACGACAAATTCGATGATCATTCCATAATAATTCGCGTTCGTAAAGACAGAAACCGGGCGGTAATCCGGCGCGGTGGAAAAAGAAGAAGCCTTTTGAAACAGCGCGACAAATAAGCTGAAAATGCTGCCGACGCAGACAAGATCCATCGCGCTATTAAAGATGGAGCGCGTCATAATGCTGCGAAGGTACAGTGCACAGCCAACGACCGCATAAATTAAAATCGAATAGGCAATGCCAACGTAATTATTATAAATTGCCGCAACAAAAAAGGCCACAATTAAAAAAGCAAACAAGAACTTGGTATAAGGCGCTTCAAATGCGCGCACCCTTTTTTTGCAGTTGATCATTGCCATCAGGGCAATGCCGATAACAACACACGCACTGAAATAAAACGGGGCAAAAATAGAGGCGGCCAGCAGCAACACCAGAAACCGGTCAAAATCCGTGCGAATCAACTTGGCACCCTGTGCAAGATCCAGTCTGATGTTATTTTTCACGGCTTGAAAGATAGCGGTCAACTCCTTTTCAAAAATTTCTCGCCCTTGAACCACTATTGGACAATTATATCACATTGTCAAAAGGATACAAGACCAATTATAAATTAAACGCTTTTTTATAAATCTGATCTATTTGTTAATTATAACGAAAAAAATGAACACATTTTAAATTTTTTAACAATTAATTGGAAACAATCCCTGGCTTTCCTTTTTTTATGTTAGGATTAATACAAATGATATGGTAAAATTAAAGTGGGGAAAATACAAATTATGATAGAAAATACCAATTCCTATTGTGAACGGTTTCATCCCGACTATTCGTCCGGCCTGAGTTCGGAACAAGTCAGCGCCAGACGGGAGCAAGGGCTGACCAACCGAGAGGATGACACCGGCACGCGCACGGTCGGGCAAATTGTGTGGAACAACATCATCACTCCGTTTAATATTTTGAACCTGATCCTTGCTGCTTTGATCATTCTGGTGGGATCCTATAAAAATCTGCTGTTTCTCGGCGTCATCCTCTGCAACACGCTGATCGGCACCCTTCAGGAGATCCGAGCAAAAAAGATGATTGACCGACTCTCGCTGATTACCGCGCCGAAAGCGCATGTCATCCGCTCCGGCAAAGGAGAAGAAATTCCGGTTCCCGATCTGGTTCTGGATGATGTGCTGTCCTTTTCCTCTGGAAATCAGATTTGTTCCGACTGTGTTGTGCTGAACGGCGAATGTGAGGCGGACGAATCGCTGATCACCGGTGAATCCGATCCTGTTGCAAAGCATTGCGGCGACCATCTGTACAGCGGCAGTTTTTTGGTCGGAGGCACCTGCAAAGCCCAAGTGGAGCATGTCGGCAAAGACAACTATGCCTCCCGCATTGCCGCCAGCGCCCGTTATATGAAAAAGCCGAACTCCGAAATCATGACCTGGATGGACCGCATCATTAAAATCACGGGCTTTTCCATTCTGCCAATCGGCATTTTGATGTTTCACAAGCAGATTGAAGTCGGTCAGGCGTTCCGTGATTCCGTCGTCGGCACGGTGGCCGCCTTGATCGGTATGATTCCAGAAGGGCTTGTTCTGCTGACCAGCGTAGTGCTTGCCGTCGGCGTTCTGCGTCTTTCGCGGCACAAAGCGCTTGTCCAGGAACTGTATTCCATTGAAACGCTCGCACATGTGGACACGCTCTGCCTGGACAAAACCGGCACGCTGACCCAGGGTACGCTTCAGGCGGAAACCATCGTGCCGCTGTGCGAAATTCCCCGGGAAAAGGCGGAAGAAGCTCTGTCATCGCTTGTAAACGCCATGGATGACCACTCCCCCACAATGAATGCCATTCGGGAGATCATGCCGAAGCCGCCCGGCTGGACCTGCGTGGGACAAGTTTCCTTTTCCTCCGCGCGCAAATGGAGCGGCGCCAGCTTTCAGGAAAAGGGCAGCTATGTGCTAGGCGCAGGCCAATTTGTGCTGCGGGATCGCTTTGAAACGATCCGGCCGCAGGTGGAAAAATACGCAGGCCGCGGCAAACGGGTTCTGCTGCTGGCCCACTCCGACCAGCCTCTCGGCGACCGGGAACTGCCTCAGGCTCTCGAACCCCTTTTGCTGGTGCTGCTCAGCGACAAAATTCGTCCGGGTGCCCGGGACACCCTCGCCTATTTTACCGATCAGGGCGTCGATTTGAAAGTGATTTCGGGCGACGACGTGCGGACCGCCGCCAGCATTGCCGAAAAAGCGGGCCTGAAAAACGCGGACCGCTGTGTAGATGCTTCCACTCTGAAAAATGAGGAAGACCTCCGGCAGGCCGCGGAAACCTATACGGTTTTCGGAAGGGTTACCCCCGCGCAGAAGCTCGGCCTGATCAAAGCGCTGAAAGAAAAGAAGCACACGGTTGCCATGACGGGAGACGGGGTGAACGATGTTCCCGCCCTGAAAGAAAGCGACTGCAGTATCGCAATGGCCTCCGGCAGCGACGCGGCACGGACGGTTTCACAGATTGTGCTGTTGGACTCCAATTTTTCTTCCATGCCCCGCATTGTGGCGGAAGGGCGCCGCTGCATCAACAATCTGCAGCGGTCCGCATCGCTGTTTCTTGTGAAAGCGATGTCTTCCGCCGCCATCGCGGTTTTGTTTCTGTTTCTGGCCTCTCCCTATCCGTTTCAGCCGATCCAGTTCACGCTGATTAACGCCGTTTCCATCGGCATCCCATCGTTCCTGCTTGCGCTGGAGCCGAACCGCGACCGCCTGCACGGGAGCTTTATCCGAAATGTGATGCAAAAATCCGTGCCCGGTGCGGCAACTATGACGATGAACATCGTGCTTCTTGCCGCCGTTTCCGCATTTCTCGGCTTTTCACACGCGGAACAATCCACATTGGCCGTCCTGCTCACCGGATTCACCGGACTTTTGATTTTATTCAAGGTCTGTTTCCCGTTTAACGCCGCGCGGATGATTTTGTTTCTGACCATGACTGCCGCTTTCATCCTGGCACTCATTTTTTTTCCTTCTCTGTTCGAGGTGACCGCACTGACTCTTCCCATGCTGCTGATGCTGGTCCCGATGCTTCTGTTTGCCACAAGTTTTATGGCGGTGATTTACCATCTAATCGATCGGATTTTCCCGCGCAGGGAATAACCGCCCTCACGAAAGCCCGATGCCGCGGAAAAAAGAATTGCTGGAAAGCCCGGCCGGTCTGAGATACCGCCCCAACCCGAAAAGGCATGCCGGATCGAGCGTAATCCGGTTCATTTTTTCCATACAGTTCATACTCGCCTGAAACCCCATTTCCCGCAGGACCGGGACCGACGCTTCGCTGACGGCTCCAAACGGATAAACAAAAGCGGTCGGCGAATAGCCGGTATGTTCCAGCATCTCGCGCTGCATTTTTCCCAGATCGTTCCGAAGGGCCGCCTGGTATGCCGCCGTGCTTTCCCTTTTCATTTTCTTGGAACCGCACCGCGGCCGGAGGGAATGCATCTGGTAGGAATGATTCTGAATTTCCACCACGCCGGAACTCATCATTTCTTTGATCTCCCCCCAGGTCAGGTAGGAATAATTCGGGTGGTCCGCGTCACCGCCCGTGTATTGATCCGTATAAGCCCCGACCGGCGAAATCACAATTTTCGCATGATACTTTTTCGCAATCGGATAAGCATAATAATAATTATTATAAAAGCCGTCATCAAATGTAATCATCACAGGCTTTTCTGGCAGGGGAACCCGCCCGTTTACATAGTCCAGAAGATCCTGCACAACCACCGTATGGTACCCATTTCGATTCAGCCAAGCAAAATCGCTTTCCAGTGTTCCTGGCGACACCACATACTTCCCCTGAGCATGCGCGTCTTTCAAAACGCTGTGGTACATCAAAATGGGCAGTTTCACGCCATCGCTCTGTTCCACCTGCCGGACTGCAGCCAGGGTCCCTCCGCAGAAGCAGAAAGCGAGCAGCACCATGGACAAAACGGCCCCAAAAAAGCGATGAATTCTAAAGGATAGGAACATGAGAAACCCGCCTCCGTTTAGTATATGGAGGCGGGTGACTGGAATATCACTGATTTTGCTTTATGTCGCCTTTAGGCAGGCACGGAAATCCGATAAATGACAAAATAATGGAAAATACTGCCTGCAAGGACAAACAGATGCCAAACCGTATGAATATATTGCTTTTTCTTTCCCACTCCGTATAAAACAGCGCCCACCGTGTAAAAGACGCCGCCCACAATCAGGTTACGGATAGAGACCGGGTCCAAGCAGACAAGCAGTTGCTTGAAAAAGAAAACCACAATCCACCCAAGGCCGATGTAGCAGATCATGGAAAAAACGCGGAAGCGCTGAACGCTGATCGCGTTGAGGAGAATCCCAACAGCGGAAACACTCCAGACAATGGCAAACATGGTCCATCCGGTCGCGCCGCCGAAGCAGAGCAGTGAAACCGGCGTATAAGTGCCGGCGATCAAAAGAAAAATCGTGCAGTGGTCCATCGTCCGCAGTACCCGTTTTGCGCGGCACACGCCAATGCCGTGATACAAAGCTGAAACCAGGTACAGCAGGAGCATGCTGCCGCCGAACACCGACACGCTGACCAGCGTCTGCCCGTCCTGCCGGCAGTGCAGCAGAAGCCATATCAGCCCGGCCGCCGCCAGCAGCGCGCCGACACCGTGTGTCACCGCATTAAGGGTCTCTTCCAAAGCGGTATAACACGGCAGCCCAAGTTCTTCCCGGCTGAATGAACGGCCCATTCTTCCAGCACTTTTTCCCATATCTTATCATTTCCAATCATACATAGTTTTAATAACCATGTATAGTAGTTTACATCATTGCTTTTCCCGTGTCAAGGTCTTCAAGGCCTTCCATCTGAAAAGATGGAATAAAATCTTTGCGGGCTGATTTCCGTTCCTGAACATAGCCGTCCAGATTCAGAGAAAACAGGTGCTCCTGAACTTTTTGATATTCCCTCTCTGTGATTTTCCGGTTCAGGCCCGGCATTTGCTCCGCTTTGCCGCAGGGGACATACTGTGCCATCAGGCTGACGGGGACCCCGGGCAAATTGGCTGCAATCCAGTCCAGCACGGCGATAGAATCCCGCGTATGGCCGGGCAGTATCAGGTGGCGCACCAGGGTGCCCCGCCGCATCATGCCGTTTTCGTCATAGACGGCCGGGCCGGTCTGCCGCGTCATTTCCAGCACGGCGGCATGAGAAACCTCGGCATAATCCCCCGCCCCGGAAAGACTGCGGGCCAGCCCGTCGTCGGCATATTTCAAATCCGGAAGATAGATATCAACGAATCCCTCTAGCCGGCGCAGCGTTTCAAGGGTTTCATAGCCGCCGCAGTTGTAAACCACCGGGACCGGTGGCTTCCAAAGAGAAAGGGCTTCCACGACCACCGGAACGTACTGCGTCGCGGTAACCAGGTTGAGATTGTGAGCGCCCTGATCGACCAGCCGCCGGAATACGGCGGAAAGCTGCTTTGGGCTCAGGAGCTTCCCTGTTTTCCGCTGCGTGCTGATCTCATAGTTCTGGCAGAAAACACACTGCAGCGTGCATCCCGTGAAAAATACGGCTCCGGAGCCGCGTGTTCCGCTCAGGCAGGGTTCTTCCCAAAAATGAAGCGCCGCCCGCGCCACAACGGCGTCTGCACCCATATGGCAGAAACCATTCCCTTCCCAAGCTTCGCGCAACGCACCGCAGCGGCGCGGACAGAGCATGCAATGTTCAATTCTCATCATCAGCCTCCCGCAACGCAAGAAACGCCGCCAGGCCGCCGCGCTTGCCACCGGTCGCCCTGTGGGAAAACAGCAGATCGGGATGGCACCGGGTGCACAGGCCGGAAACGGAGATGTTTTGCTCCGGGACCCCGGCGCGCATCAGAATGCGTCGGTTCGCCTCCCACAGATCAATGTGGTATTTTCCGCCGCCGTCTTCCCGAATCCATTCCCTCGGGGTAAGATCCCCCATCGCCGCAAAGATTTCAAAGACGGGGGAATCGACCTCAAAGCAGCAGGGACCGATCGACGGGCCGACCACGCAGACCAGATCCTCCGGCCGGCTGCCGTATTCCCGGGTCAGCGTATGGACGGTCTCCGCGCCGATTCGGGCGGCCGTTCCGCGCCAGCCTGCGTGCGCCAGGCCGATTGCCCTGCGGACGGGATCGGCAAAATACAGCGGCACACAGTCCGCATGGTGCGTCACCAGCGTCACACCGGTCTCATTGGTCACCATACCGTCCACACCGGCGGGCTTCGGTTTGGTAAACCCTTCGCCGCGGTTTTGCCGGCCGACCCGCCGAACCGCCGACCGGTGCACCTGAGCAGAAGAAACCAGCGAGGTCGCGTCGAATCCCGCCGCCGCACAGAGCCGGCGATAATTTTCCAAAACATTCTCATTGGGATCTCCCCTGCCGAACGCCAGATTCAGCGAAGAAAACTCTTTTTGGCTGACCCCGCCGAGCCGGGTGGAAAACACATGGCGCAGAAACGGCAGCGCTTCCAGCCGGGGAAACGTCAAAAAGCCGACCCCGTTTTTCCGGTTCAGCCGGACCTGTCTTTCGTCTGATTTCATAAAAGCCTCCGAATCTTTTCTAGTGTTTCCAATTGTAGCACAGAATTCCTGCGGTATAACGCAAAAACCGAAGCCTGTGCGGCAATCTTCCAGAAACCAAAAACAGGGCTGCCTGAATCATCCGGCAGTCCCGCTTTTTGCAGATTTCCTATTGAATTGAAAATGGAATATCTTTTTTCTCCTACAGCGCTGACACCATCCGCCCCGCAGATGCCAAATCACTCGTCTTTTACCGGCGCCTCACTTTTCGGCTGCTCCTCGGCCTTCTTTTCCGGAAGTGGTAAAATTTTCTTTTTCACCACCATTCCCTCATACTTCAGCTTAAACTGAACGCGGCCGCAGAAACTGTTCCCGCAATGACGGCAGGTAAACGGAGCACGGAAGCTTTTGTTGCGCAGCTGCCATTTTCCAGCCCTTCGTGCGCGCCGGCCGCATAAATTGCAGTAGAACGCCAGGTCGGAAGGCTTGATCAAAGGATGGTTCAGATCGCAGACCGTCACCGTGCGGAATTCCATACGGTTATAAAATTCTTCCGTTCTGGCATTCTGCACAAACGGCCTCAGCTTTTCCAGGTTATACAGCTTTTGCAGGCAGCGCATGGAAAGCAGACTGTCGTCCAGCGCGCGATGATGGTCAAATTCACTCTCATCGATCTCCAAAAGCTGCGCAGCCGTGGAAAGCCCCATCTGCTTGGAGCAATCATAGGAAAGGCAGGATTCGCAGTAAGCCTGCAAATCCACATAGCGGCTGAGAAACGGAATCCTTCTGTCGCCGCAGAAATAGCGGCAATTTTCGATCAGCGTCAGAATATCCGAAGTCCCCCATGTCATTACGACGGCATCCCCGGCCCAGCGGCGGAAACGGCTGACCACCTGCGGAAACTGTGGCCCGTCCGCCAGATCCTCGTCCGTCAGGCTGGTCAGGCTGCGGATTTTCCCGCTGATCCTTTTACCGACCTGAGGGCAGACCAGCATCTCGAATGTGTCGAGCACATGAAGCTGCTCATCCGTCTTTACGGCGCCGTATTCGATAATTTCATTCATAAAGCCCTTGAGCCGTTTGCTGTAAGCGCCGTTCCATTCCAGATCCAATATCACGAATCCCATTATTTTTTCCTAGCGGCCTGCTTCATCCGAAGTTCCTTGCTCAGAATCATCTTGCGCATCCGGATATTCTTCGGTGTAACTTCCACCAGCTCATCGTCGCGGATAAATTCCAGGCACTGTTCCAGGCTCATAATGCTGGGCGGAGTCAGCTTGAGCGCTTCGTCGGAGCCGGAGGCACGCGTGTTGGTGGCATGCTTTTTTTTGCATACGTTCACCGTGATATCCTCAGACTTCGGGCTGACGCCTACGATCATGCCTTCATAGACCTCGACGCCGGGCCCGATGAACATCCTGCCGCGGTCCTGCGCGTAAAACAGGCCGTA
>DHDF01000123.1:17094-17317 GCA_002399225.1 bacterium UBA4883
CAGACGTTGACGACGATGTCGTCAGACTTCGGGCTGACCCCAACGATCATTCCTTCATACACTTCCGTGCCGGGCCCAATGAAAAGCCTGCCACGGTCCTGGGCGTAAAAGAGGCCGTACCCGGTGGCTTCTCCCGCTTCATGGGCAACCAGGGAACCCTGCGGACGCTGGATAATCTCCCCTTTGTAAGGTTCATAGCAGTCGAACACGCTGTTCATGATGC
>DHDF01000121.1:0-5609 GCA_002399225.1 bacterium UBA4883
ATTTGAAGCCGCCTTCTCCGCCGCCGCCCGTCACATGGACATGCTGGTCGATGTAACCTGGAATTGCGCTTGCGCCGTCTCCGTCGATCACTTCCGCATGGGGAAACGGGTTCTCCAGCTTTCTGCCGATCTGCGCAATCTGGCCGTTGACAGTCAGAACGTCAGCCGGCTCTCCCTCTCCGTTAATACGTACGTTGCGAATCATTAAAATCATGAAAATACTTCTTTCCGTTCTTTATTCTTTTTTGTTTTGTGGCTCACTATTGTTGTCATAGAGATGGCAGCAAACCCTGTGCCCCGGCGAAACTTCCACCCAGTTAGGGGCAACATGCTTGCACTGTTCCATGCACTTCGGGCACCTCGTATGGAACTTGCATCCCGAAGGAGGATTCAGCGCGGACGGAATACTGCCCTGCAAAGCGGCCCGCTCTTTCCTCAGGTGCGGATTCGGGAGCGGAACCGCCGAGAGCAGCGCCTGGGTGTACGGGTGCATCGGATGCTGATACAGGGAATCTTTATCGGCCATTTCGACAAAGCTGCCGAGGTACATTACGCCGACCCGGTCGCTGATGTGTTCCACCACGCTCAGGTCATGGGCGATGAAAATATAAGTCAGATTCATTTCCTTTTGCAGGTCGCTCATCAGGTTCAGCACCTGCGACTGGATGGACACATCCAGCGCGGAAACCGGCTCGTCGGCAATGATCAGCTTGGGTTCCACCGCAAGGGCGCGGGCAATTCCGATTCTCTGCCGCTGCCCGCCGCTGAATTCGTGCGGATACCGGTTGGCATGATAGTCATCCAGCCCGACTTTCCGCAGCAGGGAAACCACCCGCTCGTCAATTTCTTCTTTTCCTTTGGCCAGATGGTGGATCAGCATCGGTTCGGCAAGAATGTTCCGTACGGACATGCGGGGATTCAAGGAGGCGTAGGGATCCTGAAAAACCATCTGAATCTGTTTATGAATGTCCCGCATTTGGCGGTTGCTGTACTGAGTGATATCTTTACCATCGAAGTAAATCTTTCCGCCCGTGCTTTTTTCCAGACGGCAGATCACCTTGCTCAGCGTGGATTTTCCGCACCCGGACTCCCCCACAATGCCGAAAACTTCCCCCTCAAACACATCGAACGTAACGCCGTCCAGCGCTTTGACATAGGCGGTCTTGCCCAAAAGCCCGCCGTGAACCGGGTAATACGCCTTCAGATCTTCAACATGCAGCAGAACTTTCTTCATTTTCATTCCTCCGCTCCCTTGTGGCACAGCCAGCACCTGCTTTTGTGCCCCTCGCCAAGGTCGCAGAACTCCGGTTCCTCTCTGCGGCAGATGTCCATGGCGAAGCTGCATCTGGGGGCAAACTTACAGCCCTGCGGCATATATTTAGGATTCGGCACATTTCCAGGGATGCAGTCCAGCCGCTCCACATGCTCCCCAAGCCGGGGAATGGAAGCCAGCAGGCCTTTGGTGTAGGGATGCCCCGGATGGTCAAAGATGTCGAAGACGCTGCCCGATTCCACCACACGGCCGCAGTACATCACGGCCACGTCGTCGCAGGTTTCCGCAACGACGCCAAGGTTATGGGTGATAAACAGCGTAGAGGTGCCCACCTCTTTTTTCAGGTGGTTCATCAGTTCCAGAATTTGAGCCTGAATCGTGACGTCCAGCGCGGTGGTCGGCTCATCCGCAATCAGTATTTTCGGTTTGCAGACCAAGGCCATGGCAATCATGACTCTCTGGCGCTGCCCTCCCGAAAGCTGGTAAGGATATTCGTCCAGAATCTGCTCGGCTCTGGGAAGCTCGACTTTCTTCAGCATATCCAGCGTTTTGCTTCTTGCCTCGGCTTTTGAAATCTGCTGGTGGGCGAGAATCGCCTCCGTGATCTGCTTTCCGATTTTCATCACCGGATTCAGGCTGGTCATCGGCTCCTGAAAGATCATCGCAATCTGGCTGCCCCGCAGTTTCCGCTTGGTCTCTTCGCTGACATTGACGATATCTTTGCCGTCAAGCAGGATTTTGCCGTTTACGACTTTCCCTTTGGTTCCCATCAGCAGCCCCATCACGGACAAGGCCGTTACGCTTTTTCCGCTGCCGGATTCACCCACAATGCCGAGGGTGGCCCCCTGCTTCAGAGTCAGGTTTACTCCGTCCACGGATTTTACAACGCCGTCGTCCGTAAAAAAATAAGTGCACAGATTCTCTATTTTTAGGATTGTCTTTTCCGATTGATCGCTCATACTGCTCCGCCCCTATTCGCTTAATTTGGGATCCAGCGCATCTCGCAGTCCATCGCCCAGCAGATTAAAGCTGAGCACGGTCAGAAAGATCGCCAGCCCGGGGAAAATGGCAACATGGGGCGCTGTGGACATATAGTTGCGCCCGTCGCTCAGCATCAGACCCCACTCCGGGGTCGGCGCCGAAGCCCCCATTCCGAGAAAGCTCAGACCGGACGCCGTCAGAATGGAAGTGCCGATCGACATGGTATACTGCACGATGATGTTCGGAATTGCCCCCGGCAAAATGTACTTTGCCAGAATCCGGGAATCGCTCGCCCCCAGATTCCGCGCCGCCATGACATACACGCTTCTTTTCAGCTCCAGCGTGCTGCTGCGGACCAGCCGCGCAAAGGTCGGCGTTCCGAAAATGGCAACCGCAATTACCACGTTGTACAGGCCGGGCCCCAGGATGGCCACAATGGCAATTGCAAGGATCAGGCCCGGAAAGGCAAACAGAGTATCCCCGATCCGCATGATAATCTCGTCCAGGACTCCCCCGTAGTACCAGCCGATAAGGCCTAAGAACGTTCCCACAACCGCGGCGGTCGTAACGGAAACCAGCCCGACGGAAAGAGAAATCCGCGTACCGCACAGCACCCGGCTGAAGATATCCCTGCCGAACGCATCGGTTCCGAACAGATGCTTGAAAGACGGTCCGCACAGCACGTCCTGGTAACTGTACTGATTGATTTGATAAGGGACAACGTTGTAGCAAATGATGGCAAGGACAGCCAGCAGCAGAATGAAGGTGCCGGCGGCCAGCGCTGTCTTCTGCTTTTTAAACTTCCGGATAAACTCATGAAACGGAGTCCGGATATCGGTTTTTTCATCTTTTGTTTTGGTACTTTTCTGATCCAAACGATTCATGGCACGGCTACTCCCTTTCAGCTCAGTTGTATCTCCGGATTTAATACCGCGTAGAGGATATCCACAATCAGGTTAATTAAAATAAAATGCAGGGAAAAGATCAAAATCAATGCCTGAACGCAGGGATAGTCCCTGGTATTGATGGAATCCAGAAGCAAACTGCCCAAACCGGGGTAAGCGAACACCGATTCGACAATGACCGAACCCCCAAGCAGAAAGCCAAATTGCAGACCTGCGACCGTAACGACCGGGATCAGAGCGTTGCGGAACGCATGCCGCCAGACCACCCGTTTTTCTTTGATTCCCTTTGCCCGCGCCGTGCGCACGTAATCCTCTTTCAGCACTTCTACAATGGAAGAGCGCGTGAAACGCGCAAGAACCGCCGCAATCCCGGCCCCCAGCGTAAACGACGGAAGGATCAGGCTTTTCCACGAATCGGCGCCGGTTGCCGGCAGGACTTTCAGATTGACGGAAAAAATAATGATGACAATAAATCCGATCCAGAACGAAGGCAGCGAAATGCCCGAAACGGCTACGGTCATTCCAGTGTAATCCTGCCAGTGAGAACGGTGGCGGCCGGACCAGACCCCGAGCAGGACCCCTACAATGGTACTCCAGATTAAGCTGGCCAAAGCCAGCGACATCGTCTTCCAGTACCGCTGGCCGATCTCATAGATCACCGGCCGTTTTGTCTGGATGGACGTTCCCAAATTCCCATGAAGCAGATGATTCATCCAGATTCCGTACTGAGCCAGCAGAGGCTTATCCAGCCCAAGCTGTTTTCGGATGGTTTCCACCGTCTGCTGTGAGGCTTCCGGACCAGCGGACAATCTTGCCGCATCACCGGGAATTAAATGAATAAACATGAAGACAAAGATCGTCACCAGCAGAAGCGTGGGAATCATTCCAAGAATTCGTTTGACAACATAACGTAGCATTGGCCTTAACCCGCCTCTTTAAAATATTTAAAAAACCAGCCTTATCGCAAGGCGCAATAAGGCTGGATTCTCTCTTCTGCGACCATGCAGACAGCCAATAAGAACAACTTCAGCACGCCAGACTGCCGGCTGTCCGAAGGATTTATTTTACATATACGCCGTCTCTCATATAAACGGCTCCGTCCGGATAGATTCCAAGGTTCTTTACATGCTTTCCGGAGGCCCAGGTATTGAAGTCGTTTGCCAGTGCGATCGACGGGACCTGTTTCCAGAGGATATCCTGCGCCGTCGCATAAGCTGCTTTCCGCACGCTTGCGTCGGCGGAGGAAAGGCCTTTGGTAATGCAGGCTTCATAATCGGAATTGTCAAAGTAACTGTAGTCTGCACCGCCGAATTTTACGAACATGGTATTGGAGAAGCAGGGGCGCAGCGCCCAGTCCGCATCGCCGGTGGACGGAGACCATCCGCTGATCTCAATATCGTAGACCGCATCCGCTCCGTCACCTTTGAACCCGTCGATCTTCTGGTTCATCGTCGCCGTTTCCGTCGGCACCAGTTTCAGCTTGATCCCGATCTGCGCCAGCTGCTGCTGAATGAATTCGCCCATTTTGACAAACTCCGCCGTATTGCTGGAATAGGCCGTCAGATTCAGTCCGTTCGAATAACCGGCCTCCGCCATCAGTTTCTTGGCGTCGCTCAGATTGTAGGAAACCGCAGATTCCTGCTTGTAGTATTGAACTTTCGGAGCAATGAACGACGTTGCCGGGGATGCCATGCCGTTTTTCACGATTTTGCAAAAAGCCTCCCGGTTAACCGCCTCGTTGATTGCCTGACGAACTTTCACATTGGAAAGGGCTTTCTTTTTCGTATTGAGGTTCAGGTAATCGACGACAATTCCCTCTGCGTCCTCAACGTCAATAGAACTGTTTGCTTTCAGCGCGGCATAGGATTCCGTAGGAACCGGGAAAATGAAATCGGCGTCGCCGGACTGAATCATGGAAACTCTGGTGGCCGCTTCTTTGACCGGTTTGAAAGTAATGGTGGAAAAACCTGCGTTGGAGGCAACCAGCGCTTTGCCGCCGCAGAGTTTCGCACTGTAGCCCCACCAGTTTTCATTTAAGGCCAGCTTTACATCCTGGCCGGGTTTCCACTCTACAAATCTATATTGCCCTGTTCCGACCGGATTGGAAGAACAGGCCTTTTCGCCCTTCTGAATTTGTTTGGGGCTCATCATGGAAGCTGCCGGGTGCGCCAGCGTGTTAACGAAAGCGCCAAAAGAGTATTTCAGGTCGACGCGAATGGTATAGTCGTCGATTTTCTCCGTCTTGTCAACCATCTTAAACAGGCCGTTTCTTCTTAAGCCAAGGCTCTGGTCGGAAAGTTTGTTCAGATTAGCAATGGCTGCATCGGCGTTCCAGGGGGTACCGTCGGTGAAAGTAATGCCTTTTCTCAGTTTAATGGTGAACTGAGTTGCCTTGTCATTGGCCTGATAGCCGGTTGCAAGCATGTTGATGACTTTTCCGTCTTTGTCAA
>DHDF01000121.1:5776-6000 GCA_002399225.1 bacterium UBA4883
GCCGTCCATAATCAGCCGCTGAAGCCCTCCGTCAAGTGTCTGATTGGCATCCGCCGGGTCCAGCGTGATGACATCTGCCTTCATGGCAGCAACTACATTAGAGTCTTTGACCCGTTCCGCCGATTCTGAGGCAGCAGCAGAGGAACCTTGAGCGCTGCCCGCCTGGGACGATGCACCGCCCGAAGACGCGCATCCCGTAAAGAGAACCATCGCTGCCATCAATG
>DHDF01000122.1:0-5221 GCA_002399225.1 bacterium UBA4883
AGCATTTTTCAAACAAGCCCTAATATCTTCCTTCAAAGAGGATCAAAATAATTTCTTCCCAGTCCAAACGGGCGTAAACCCGTTTAAAAAGCACTTCATATGATTCAATAGAACCCTTCTTGCTCTGATTGCAAATACAAATACTGATCGGCCCGCTATTAAAACAGATCAGAGTGGGTGCCTGTGCGCACGAAAATGACGGCATTCTCCGCCAAACGGTAAATCAGGAGCCAATCCGGTTGAATATGGCATTCAAAATGCCCGGCATAGTTGCCAGTCAGAGCATAATTTTGATATTTTTCATCCAGCGGAGTGTCATTCTCCAAGCACTTCATCACCCGGTACAGCAGTTTCATATTCAGCCCGCGTTTTACAGCCAGTTTAAAATCTCGGCGGAAATGGTTTCCATAGTAAGTGTTGCGCATCACTCGCCCATATCCTGAAAAAAGTTGTCCACGCTCTGCGGCTTCGCAGAAATTTTTCCACTGGCGATCTCGTCGGCTTCCCGAGAGAGAGTGCATAGTAGCGTTCCTTCGGCCTTTCCGGCTGTTATTGTCAGATAAACCATGACGGAACAATCAGTGTATCCCGGTCGAAGGCACTCAGCCCCTCCGCCAAGCAGATGATTGCGCCGGTTCCACGTTGCAAATGAGCTTTGTCAATCACGGAAAATGCCTCCGTCATTCGCTTTTCCGGATGGGCTGTCTTCTTGATCTCCACCGGATGCAGTTTCCCGTCCGCTTCGATCAGCAAGTCGATCTCTTTGGCATCAATAGTACAGATAGAGTGTTTTTGCGTGATGGCAATAGCTTTTTATGATCTCGGAGACGACATAATTCTCGTAAAGTGCGCCGCTCACGGCCCCGTCCATTGCGACTTCCGGCGTGTTCCATTTCGTCAGATAGCAAAGCGGTTGCCTGATCGATATCTGCATCATCTGGTCCACAAGCTAAATACCGTCGCCATTCAAAAAACCGCCACATAAAGAATGATCTTGCCCCAACGTTACACCTGGGGATTTGGTGATCATGGATAATCTGCGCTGCCATAAGGTGCAATCGAAAAGGCTGGCGCACAGGCGCTTTATCTTTCAATCCAATCGAAATGATGTGGTCAAAGCTGAAAGCCATTCTCAGAAAGATCAAAGCCCGTACTGTTGACGCTTTGCTCGATGCCCTTCCAAATGCTTTTGAGACTGTTTCGGCAAGCGACATCATCGGCTGGTTTTGTGAATCCAGCTATTCGCTCTCTTAATTGGAATTGCTTTAGGTGTCTATCTGCACAGCCACGATCCTCTGCCAGACCATCGCGGAAAGAATTCTTTTTTACGTTGGAAGAGAGATTGTAGAAAATATGAAACACAGTTCACCATGCTCTAAACCGCATTCCAGCCGCAGAAAAATCTATTACTGAGGCCTGAGGCCGGAAAAGGGCAAATTCGGGTGGACCGGGCGGAAAAATATCAGGAATTATATTGTCAGAAGGCTTGACATTTCCAGACGAGAGGTATAGGATAATGCTAATATATAAAGCATATATATATTGTATGATATGTAACAAAAGACCGGAGGGATCGCCATGAAAGCAAGGTTCAACATTTTTTTGTGGGAACCCATGATGTGCGCCGTGGACATCAGGTGTAGCCGTATGCTCAAAATGGGATACGGCCGCGGTCTTCTGCTATTGTGAATGCCTTTGATTAGCAAGAACACCGACAGGCTGAGAGTCTGTCGGTGTTCTTTATTTTTTTCACGGACCGGGAAAACTTTCCCTCTATGCGTCGGGTACCCCGACTCCGCCGACGCGCCCTTTTTGACCACGCCGCCCTATGCCGAATTTCGGCAATAAGCAATAAAATAAAACAGAATGAATGGAGAGAAGTCATTATGAAATTGAGAAACCTTGTCATTGCGTCCTTGGCCGGGCTGACCGCACTTGGATTTTCCGGATGCGCCGGTTCAGGCACCGCCTCCTCCGCGCCCGCGTCTTCCCAAGAGGCAACCGCCTCTTCCGCAGCTTCCGCGGAAGCCGTCTCCGGCTCGATTCCAACACCCTCGGGGAGCGACACGACCATCACCATCGGCGTCACCCCGATCCCGCACGGCGAGATTGTAGACAACGTGGTGAAACCGGCGCTGGAAAAAGTGGGATGGAAAGTCAAGGTGGTCGAATTCAACGACTACGTTCAGCCGAATACGGCGCTGGAAAGCGGCGACCTCGACGCGAACTATTTCCAGACGACGCGCTATCTTGAGGAGGAAAACCAGAAAAGGAGACTGCACCTTGTTTCCATAGCGCCGATTCACCTGGAGCCGATGGGCCTGTACTCCAAAACCATAAAGTCCGTGTCAGCGCTGAAAGATGGCTCTTCCATCGCCATTCCGAACGACGGGTCGAATGAATCGAGAGCGATCCAGCTTCTTGCCGACAACGGGCTGATCAAGGTGGACAAAGCGGACCTTCTGACAACGAAGAACATTACGTCGAATCCGCACAACTTCAAGTTTGTGGAGGTGGAAGCCGCCAACCTGGTCAGAACGCTGGACGATGTGAATGCGGCGGTGATCAACGGCAACTATGCGCTGCAGGCGAAATTCAACCCCGCGACCGACGCCCTGATCAAGGAAAGCTCCGATTCCAAAACCAGCGTGCAGTATTTCAATGACCTTGTGGTAAAGCAGGGCAATGAAAACACAGCGAAGACCCAGGCGCTGAAGGTCGCGCTTACTTCCCAGGCGGTAAAGGATTACATCGAAAAAAGTTACAAAGGTTCTGTTATCCCGGCATTTTAGCGGGCGAAGCGACTCGGCCTGCGGAGGAACTCGGACTTTCTGTCCCGCGTTCCTCCGCAGGCGACTTCAGCGAAGGCGGCGGAAGAAGCCGGCCGGCCCGGACAGACCGGCGTGCGCCGGAGCCGGAAGATTGCCGGAAGAAGATGCGGTATATTCTGGGAGCGGCTGTAAAAGCTGATGAAAGCGCGATAAAATAATTTTAAATTTGAACGTGCGAAGGTGAACTGCATGAAGACTATTTATCTGGCCGGCGGCTGCTTCTGGGGCGTGCAGAAATATTTCGATCAGTTCGGCGGCGTGGTCAATACGGTTACGGGATACGCGAACGGCAACACGGCGAACCCGGCTTACGAGGACGTGAAAGCACAGAAGACCGGTCACGCCGAAACGGTAAAGGTCGAGTTCGACGAAAAGATTCTTCCCGTAACAAAATTGCTGCGGCTCTATTTTCAGGTGATTGATCCGCTTTCCGTGAACAGGCAGGGCGGCGACGAGGGAATCCAGTACCGGACGGGGATTTACTATGACGATCCGTCGCTTCTCCCGGAAATTAAGGCCCGCATAGCGGCGGTGGAGCAACAGGTGGGAAAACCGCTTGCCGTCGAAGTGAAGCCGTTGGAGAACTTTTACCCCGCGGAAGATCGTCACCAGAAGTACCTGGAAAAAAATCCTCAGGGTTACTGCCATATCGACCGCTGTTTCTTTGGCCGGGCCCAAAAGAGGAATTTAGAATGATTCAGATTCAGAACTTATGTAAAAGTTTCGGGGATACGGAAGTCCTAAAAAGCGTCTCCCTGCATATTGACGACGGGGAGATTTATGGAATCATCGGCCAAAGCGGCGCGGGAAAATCCACGCTTCTGCGCTGCATTAACGGCCTGGAGCCTTATGACAGCGGGAGCATCGCCGTTATGGGCAAGGAAATTTCCGAGTTCAGCGGCAAAAGCCTGCGCGTTTTCCAGAAAGAAATCGGCATGATCTTCCAGAATTTTAACCTTCTGAAGCGCGACGACGTATACGACAACATCGCGCTGCCTCTTCAGTTCTGGGGGGAGAAAAAGAACAGTAAAAGAAGCAAGGCCAGAATTATGAACCTGCTTGAGCTGGTCGGGCTGACGGAAAAAATACACAGCAGGCCGTCCGAATTGAGCGGCGGACAGAAACAGAGGGTCGCGATTGCAAGGGCTTTGGTGATGGACCCCAAAATTCTGCTTTGCGACGAAGCGACCTCCGCTCTGGATCCGCAGACCACGAAGGAAATTCTTGCCCTTCTTTCCAAAATCAACAGGGAAATGGGCATTATCGTGATCATCGTCACGCACCAGATGGAAGTTGTAAAACAGGTGTGCAACCGGGTTGCGTTTATCAAAGACGGCGGCATTGTGGCGGAGGGCAAGCCGGAGGACCTGTTTATCGTCCCCAACCAGGACATCAAGCAGTTTTTGGGCGGGATCCCCGACGTGCTCCCGAAGACCAACGTGAACATACAGTTATATTTTACAAGCCGGTATGCGGGCGACCCCGTTATCACCAGGCTAGCGCGCGATCTCGATATCGATTTTTCCATCGTCTGGGGAAAGCTGGAGGATTTCCGCAGCGACGTGATGGGAAGCCTCGTGATCAATATTCAGGAAAAAGACAGGCAAAAAGTGTTGAAATACCTAAGCGAGCATAAGGTCTTGTGGGAGGTGCTGAAATAATATGGCGGATACGATTCTTGAGGCTTTATGGGAAACGGTCCTGATGGTGGTGGCATCCACGCTGCTTTCGGTCGTTCTGGGATTCATCCCCGCCATTGTCCTGACCGTGACCGCGAAGGACGGCCTCCACCCCAACAAAGCAATCTATGGCATCCTTGACTTTCTGGTGAACGTTTTCCGGAGCTTTCCGTTCATTATTCTGATGATTATAATCATTCCGTTTACCAGATTGGTTGCGGGAAAAGCAATCGGGACCACGGCGGCGATTGTGCCGCTTACCATTTCCGCGATCCCGTTCGTAGCGCGCATTATGGAATCGGCCCTGCGCGCGGTTGACCCCGGCGTCATAGAGGCCGCAAAGTCGTTCGGAGCGTCGGACGCTCAGATTATTTTCCGCGTGTCCATGAAAGAAGCGGTCCCGTCCATCCTTGCGGGCATTACCCTTACGATCATCAATCTGGTCGGCTATTCGGCGATGGGCGGGGCGATCGGCGCGGGCGGCCTCGGCGACGTGGCCATCCGATACGGGTATCAGGAATATAGGGTGGAATATCTGGTCGTAACCAGCCTTGTTCTGATTGTGTTCGTGCAGGCGGTCCAGTTCCTCGGCAATCTTCTGTATGAAAAACTGTCATGAGGCGAAACGCGTTCCGCCCCGTGACAACGGCTTTGCCGCTCCATCCTGCCGGGCAGGAATCGCTTCATTCCTCACCTGAAAGCATGGCATGA
>DHDF01000122.1:5378-6107 GCA_002399225.1 bacterium UBA4883
TGAAAGCATGGCATGACGGAGAAGCAAAAGCTTTTATTCGCCCCAGTCCAAACGAAATTGGGCTGGGGATTTTATTCCCCAGCCGCCTGGTATCAGGAGGATTCCAGGGGCATCAGCATTTTCTATGTTTTCCGCCAATCCCAGCCTGCTTACAATCACGCCTCCTGCAATAGAAACATAGCGCAGGCGACCCGGGCTTCTCTTGCCATCTAATGTCTATAGCGCATTTACCTTTCCGTCTCTGTCTTTCGCCAACTTAAAAAGGATTTTGTAATCTTCGCCGAATCGGCAGATTCCCCGGCAGTTCTCATAGAGGTCGGAGAAAAGCAGATATCTGAAGGATACATGCCCGAGTTGCTGCAAGGAGGGCCTGCACAGCTGAGCCGTGATTTCCTTCTCCCGTTCATCCGGCGCCACCAGGAAGAAATGATACTGGCGGTCCTCCAGCGAAGCGGCGAGGTCGGCCAGCCGCAAAATTCCCGAATAGATCGAAGTGCTTTTTTCGATTTCAAATGCGCATTCGATTTGGTGTGTCGTCCGGTTGAGCCACAGCATGTCGATCAGCGAGACGGTTTTTACGACTTCCGGAGGCGCATCCAGGGCGGGAAGCGCTTTGACCGTAAGGGAGTCCAGAGCCCTCCCGTCCAGCGTTCTGTGCTTGTCATTGACGGCGGCGAAAACATCATATCCCAGGCTTCGCCCCGTCTCGGCGATAGAGTACAATAAAGT
>DHDF01000036.1:0-2898 GCA_002399225.1 bacterium UBA4883
ATCGCCGCAATCTGCATGCAGACATTCTTCGCATACTCTTGGAATTCCGGTTTTGCAGCGATCTCTGCGCTTGTATCGAATTTTGTAAGAACGCCGATTTTACCGTCTCCGTGGATATAACCGCCGAGGACCCCTTCCATGCGGCGGAACCGGCGGATTTTGATATTCTCGCCGATCTTCAGAATTTTTTCTTTGAGAAGCGCGTCCACCGTCTGATCCGAACCGGAAGCCTTGCAGGCCAGCAGGGCTTTTAAGTCGGCCGGGTTCTGTTCCATCACGGTGTCGGCACAAGTTTTAACAAAATTTTTAAATTCAGCATTCTTGGCGACAAAGTCTGTCTCTGCGTTGACTTCAATGACAACGCCGATATTGCCGGCATCGTTCAGCTCGACATAGGAAATGCCTTCCGCCGCAATGCGGCCCGCCTTTTTTGTGGCGGCAGCAAGACCCTTTTCACGCAGAACATCCATCGCTTTGTCCATATCTCCGCCGGAAGCATCCAGCGCCTTTTTACAGTCCATCATTCCGCAGCCGGTCTTCGCGCGAAGGGCTGCGACATCTTTTGCAGTAAAAGCCATCTTTCAAATTCCTCCGCTTCACTTTATCAAACTTTTCAGGCGGAAAACGGTTTATTCGGCGGCTTGCTCCTCCGGCTCGTCTTCCTTTTCCGCGGCAGCCGCCGCGCCCATGCGGCCTTCTTTGCCTTCGATAATGGCATTTGCCATGGTTTCCGAAATCAGTTTTACGGCGCGGATGGCGTCGTCGTTGCCGGGAATCACATAATCGATTTCATCCGGGTCGCAGTTTGTGTCGACAATCGCCACAATCGGAATATCCAGTTTTCTCGCTTCCGCGACGGCGATTCTCTCCTTGCGCGGATCTACGATGAAGAGCGCCCCCGGGAGATCCTTCATATCTTTAATGCCTCCGAGGAATTTTTCCAGCTTTTCGATTTCAAGCTTCAGCTTGCCGACTTCCTTTTTGGGAAGCAGATCGAAAGTGCCGTCTTCCTCCATGGTTTTCAGTTGATTCAGGCGATCGATCCTGCGGCGGATAGTGCGGAAGTTCGTCAGCATACCGCCCAGCCAGCGCGCGTTGACATAGAACGCGCCCGCGCGCTCCGCCTCGTTTTTAATGGATTCCTGCGCCTGCTTCTTGGTCCCGACAAACAGAACGGACTTGCCGTCCATGGCGAGGTCGCGCACAAAATTATACGCCTCTTCCAGCTTGCGGACCGTTTTCTGCAGGTCGATAATATAGATGCCATTGCGTTCTGTGAAGATGTATTCTGCCATTTTCGGGTTCCATCTTCTGGTCTGGTGCCCAAAATGGACGCCCGCTTCCAAAAGCTGTTTCATAGATACTACTGCCATTGCTAAATCCTCCTTGGTTTTTCCTCCGCCATGCTTTAAATTTTGGCCCTCCACCCCTCTTTTGGGGCACCTGGGTCTAGCATTGGCGTGTGTTTTAGCACGAGTATTATACCACAGAACCGGATAGAACACAAGCTTTTTCTTATGAAGAATCATTTATTTAAATCCAAGAAAAGTTGCGAGGCTGTGCGAAGGATTCTTCGCCTTCAGATAATGATTATACTGGACCAGGATTGTGTCGTCCCCAATGACCTGAATATCTTCCCAGCGGATCACAATGTCGTCCTCTCTGCCAAACAGCCCGAAAAAGCGGGGCCGTCCATAGATGACGATGGCCACCACTCTGGCGTTTTCCGTGTCAAATTCCAGATCATTTACACTGCCCAGGCGCACCCCGTCTTTGATATTGATGACATCTTTCCGGCGAAGGTCATACATCCTGCAAGTCATTTCCCATACCCCCCGTATCCTATTTTTATGCCGGAAGCGCGTCTAATTTGATTCGGAAAGCCAAAAATGTTACAATAGAGCCAAATTTTTATTCTCCCTGCTTCGCGCGGTGGAAACTTTCCATAAAAAGGAGGGGAAGGCTTTGGCCTTTCCGCCGTCTTCCCCTCTTTTTCAGATCGATTTTCCAACAATTAAATGTCTTTTTTGATTTTGTCCAAAGCGGCTTTTTCCAGGCGTGAAACCTGCGCCTGGCTGATACCGATTTCCGAAGCCACTTCCATCTGTGTCTTTCCCTGAAAATAGCGCATGGAAAGGATATTTTTTTCCCGGCTGTTCAGATTTTTAATTGCTTCTTTCAGAGCGATCTCATCCAGCCAGTTATTGTCGTCGTTGTTATCCCCCACCTGATCCATCACATAAATGGTGTCCCCTCCGTCGGAAAACACGGGTTCATACAAAGAAATCGGCTCCACAACGGACTCCAGCGCAACGACAACTTCTTCCCGCGGCAGATTCAGTTCTTTCGCAATCTCTTCGATCGTCGGTTCCCGGTTGTTTTTCGCCGTGATCTTCTCTTTGGCCTGCATGGCCTTGTAAGCGGTATCCCGCAGGGAGCGGCTGACACGGATGCTGTTGTTGTCGCGCAGATACCGCCGGATCTCTCCGATGATCATCGGGACTCCGTAGGTGGAAAAGCGAACTCCCTGGTTGATGTCAAAATGGTCGATCGCCTTGATGAGGCCGATGCAGCCGACCTGAAACAGGTCGTCCGGATTTTCTCCGCGGTTGGTAAACCGCTGAATCACGCTGAGCACAAGCCGAAGATTTCCGCGGATCAGCTCGTCCCTCGCCTTCATGTCCCCATCTTTTACGCGGCGCAGAAGCGCCATCTTCTCTTTTTCACTCAGGACCTTTAGCTTGGACGTGTTGACTCCGCAGATTTCCACCTTGTTATATTGCATGTTGCATCCTCCCGTCCGCCGCATTTCAACTGTCATTATTCCCACGAATGAAAGGGATCATGCAGGGCACAACAGAAATATCTTTTTTGGTCTTCGACAGAATTTGATTGAAA
>DHDF01000036.1:3018-3417 GCA_002399225.1 bacterium UBA4883
TCTTCGACAGAATTTGATTGAAAAGCGAGGAAACAGCATGATTGTCAAAATACCGTCGCCGGTCGATTCCATCCTGCAAATTCTGACCCGAAATGGGTTCGACGCCTGCGTTGTCGGCGGGTGCGTCCGCGACAGCCTGCTCCGGAAGGAACCGACAGACTGGGACGTGGCAACCTCCGCCCTGCCGGAAGAGACCATGCGCGTACTGGGAGACATCCCCATCCTGAAAACCGGACTGAAGCACGGCACCGTCACGGCGCTGAGCGGCGGGATGCCGATTGAAATCACCACCTACCGCATTGATGGGACTTACTCCGACGGCAGGAGGCCGGATACCGTGACGTTCACGCGCCTGCTGCGGGAAGACCTCTCCCGCCGGGATTTCACCGTCAACGCCAT
>DHDF01000036.1:3557-3938 GCA_002399225.1 bacterium UBA4883
CGGGATTTCACCGTCAACGCCATAGCCTGCCGCCGAACCGGAGAACTGGTGGATGAATTCGGCGGCAGGAATGATCTGGCACAGAAAACGATCCGCTGCGTCGGCAGCCCGGATCAGCGCTTCCGGGAAGACGGGCTCCGGATTCTGCGCGCACTTCGCTTTGCTTCCGTCCTTAATTTCACCATCGAGCCGGAAACTGCCGAAAGTCTGGTGAAAAANNCGGAGTATGCTGGATGAGATCGCGCGGGAGCGCATCAGCGCCGAATTTACCAAGCTTCTCTGCGGGGTGAGTGCGGAACGGATTCTGCGGGAATACCGCGAGGTGATTGCACAGTTTATCCCCGAGATCCGCGCCTCTTTCGATTTTCCGCAGAACAACCC
>DHDF01000004.1:0-6916 GCA_002399225.1 bacterium UBA4883
ATATGGCCAAAGTTTGCATCCATCGCATCCTTCAGCTGTTTCGGCGTGATCTTCTTTTCATCGAATACGAACTTCTTCATCGCGTAGATGGAGTCTCCGCAATCCGCAACCCCGAACTCCTGCGGGCCGGTGAAGTTGTAGACCGCTCCGCCTTCCTGGACGGAAAGGCCGCGCTTAATGCAGTCGTCGACCAACGCCGATTCAAACGGAAGCGGGCAACGCTGCATGTGCGCCAAGTCGATGCAGTTGTCGGCTTCCGCCAGATGGAAGATGAAATACTCAACCTGCTTGCGGAACGCCTTGTAGAAATCATCCATGCTCTTCCAGGACGTCATATCACCGGTAACCGGGCCAAGCTGTTTATTGCCAAGCTCGCCTCTCTTGCTGCCGACTTTGCCGTTGTGGAACGTAATTTCAAGCACTTTCGCCATATTGAAGAAAGCGGCGTCGTGCCATCCGTCCGTCTTATGCATGGACTGAGGCTCCACGCAGCCGATAAGGCAGTAGTTGCGCGCGTCCTTGAGGGACACGCCCCGATTTTCCAGCGCGGGGATGATGACTTCGTCGTTATACATGGCCGGCATGCCGAGCCCAAGCCGCACCAGTTCACAGGCGCGGTACAAAAATTCATCCGGCGTCCCCTGCCATACGCGGATGGAGAATGACGGCGCAGGCATGCGGACTTCTCCGCAGGCTTCTATCATCATATAGGACATCTCGTTCGTCGCGTCCTCGCCGTCTTCATTCTGGCCGCCGGCGCCGATGTTCTGGAAAACGGTAAATCCGGCAAACGCCTGAGCCGAAATTTTATCACGGGTCTTATTAAGGTCGTTGAACTTGACCCACAGGCAGTCCAGCAGCTCCTGCGCGAATTCCTTCGAGATGCTCTTGTCGTTGGCAAAATAAGGATACATGTACTGGTCGAAGCGCCCGGGGGAAACGGAGTGGCCGCTCGACTCGATCTGAAGTATGAACTGGACGAACCAGAAGCTCTGCAGTGCCTCGTAGAAATTGGTCGCCCCGTTTTCCGGGACCCGTTCGCAGTTCTTCGCAATTTGCAGAAGTTCCGCCTTCCGTGTGCCGTTGCTCTCGGCATCCGCCATTTCATGCGCTTTTTTCGCATATCTGTGAGCAAAATTAATCGCCGCATTATATGTAATGATCAGCGCTTCGTAGAACTGCCTCTTCTTAATATACTTCGGGTCCATTAAATCCAGTTTCTGCATCGCCTCGGCAACTTCCATAATGATGCCGCGGAATCCTTCTTTCAGGACTTTTCCGTAATCGACGCAGACGTGGCCGATACCGCCGAAATAGTAATTGCCCGGATCAAACACGCCGGCCGCCATGCAGTCTCTCGTTTCCTGAGACATGTAGGACGACGCCAGCTCGCTGGTCGTTTTGCCTTTCCAATACTTAAACGCTTCATGTAGCTCTTTCTTCGTCTCTTCCGGGATGACGAACGGATCCACCGCGCGGGTTGCCATGGTGTCAAATTCGTCTTCTACCCACTGATAAGAAAATTCCGGATTGATCTGGGTGGAACGGGGATGCTTGCAGATTGCGCCAACAATCAGTTCATCATCACGGATGGTGACTGGCAGATTGTTAAAGATTTTCTCCAGCGCCTTGGCGCGCCGCATGATGATGGGCAGATCTTCTGTTTCGCGGTAAGATTCCGTGAGCAGAACCGCTCTTTCCGACTCCACATAGGGAGTCGCATCCAGAATAACCTTTTTCAATCTTTCGATCCTCGCTGTCGGCTTGGAAAATCCTTTTTCCAGCACTTGAATGACCTCCTTATAAAAGATTTTTTATGAATTCTTAAGATTGCCATAACGTTTTTCCTGAATTTTTCTATCATCATTATATAACGGAGGCGTGGATGAGCTGTTACACTATACAGACTCCATCGCTGTAAATTTAAAACTAAAAAATTTTTATTTCTCGCTTCATATGTGTGCATTTTGTTGAGCCGGTTTTCTGCCGCCTGAAATTGGTGTGTGTACCAGGAAAAAACAGGTCAAATGTAAAATTAAAATTTTTAAATGTAAATTTAAGATCTGTCGAGTGAATGGTAACATGAGCAGGAGAATTTCATCTGGAAAAATAAACATCTTTATTTTTGGAAACTTTTTGAAAATGGCTGCCCGCTCTTAAGCAGGTTTTGATTTTACACTGTATCGTTTGGAATGTACGTTGCTCCCGGCGGGACCTGAAAGGTATAATGAAAATAGAAAAAGTGGCGTTTGCCGGGTAAGTCAACGGCTTCAAGCGCACTTGTTTCTTTTAGGGAGGAGAAAATGAAAGAATTCAGCGTAAGCACAAAGATTTTTTTAGGGGAAGGTTCGCTGGAACATCTGCGTTCTGTCAAAGGCAAGTCCGTTTTGATCGTTACAGACGATTTCATTTACAAAAGCGGCACAGCAAAAAAAGTTGCGGATTATTTGACGGACTGCAGGGTTTCCTATTTTAAAGATGTCGTTTCCGATCCTCCGACTGAGATCATCAGCGCGGGGATTAAAAGTCTGCTGAAAGCAGATGCGGATGTGATGATTGCCGTCGGGGGCGGCTCTTCCCTGGATACCGCGAAAGTTATTAGAAATATGGCGGAGCATATCTGCCCTCAGAAAGTTCATATCAAGGAATGTTTTGCTGTCCCGACGACCAGCGGTACAGGCTCAGAGGTTACCGAATTTGCCGTGATCACGGACAGAAAAAGTCATACCAAAATTCCTCTGCACGACGTCAGTCTCCGGCCAATCACGGCGATTCTCGATCCATCGCTTGTCGTGTCGGCACCGCCGTCGGTCACGGCAAACACCGGCATGGATGTGCTGACGCACGCCATTGAGTCCTACGTCTCTGTCGGAGCCAATGATTTTACCGATGCGCTGGCGGAAAAAGCTTTTGCCATGACAGTCAAGTATCTGCCCCTGGCATTTCAGGACGGGAGCAATCTGTTTGCCCGGGAAAAGATGCACAACGCTTCCTGCATGGCCGGGCTTGCGTTCAACTCTGCCGGTTTGGGGCTGAACCACGGCATTGCCCACGCGTTAGGGGCAACGCTTCATCTGCCGCACGGAAAGGCCAACGCCATTCTGCTTCCTTACACGATCGAATACAATGCAAATCTGCCCGCGTGCGGGAACGGGATCCATTCCGCGGCCGCTCAAAGATACCGGAAGCTTGCAAAAATTATCGGCCTGCCTTCCGAAACCGTGATGATGGGGGTTCAGCATCTCCAAAGCATGGTTGCAAACCTCAACCGGGTACTGAAAATTCCCGCGGACCTGAAATCGGCCGGCACTCCTCTCACCGAAACGTTAAAAAATGAAATTGCCGAGACAGCTCTGAAAGATACGACAACCGCATCGAATCCGAGGGTCCCGACCAAACAGGATATCATCGATATTTTGAACCAATGCTGCGAATAAAACTACGGCAGAATTTGATGACTAAAAACCGGTCTTGAGCAGGTTTGCTCGCTAAATTCCATCCCGCTTTTCCACTCAAAAAGGGGGTTGATATCTCCCGAAATGACAGTAGCCTCATTTGCAAATCAGTTTTGCTGTCTGGTCAATATCATTTTCCGTTTTACAACCCGATTTTCAATCCGCGTTTAAAATCACGTAATACGTAATCATTAAAATTATTCTGAAAAAATAAATGCCAACATGGTTGACACTTTCTTTGACGCTCTTCCCAAATTCTTTTAAGGCCATTTCCGTTGATGAGATCAGTGGCTGGTTCCGTGAATCCGGCCATTTGTTGCCCTGACTGAAATTGCTGCAAATCAGCGTATCCTTAAAAAAATTAAAACGAGGTGTATATTATGCTGCCTTATCTTGCAGAATTTATTGGCACAGCGATTTTGATGATTCTGGGCGATAGCGCATGTGCAAACGCCAATCTGAACAAGTCCGGCATGAAAGGTGCGGGTTCCGTACAGATCACCGTTGGATGGGGTCTTGCAGTGCTGCTGCCGGCCTTTGTGTTCGGCGGGGTCTCCGGCGCGCATTTCAATCCCGCCGTAACGATCGGGCTGGCCGCGGCCGGAAAATTTTCGTGGGGAATGGTGCCTGGCTACCTGATTGCTCAGGTCTGCGGCGGATTTTTAGGTGCCTGCATTGTTTATGTGCTTTTCAAGGATCAATTTGATGCGACGACAGATCAGAACACAATTCTCACCTGCTTCTGCACACGCCCATCTGTCCGTGATCTTCCGCGCAACTTTTTTTCAGAAGCAGTGATTACCTTCTTGCTTGTCTTCACGATTCTGGGTGTCGGCAATGTGAAAGGCGCGGGTGCGGCAGGTGTCAATTATCTTCTTATTTTCGCCATCATCGTCTCCATGGGCATGTCGCTCGGCGGGCTGACCGGATACGCCATGAACCCAGCAAGAGATTTCGGGCCGCGCCTTGCTCATGCAGTTCTTCCCATTAAGGACAAAGGCTCTTCCGAGTGGTCATATGGGCTTATCGTTCCTATTTTTGGCCCAATTGTTGGATGTTTGCTGGCTGCGCTTCTTTTCACGGTTATCCCCTGGTAAAAGTCCTGCATACATACTACGACCCTTGCGGATTTTTCCATAGTTTGATTGGTGGTTCAAAATAGAGAAAAAGAAAAGACTGAGCGGAATGAAATCAGCAAAAAGCGTTGCATTCTAACGGTGATTCCAGCCAATATTCCATGATATTGACCAAACAGGAATACTGATTCGTAAAGATTAAGACGAACGGATCAGTTGGCAAAATACCGAGCTAACAGCATATTTTCAAAATCCGCCCGCTGCTTTCAGGCAGTGGGCGGATTTTTCCGTCTGTAGGAGCACAGTCGCCGGGGCGGCTATTTTCTTTTTGTCAATCGGCATTTTTCCCCTTGAATCATTTCTTCTCTTCCTCTATGGTGGAACTATCACTGTTTGGAGGGATTTTGATGAATGATCGCAAACGCGCGGTGCTGATCGGCACAATGTGCGGAACGGGAAAATGTTCTTTGACCGCCGCTCTGCCGGTTTTGGCCGCCGCAGGAATCGAAGTGTGCGTGGCGCCGACTGGAACCTCGCCGCTGCCCGGAACAGCGGTGAGGGATTTGAGCGGCGATCTGTTCGCTTACGCGGAACAATGGAAAAAAGCGGGATATTCGTTTGATGCTATGGTCTTTGAATTTCCGGAAACCGAGGAACAAGCGGGAGCGCTTTCCGCTTTTCTGCAAACCTTCCGGGAAAAAGATAACCTCGTTCTATTCGGTTCTTCCGGCTGGAACAGCAAAAAAGTTCAGGTGGGCGTTTCCCCGGAAAAATCGAAACTGGTCCAGCGATTCTGCGCCCAGTCCGACCTTGTGATTCTGCCGGCCGGCGATGCGGCCGCCCTGATGGGAGAGAAAAACCATGATGGACCGTGGAGCCGCAGAGCGGTGGAGACCCTGCTGCGCAGCATGTGTTTCACAGGGGCAAAGAGCGCGGTGGCAACGGATGTCTGGTTCAGTCCGGAGTTGATGGGTTCCGCTGTTTACAGTGCAGGAAACGGCACGGTCAGCTATGCGTTTTCTCACCGTATCAGCGGGGAATGGCCGGGCACCGGGGACCTATTCTGCGCCGCGCTGCTGGCCGGGCTCCTTTACGGGATGCGGCAGAGCGCTGCCGTGCAGCTTGCCGTCGACTTTGCCGCAGACTGTATCCGCAAAACGAAGGAAAGCGGATGCGACAGCCGGTTCGGACTGAAATTTGAAGCCTGCCTCCCAAAGCTAATCCGCCAGCTTGGCGCTCCAAAGCGGCAAAAGGATTAAACGCTGCCTGCTCCTATGGCGTTTTTCCTACATACCGGCGTAAATTCATGGGGATCGGAAGCGGTCCCCATTCGATTTTTTATGTCCCCGTTTACTTTGCGGCGGAATCCCGCTATAATATTCATGAACCGAAAGGAGGTCCTTTCTTGAATTCTTTTTTTACCGCTTTGACCGGTGCGGAGACCCTGCTGCTGTTTGCAGCCCGGGTGACCGTTGCGCTGATCGGCGGCATCGTGGTACTCCGCTGCTTTTCTTCTCTGCGCATTGGACGCAGGCGTGAGGACCCCGTCGTCGTTCTGGAAAACAGGACGTCGCATCAGGTGATTCCGGTTCTGTACTGGGAAAATTCCATCGGGCGCAGCCGAAGCTGCGACATTGTTTTGAACGACGCAACCGTCAGCCGCGCACACGCAGTGCTGTTCCGGCGGGAAAGCGGATGGCTGGTGACAGATACCAACTCCAGGTCCGGCACATTTCTAAACGGAAAAAAGGTCCGGCAGAACGCTCCCGTTCTTCCGGGGGATGTCATCACAGTGGGATCCACCGCGCTGACGCTCAAGCGAACCGCGGACGTCAGAGGCCTCAGGCCAGTCAAACGCCCCCGCAGGCCTGCCGCCGCCCCCGCTTCGCTGATGCGGGCCGTGACCGTTTCGCAGATCCTTTTGGGGATCCAGGCCTGCCTAGCCGGGACGAAACCGGATTTTGCACCGCTGGCCCCGTTCGGGATCCTGCTGATTCTGGAATGGGGATTTTATCTTTTTTCCACGAAAGTACTTGGGCGGATCAGCTTTGAGCTGGAAACCATCGCCTTCTTTAACTGCGGGGTCGGAATTCTGCTGATCGCAGGGACAGACGTGAAAAGCACTTGGTCCCAGCTTGCGGCAATGGCGCTGGGGATGTTCCTGTTCTGCGCGATCATCTGGTTTCTGGGCGACCTGGACCGGGCCATGCGCTGGCGGGCCGCCATTGCCGCCCTTGCCATTTTGCTCTTTGCGGCGAATCTGCTTCTGGGCAAAGAATACAACGGTGCGAAAAACTGGATTGAAGTCGGGCCCCTTTCCATTCAGCCGTCGGAGCTGGTTAAAATTGCTTTCATCTTCGTCGGCGCCTCCACGCTGGACAGGCT
>DHDF01000004.1:7160-7337 GCA_002399225.1 bacterium UBA4883
ACCATCGCGCTGATCTGCGCGGTTGCCGGCCTCGGGGCGTTTCTGATCCTAAAAATCAAGCCTTACGTCGCGCAGCGGTTCGCGGCCTGGGGCCATGTGTGGGAGCATGTCAACGATGCGGGCGGCTACCAGCAGACCCGGGTCCTGAGCTATTCCGCCTCCGGCGGCCTGTTCGGC
>DHDF01000004.1:7569-7832 GCA_002399225.1 bacterium UBA4883
TTTGCCGCCCAGAGCGACCTGGTCTTCGGGATGCTCAGTGAAGAGCTGGGACTGATCCTTGCGCTGGTCATCGTGCTCTCGATTGCGGGCCTGCTGCTGTATGCCCGCTCCGACGCAACCCGCAGCCGCTCGACACTCTACTCGATCTCTTCCTGCGCGGCGGCGGGAATGCTGCTTTTTCAAACCTGCCTGAACATTTTCGGCGCAACCGACGTCCTTCCCCTGACCGGCGTAACGCTTCCGTTCATCAGCCTGGGCGGCTC
>DHDF01000004.1:7984-10139 GCA_002399225.1 bacterium UBA4883
AGCCTGGGCGGCTCCAGCATGGTATCCGTCTGGGGTCTTCTCGCCTTCATCAAGGCCGGGGATGAGCGCACTTACGCGGCGCGCAAAAGGAGGAAATCATGAAGACCACGGGGACACGCTCCTTTATCCTGTATTTTCTCTGCCTCGGTTTTCTGGTTGGGCTCGGGGTGTTTCTTTACGGGCTTTTCACCGAAGGCGGGACCTGGGCCATGCAGCCGTTCAACAAGCACATCTCCGGTGAAAGCACGATTTCCGCCGAAGGGCGGGTACTGGANNGCATGGTGTCCGTCTGGGGGCTGCTCGCGTTCATCAAGGCCGGGGATGAACGCACCTACGCGGCGAGAAGGAGGAAAAAATCATGAGGACGACCGGAACGCGTTCGTTTATCCTGTATTTCCTGTGCATCGGCTTCCTCGCCGGCTTGTGCGTATTCCTTTACGGGCTTTTTGTAAACGGCGGCAACTGGGCCGTTCAGCCGTTCAACAAGCACATTTCCGGCGAAAGCTCGGTATCCGCCGAAGGGCGGGTACTGGACCGGAACGGCGCCGTTCTTGCCGAAAGCAAAGGCGGCAAGCGCGCCTACAATGGGGACGAGACCGTCCGCCGGGCCATGCTGCACGCGGTTGGCGACACCAGAGGATATATTTCCACCGGCGTGCAGTACTGCTTCCGCTCACAGCTTTCCGGCTATAATCCCGTCACGGGCCTCACCACGCCGACCGGGAAATCTTCCGGCAGCGACATCCATCTGACACTCGACAGCAGCCTGTGCAAGATGGCCCGGCAGAAGCTGGGCAGCCGGAACGGTGCGGTGGCGCTGTACAATTACAAAACCGGCGAGCTGCTCTGTATGGTCAGCACGCCGGATTATGACCCGGAAAATCCGCCCGGGGATCTGACGACGGACAAAACGGGAAAATATCAAGGCGTGTTTGTCAACAAAGTTCTTTCCTCCGCCTTGACTCCGGGCTCTATTTTCAAAGTGGTGACATCCGCCACCGCCATCGAAAAGATCCCGAATCTGGACAGCCGCACCTGGAACTGCGGCAAAAGCGTCACCATCAACGGCAATAAAATCACGGACATCCGGGCTTATGGAAGACTGCATTTTAAAAATGCGCTTGCCAAATCTTCTAATGTTGCATTTTCTCAGATTGCGCTGGAACTCGGCGCGGACACCATGACCTCTATGGCAGATCAGATGGGTTTTAACAAATCTTTTTCGCTTGACGGAATTCCATCCGCCAAAAGCATTTACAACGTGAAAAATGCGCAGCCCCAGGAACTCGGCTGGTCCGGCGTCGGGCAATTTACGGATCTTGCCAACCCATACCACATGATGATTTTGATGGGCGCGGTTGCAAACGGCGGAACCTATATGCAGCCGTATTTCATCCAGAAGATAACAAACGCTCTCGGTGTACAGACAAAAACCGGCTCCACGCAAGACGGCGGGCAGCTTCTCAGCCCGGAAACCGCCTCCCGGCTGACCGATTACTTGCGGTACGATGTTACCGCGGAGTACGGCGATTCCCTGTTCCCCGGCATGCAGGTGTGTGCAAAGACCGGGACGGGAGAAGTCGGCAACGGCAGAAAGCCAAACTGCTGGATGATTGGATTTTCCAAAAACGAGCAGACTCCGTTCGCCTTTGCGGTTGTGGTGGAAAACTCAGATTACAGCATCCGTTCCGCCGGCAAGATCGCCTCCGATTTGATGCAGGCGGCGGCAAAAATTTCATAAACACCCATTGTATTCGGTGAAAGCTTCTGAAAATTGTTGTAATTCGCCCTTTTTTATCCGGTCCGGTTATGCTAAAATAAGTTGGATTTAATCGGATTTCAGCCGGTTGTTCGGCGGAATGGGGGAAAAAATGTCAGAAGTCATCCGTGTTTATGTGGAAAAAAGGCCGGGGTTTGACTCAGAGGCCCAGCATCTTCGGGCAGATCTGGTGGAAAATCTCGGACTTTCTCAGGTGGAGAACGTAAAAATCGTCAACCGCTACGATCTTTCCGGTATTTCCGGGAACGATTATGCGGCGGCAAGGGATACCATCCTGTCAGAGCCGAACGTCGATCTGGTCTATGAAGAGAATTATCCGCTTCCGGAAACTTACCAGGCCTTTGCGATGGAGTACCTGCCCGGGCAGTACGACCA
>DHDF01000004.1:10457-10645 GCA_002399225.1 bacterium UBA4883
TGAAAGCCGCCTTGCTTCCATGAACAAACCGGAAACCTTGGACTCCGAGGCCAAAGCGCCTGAGGACGTCGTCCGTGTAAAAGGGTTTCGCTTCTGGGACGAAGAGCGGCTTTTCGAGTTTCACCGGTCGATGGGATTCGCCATGAGCCGGGAAGACTTAAAATTCTGCCGGGATTATTTCCGCGACG
>DHDF01000023.1:0-198 GCA_002399225.1 bacterium UBA4883
GTCTGCATGCAGATTGCGGCGATTCCGCCCCAGTACCTGAATGAAAACAGCGTGCCGGCCGATGTGGTGGAGCACGAAAAGGGCATCTTAAAGCAGCAGATTATGGAATCCGGCAAGCCGGCTGCCATCGCGGATAAAATTGTGACAGGCAGACTGAAAAAATTCTTCAAGGAAATTTGCCTGGTCGATCAGCTTTAT
>DHDF01000023.1:324-907 GCA_002399225.1 bacterium UBA4883
TTTGCCTGGTCGATCAGCTTTATATCAAGGACGACAAGGCGACGGTTCAGGGATACACCAATCAAATCGGGAAACAACTCGGCGGCGCGATTCAGATTGTCGATTATGTCCGTTTTGAAAAGGGTGAAGGTATCGAAAAACGCCAGGAAAATTTTGCGGATGAAGTAAAAAGCATGATTAAGTAAATCAATTTTGATCATGGCGGATAAAAATGGAGTCAATTCAGCAGCGCAGAGGCCTTTTCTGCGCTGTTGCTTTCAATTGCAAAAAGGCCCATCCCATGCTTCAAGCACGGGATGGGCCTTTCTTAATTGAGCGGTCGCCAGATTATCCGGCGTGCAGGTCTTTTGCACCGAACGTTTTTCGGCTGGCAGCAACTTCGTCCCGGTCGCTGCGTGGATTGCCAAATTGAGAGATCTCATTCCAAACGGCCGCGGCAATTTTGGCACGGGGATCTTCCCGACGCATTTCGCCGCAAAGCTTGCGGGCGTTTTGTTTCCACGCGGGGTCTCCGGCCATCTTTTCAATGGCTTTTTGGATGGCTTTCTTTTTCCATCCGGCAGCGGAAATGCGAATCCCGGCA
>DHDF01000023.1:1124-1361 GCA_002399225.1 bacterium UBA4883
CGGCCTGAACAATGTGGTCGAGGTTGATCTGTTGCTCCGGCTGCATGGCAAAACCAATCAGCGGGCATCCGCAGGAAACTGCCGTTTGAATCGTCCCCTGTCCGCCGTGGCAGATGGTGAGATCCGCCCTCTCATTGACCAGTTTTGCGGGAACAAAAGCGTCTGTCATCCAAATGTTAGGGGCTCCGGCAGCCAAATGCGCGATTTCCCCGATCGGGCAAACGGCCCCGCGGCACC
>DHDF01000023.1:1557-8824 GCA_002399225.1 bacterium UBA4883
CCCCGCGGCACCAGGATCACCGCGCGGAACCGGCCGGCCGGGAGGGAGACAATCGCTTTGACCGCTTCTGCCAGAAACTCTTTTTTTGCAGAGCTTCCCATCGAGCAGAAGAGATTGACTTGATCCGGACGCTGCCTTTTAAAAATTCCGGCAATTGCGGGGTCCAGACGGTCTTTGGAGTCCGCCGGGGAATAAAGCGGTCCGGTCAGAAAAAAGTTTTTCGGCAGCGTCATCCCCTTGTAAAAATAGGAAAGGTCGTTGACTAGAGTGCAGTCGGCTTTCAGCATATCAAATAGGTTGCGAAGCGGCGTATGCGGCCATCCGCATTTTTCGGCGGCGTAGATTAAGTTGCTCTGCTTGAAAATAGGGGCTTTCAGTTTCCAGGCGGTAGGAATCCGACGCATGATTTTTTGCTGAACAGAATGTGGCAGGCGGGCCAGAGGCCGGATCTGATCCGGAGCTTCCCGCAACAGCTGCGTACTGAACATACTTGGCTCCAGTGGAAGCGGCAGGAAACAAATGGACGGAATTATGGGATCTACCATGCGGCGTGCGATGCCGGCAATTGGCCAGAACCCATGTAAAATCACATTCGGCCTGCATGTTTTCAGCGCTGCGATTTCTCCCTGCAAAAGCCGGTATGCGAGCCCTTTGTCCCCGATAAAATTATTGGCAGTCGGCCTCAGGTCCTCCAGATAGCCTTCGCCTTCCAGCGCGGGTTCCACCCGCTGGAGAGCGAAACCATTTTTCAGCGCTTTCTGCTCAAACTTGCTGCCATGCGTAAAAAATACCGTGTGAACAGAATAGCCACTCGGCGCGGAATCCCGAACGATCTTCATGATTTCGATCGAGCGGGTTGCTTCCCCGGCGTCTTGAAAGGCCGTGGATACGGCCAAGCGGATCTGTTTGGGTGCTGCCATTTTCCTCACCTCGGATTTTTGCCTTTCTTTTATCTTACCGCATCAAACCCCAAATCGTCCAGTTCCTGGATTGCGGTTTTCACACAGTTCTCGTCTCCGTCAATGGTAACGGTTTTGTTTTCCAAAGAAACCTGGAAGGAAAGTTTTGCGGCGTTAAACGCGTTGGTAATACGCTTAACGCAATTTTCACAGTGCATGTCAGGTACTTTTAATGTCGTCATAGTTTTTACCTCATTTCATTAATTTTTGCAGCGTGCAGATCAGTTCTTCGACCACTCCGTCGTTGCCGGCACGGATGCCTTCGGCGACGCAGGTCCTGATGTGATTACCGAGCAGTTCCTTGTTAAAGGCGTTGAGCGCCGCCTGAATCGCGGAGACCTGGGTCAGAATATCCACGCAGTAAGCGTCGTTTTCCACCATCTTTCTGACGCCCCGGACCTGCCCTTCGATGCGGTTCAGGCGATTGGTCAGAGATTTAAACTCTTCTTCACCCCGATGTTTCTTTTGGTTTGTCATAGCTTTTTCCCCCGCAGTCTCAGAGCGTTGGACACCACGAAAACGGAGCTCAGACTCATCGCAAAAGCACCGATCATGGGCGACAGCAGAAGATGGAATGCCGGGTACAGCGCACCGGCCGCGATGGGAATGCCGGCCGCATTGTAGAAAAATGCCCAAAACAGATTCTGCTTGATGTTCTGAATGGTCATACGGCTGAGGTGAATGGCTTTTGCCACGTCCATGAGATCACTTTTCATCAGAATGATATCCGCGGACTCAATGGCAATGTCACTTCCGCTGCCGATGGCGCAGCCTACGTCCGCCTGAACGAGCGCCGGTGCGTCGTTAATGCCGTCGCCCACCATCATGACGGTGCTTCCATCCTCTTGAAAGCGCTTGACCACCATGGCCTTATCTTCGGGCAGCACTTCGGCAATGACCTCGTCTACGCCGGCTTGCCGGCCGATATGTGCCGCCGCGGCCTTGTTGTCGCCCGTCAGAAGAACAACGCGCAACCCGAGTCCTTTCAACTGCCGGATTGCCTCCGGGCTTGTTTTCTTGATGGAATCCGCCACGCTGATGATTCCGGCGGGAACCTGGTCGACGGCAATCAGCAGGGGCGTTTCACCTTGTGAGGCCAGGCGGGACGCATCCGTTTGAAAGGTTTCGGTCTTCACGCCGTTTTCCCGCAGAAGCTTCTCACTGCCGATCAACACCTCTCTTCCGTCCTGCATCTTGGCGCGGACGCCTTTGCCCGGCAGATTTTCAAAATCAGAGACCGATGTTCCGCCCGGTTTGCCACCGGCTTTGGCCCGGCTCACAACCGCTTCTGCCAGTGGATGGCTGGAGCCGGATTCCACGGCGGCCGCGAGCGCGAGCAGTTCGTTTTGCTCCATCGAACGGGGAAGAATCTCTGTGACTGCCGGTTTGCCTTCCGTGACGGTTCCGGTTTTGTCCAGAACGGCAACGCGGGCGTTCTGTGCAATTTCCAGCGCCTCTCCGCTCCGGATGAGAATGCCGTTGCCCGCTCCGAGTCCCGTTCCGACCACAATAGCCGTTGGTGTGGCAAGCCCCATGGCGCAGGGGCAGGCGATGACCAGGACGGCGGTGAAGACCTGAATTGCAAAGGAAAGCTGCATGCCGGCAATCAGCCAGAGGACGGCGGCGAAGACGGCGATCCCCATCACAATCGGGACAAAGACCCCCGCCACCCGGTCTGCAATTTTTGAAATCGGCGCTTTTTTACCCTGTGCGTCTTCCACAAACCGGATGATTTTAGCCAGGGTGGTATCCGCGCCCGTGCGGGTGATCCGGACTTTCAGCAGGCCGTTTTGGTTGATGCTGCCGCCGATCACCTCGCTGCCCGCCGCTTTTTCCACCGGAAGGCTTTCGCCGGTCAGCATGGATTCATCCACGCCGCCTGTCCCTTCGGTCACCACGCCGTCCAGCGGAATCCTGGCACCCGGCTTGACAAGCACCGTGTCTCCGACCCGCAGCGTTTTGACCGGAACCTCCCGCTGCGTGCCGTTCTCCTGAAGAAAGACGGCGGTATCCGGCGCCAGCTCCACCAGCTTCCTGATTGCGCCGGTGGTTTTCCGCTTGCTGCCCGCTTCCATGTGCTTGCCGAGGGACACCAGCGTCACGACGATGGCGGAGGATTCAAAATACAGCTGATGCACCATCTGCGGGTGGTCCGAAAGCAGAAAGAAAACGACAAAGCTGTAAAGGAAAGCAGCCGAACTCCCGATGGCGACCAGAGAGTCCATGTTCGGGTTGAGATGCCGCAGTGCGCGAAATCCGCTGATATAGAATCTCCGCCCGATCGATATAATGATGATCGCCAGCAGCATCTGAACGGCGGCATAGTTGACAGGGTGGCTAGCGATGCCGATCAGCTTGGGAAGCGGTGCGCCGAACATCATGGCGCCCATGGAAAGATACAGCAGAACACCGGAAAGAATCAGGGCGGCAACAATGCTGTTTCGTTCCCTGCGGAACGTTTTCTGCTCCTCGTTTTCCTGCGCCTTTTCTTTGACTTTCCGCTCCCCTTCCACAACCGGCGAAGCGTGAAAGCCCGCTTTTTCCACTTTCCCCATAATCTGGTCGGGCGTAACCTTGCTTTCATCGTACTCAATGGTCATTTTATTGGTCGTCAGATTGACATCGCTTCGGGCCACGCCTGACAACTTCCGTGTGACGCGTTCCACAGAGGCGGAGCACGCGGCGCAGTGCATCCCTTCAATTAAATAAACCTCGTGTTTCATTTCTCAGCTCCTTTCTGGGCCCAAGTTCTGGACCCGATATCTTGATAACAGAATATACCCCCGTGGGGTATTTGTCAAGCTTAGTCCAAAACTCCCGCTCTCGGCGGGAGTTCTGGACCTGTGCTGTCTGGCGGCAGGGGGAAAGCATTGGCATTACTAACATTCCGCCGAAGGCCTGTCCGTATTCCTGTATTTATTGCCAGCTTGGCAGAACGGACAAAATGCAGGTTCAGAGGAAGGAGTTTTACAAACCGGAAGAATATTCAAGATGAATATTGACGTATATCCATAATTCGGTTATTATGAAAAGTAATTTTAAAGGGGGAAATTTGGTTTGTATACATGCGCATTCTGCACAAAACATTCCTGTAGAACAGGAGATATAAAAAACGCTCCGCAAAACTGCCCTTGCCGGGAAACCGAGATGCTTGAAACGATCAAGAAACGGTATCAGGACCCGAAAGTCGCAAAAATCGCTTATCAGTCCGCTCTGGTGGAATCGGGGGGATATGGAAGAAAAACAAGGCTGGAAGAAATTATCGATTTTGCAAACCGGTGCGAGTTTCGGAAGCTGGGAGTCGCTTTCTGCATCGGCCTTTCAAAAGAAGCGAAGATTTTTTGTTCCATTCTGAGGGATCACGGCTTTGAGGTATCCTCCGTGATCTGCAAAAACGGAAGTGTTCCGAAAGAATTTTTGGGAATTCAGGATTGCCAGAAAAACCATCCCGGGGCCTATGAGCCCATGTGCAACCCGGTGGGGCAGGCGGCGTTTCTGAATCAGGAAAAAACGGACCTGAATATCATGCTGGGCCTGTGCGTCGGGCACGATTCTCTGTTTATCAAATATTCCGATGCCCCGGTCACGGTGTTCGCCGTAAAGGACCGGGTGTTGGCGCACAACCCCTTAGGCGCAATTTATATGGCGGATAGCTACTATAAAGATAAATTATATCGGAAAGAAAAATAGCCGGCGTTGCTTCCGGGGCTGCAAAAATTGGCAGCGGTTTAAAACGGAGACCACTTGGTCTGTCATTTTATGAAAGGGAGTCTTAAACATGGAAAAAGTCAGTGCAAACATGAAATCCTGTCTTCAACCGGCACCGAAGGTCCTTGTATCCTGCAGGGGAGCGGATGGAAAAAATAACGCGCTCGCCGTCGCCTACTGCGGCAATTGCAGCTTTGCGCCCCCGATGGTGATGGTCGGGATCGTTCCCACCCGGTATTCCTATCACATGATTCAGGAAACAAAGTGCTTTGTCGTCAATCTGGTGGACAAGAAACAGAAGAAAATATTTGACTATCTCGGCAGCCACAGCGGCCGGAATGAGGACAAGCTGGCCAATTGCGGTGCTTCGGTGGCAGACGGGGAGAAAGTCAATGCCCCCCTTCTGACGGACTGCCCGGTGAATATCGAGTGTTCCGTGGTGAATTCCGTGATGACAGGCTCTCATGAAATGTTTATTGGAAAAGTCGAAGCGGTGCACTGCGACAAATCTCTGCTGCAGAAAAACGGAGGAATCGACTTTTCTAAAATTGACTTTATCTGACGGTAGCCCGTGAAAATAAGGGCAAGGCACACCTGACCCGCTTTGGCACAATTGCGGGTTAAGTGTGCCCTTCCTTTTTCCCCGGTTCCCTTCCATGGAAAGTAAACTTTCCATGGAAGGGGGAGCCCTTTGAAAAACAGGCTGGAAGAGATCCGCAGGAAGAAAGGAATCCGGCAGGAAGATCTTGCGGATGTCTTGGAAGTTTCGAGGCAGACCATCAGCTCTCTTGAAAACGGAAGATACAATCCATCGCTCCTGCTTGCCTTTAAAATTGCAAGGTATTTCGGAATGAAAATTGAAGACATTTTCCTTTATGAAGAGGAATGCTCCGCTCTCAGACGCAGACGGAAGCGTCTGTAAAAAGGAAAGAGATTGAGGTCCATGATGAGCGGAATATCAGAATTCGGGAAAAAGTCGGGTGGCAAATCTGCCGGATTGTCAATTATGTGCTTTGCGGGCTTATCCTTCTGCTGGGCTTTCTGAAGATCTGTGTCACGGCCATGCTCCTGTTGGCGGCTGTTTTGGTGATGGAATTTATTCTGGAGGTCTTTTTGAGCAACTACGGTTCAAAAAGAATGTGATTCCAAATCGCGCCATAGGCGGATTTCGGTTTTCTTCCGAAGCGGGGGAGAGCTATAGACCAAAACGGGCTGCCCAATCGAACATAAGCCGTTTGGCTGATGGCAGACAGGACTGATAGGACGGTTATCATTTCCCTTGTGGGCCTTGGATTGAGAATTAATTTGAAAGGTCTGACAGGGTGTGAAGTATGCAGGCTGAATTTTCAATCCATCGTAAGACGTTGAAATCATACATAATAAAATCATAGAATCTCTGTAAAACGTGGAAAAGGTATGTTATAATATTGCGAGTTGTTAGGTCCCACGGCGGGCGGGAAATGGGATTCGGCCGTATGACGGTACCACTGAATCCCGGCGACGGAAAAGAAAACCTAAAACATTCTAGCGCTTGGCAATTGGTTTCTGCATTTCAGATGATGGACGCAGACTTGGATGGGCAGAGGTGCTTGCAGTGAGTTTTTTAGATCGTTTTATGCTAAAAGATAAAATTGCGGTTGTGACGGGCGGAGCGCGAGGAATCGGTCGTGAGTGCGCCTTGGCAATGGCGGAAATGGGAGCTGACATCGCCATCTTGGACCTTTTGGACGCTTCACGTACGGTAGATGAAGTCTTGCAGAGGGGAAGAAAGGCGATCAGCTTTCAAATCGATGTGAGAAAAGAGCAGGAAGTGGATCGCGCTTTTGACGAGATTTGCGAAAAGCTTGGACCGGTCAACGTTGTGTTCAGCAACGCGGGAGTCGCATATTGTGAAAACTGCGAAAAAATGTCTTTTTCGGACTGGAAAAATGTGGTTTCCACCAACCTTAACGGCAATTTTCTTGTAACCCGTGCAGCGGGGCGTAAAATGATCGCCGCTCGGCAAGGTGGTTCAATCATCCTGACGGCATCCATGTCCGGGTTTGTTGTGAATTATCCGCAGAATCAGGTGGCCTATAACGCTTCAAAGGCCGGTGTTGTTCAACTTACGCGCAGTTTGGCGTGCGAATGGGCTCGGTATGGAATTCGGGTCAATTGTATCAGCCCGGGGTACATTCTGACTGAAATGACCCCGCCGACGACGAAAAAAGAGTGGATGGATGCTTGGATTTCACGTCTCCCGATGCAGCGGATTGGAACAGCGGACGAATTATGCGGGGCGGTTATATACCTTGCAAGTGAGGCCTCATCTTACACGACAGGATGTAATCTTGTCGTTGACGGCGGGTACAGCTGCTATTGATCTCTCCTGTATGTGGAGGAGGGCTTTTTAGGCGGCGTCGGCAGCCTCTCTGGCGCAGCCGGCCACGGCTGTTCCGAATCCTCATCGTATCCTATGAGATCTTTACATGTAATGAAAAGAAGCCGCATGACTCTACTGGATTTCCAGCAATCATGCGGCTTTTTATGTTATTTGCTTTCATTAAAAAGTTAAACGAAAAGCGCAAGTGACTTAACTTTAAAATAAAAAGAGCCCGGAA
>DHDF01000023.1:9023-9362 GCA_002399225.1 bacterium UBA4883
TACCACTGAACTACTCCCGCAACTTTTTTATTTTAGCATATTTTTCTGTTGTTTTCAAGTGCTTTTTCAGGAACAGAAGAAGAACTTTGCAAGGCAATCATAAATACTGAACGGGGGAGGAAATTATCCGTCTTTTGTGATATACTCAGACCATACAGCGAAAAGGAATGTGATTGCTTTATAAATTTTACGAAGCATTTTTAGAAGGGGATGATGGTATGCGACTGGTCATTGCTTTTACTCTATGCAAAGTTGTTTCGGACAGAGCCTGCATGGAGTAACAATCATCGAATCTGTCCGGGTGACTTTGCACCTTTTCATTTTAGAATAAGGAGTAAA
>DHDF01000023.1:9510-15679 GCA_002399225.1 bacterium UBA4883
GAGTAAAGTACCATGAAAAATAATCATCTGATGTTCGGATTTGCCGAGATGGATATTACGCCGTCCGCGCCGATCGAAACCATAGGCTTTGGCCGCGCAGACGAGATGTCCCGCGGCGTTCTGCATCCGCTGTCGGCACAGGTTGCCGTATGGCAGTTGGGCGAGGAGCGGTGCTGTGTCGCCGCCATCGACCATATCGGCTTTTCCAGACCGCATGCCAATGCGTTAAGGGACAAGATTGGGAAAATTCTCAGCCTCCCCCGCGAAAAAGTCATGCTCTGTTTTTCCCATTGCCATTCCGCGCCGAATGAGAGCGCATCGCCGGAATATTACCGCCTCGTGTGTGATCGGGTAAAAAGCGCTACGGCGTGGGCTATGCAGAACATGGCTCCCGTTTACGCCGCCTGGGCCAATGCTTTTTCAGAGATCGGACTGAACCGGCGCAAAGGCTGTGACACACTGGACCGGCGGATCGGCATCCTGAAAATCTGCGATTCTGTCGGCGGCAGGCTAAGGTTCCTGCTGCTTCGCCTAACGGCACACAATAATGTGCTGAAGGCGGATAATTACCTGATTTCACCGGACTATTTCGGTGCGGTCCGGGATACTCTGAAACAAGAATTCGGGTGTCCGGTGATGGTGACTCAGGGAGCAGCAGGAAATGTTGCGCCACGGTATTTCAAATCCGCGATTAATCCACCCGATGCCGCCGACGAGCGTTTTATTCGCTCGGACACGGCGCTTAAAGACATGGCAAGGGCAGTTCTGCACGGCGTAAAACCCGTCGTTGCATCCCTGCATCCGCAGAAAATCGGCCGGCTTTCCATGTACTCCCGTCAGATTACGCTGACGGCGGAGGTACCGCCCTATCCGCGCGCTGTAGAAATCGCGGACGAAGCCCGCCGGTATTGCGGCATTGACGGTACCGGCTGGCTGAATCAGGTGCGGCATTTGCTCCAAAATGGGCTCCATCGGCAATGGGAGAAAGTCGAAGTGCAATACTTTTCTCTCGGAAACGGCTGCCTGTGCGGCATTGCCAACGAAGTGATGGTGGAATTTGCCCTGCGCGTTTCGAAACTGCTCCAGGATGATTTCTTCTATTTCGGCGGTTATACCAACGGCTGCACAGGCTATTTTCCAACGGAAGAGGAATTCGACAAGGGCGGCTATGAGGTTTACTGGTCCATGCTGGTTTATTATGGATATCATGGCCGGGTGTTTCCCCTGCGCCGTAATTCGGCATCGAAACTGATCCGATTTGTGGCAGAGAACGCCCCAAATGGCAATGCCGTTCATCTTATGTGAGAACTCTGTCATCGCCGGGCGAAAAATGTTGATTGCAAAAGAAAAAGGGCCTTAGGGTGCAAGTTTGCATCCTGAGACCTTTTTTTCTGTGCGTGTACTTTTAGCCGGCAAGGCCGCCGGGCGCCTGACTCTAGTCTGTGGGACGGATGTTTCCTACAATCAAACCAATTGATTGAGTTGCGACTGGGATGGATCCCCGCATGTACCGGATTCTATTCCCGTAACCGAAACGTCGGACGCCAGTTTTCCGCTGGAATTGTAAATGGATGCGGTGGAAGCGCCCTGGACCGAGTCCTCTGTGCTGCCGGTTTCGGATTCTGAAGAATCCGAAACCGTTTCGTCTTTGGAATTCTCCGAAGCAGATTCTTTTCTGGTATCCTGGATGGTTGTCTGCACATCGGAAGCAATTTTGCCAATGCTGCCGTTTAGGTTCTGCGCCTGTGTCGTTAGAGACTTTGCTTTTTTAGGGTCTCCTGCAAACGCCATGCTGGGTTCATAGATCTCCGCCTCTGTTTTCAATTCTGTTTGAGTGGATTGCAAAGTGCCAGTGCAACGGAGAGAGGACTGCATCGAAATCAGGGAAGTCATGGAATTGATTCCGGAAAATCCGCTGATAGACATAAGAAACACCTCCTTCCTTTTCATTTATCGGCGTGGGAAGGAAAAATATTAGAAAGCGGCTGCGGGATACAGGCTGGGCCGCAGAGAAATTTCCCCTGCGGCCCGGAATTTCGCAAGTTCGTTTTTTACCGTTTGTTGCTTCTTCTCCAAACGCCGGCGATTTCTGCCTGTTTGATCAAATCTTCCCGGAAATCCGGGTGAGCCAGACCGATCAGAGCTTCCGCGCGTTCCCACAGCGACAGCCCCTTCAGGTTGACGATGCCGTTTTCCGTCACGACGTAATTCACCAGATTGGAGGGCACCGTAATGGCAGTTCCAACTTTGAAATACGGAACGATATTGGAAATCACGGTGCCATCCTTCAGCTTCTTGGTGGAGTGGGTGCAAAGGAATCCTTTTCCGCCGTTGGAATGGAAAGAGGCATAGTGAAAGTCAAGCTGACCGCCGGTCCCTGAGATCTGGCGGTATCCGGCGGATTCCGAAGAAATGTTGCCCTGGATATCGACCGCGATGCAGCTGCAGATGGAAAAGACTTTGTCGTTTTGCGCAATCACGTGAGGATCGTTTGTATAGGTCACGCTTCGGGCATTCATGCTCGGGTTGTTGTTCATGAACTGATAAAGGCGCTCCGAGCCCATTGCAAACGTGAAAGTGGATTTTCCTTTGTCGAGCGTCTTGGCGTTGTTTGTCAGGCGCCCGGCCTCGAACATGTCCATGTAGGCGTCCACAAACATTTCCGTGTGGCAGCCAAGATCCTTTAAATCGGACTGAGCGATCATTTTTCCAACCAGGTTCGGCATCCCGCCGATGCCGAGTTGCAGGCACGCGCCGTCTTCCATCTCGTTCATGATGATCTTTGCGATTTTCATGTCGGTTTCATCCCCGGAAACGGGCGGAATGGCGTGCAGCGGGGGATTGGCAGTGCTTTCCACGATGGTGTCGACCTGCGAAATATGGATGTTGTTTTCCCCGTGGATAAACGGGAGCGAACGGTTTACTTCCAAAATCACTTTCAGATTTTTGGCCGTGCCCCCTTTGCACCGGATGATATCCATGGTGGAGGAGCAGGTGGTGCTCATGTTAAAAAACCCGTTCTCATCCATCGGCGTCACCGCAAGGAACAGGACGTCGACTCCGCGGATTCGGTTATCGTACCACAGCGGCAGTTCGTGATAAACCAGCGGATTGTAGTTCACAATTCCGTTTTTTGCCATGCCGCGGGTCACGGCGCTGAAAGAGATATCCGTCATATCGAAGACTTCGCCCTTCGGGTCCACTTGAAAGACTTCCGGAACAAACATCAGGGTATTGCATCTGACATGAACGTGCTTCAGTTCCTTTTTGCGCTTTGCAAGCGCTTTGTCCAAATCGTAAGGCAGAGTGACAAAATGGCTGTATTCCACGTTATCCCCGTCTTTGACGACTTTCACGGCTTTGTCGGCCGTCGTCAGCTTTTCCTGATACATTTTTTGCCATGCATTCATTTCTTATGTAGCCTCCTTTAAAGTTTTCTTGGTGGTCAAGCGTTCTAAGGGTTCAGAAAGCCGCCGCAGCGGAGCTTAACTGTTCGCTGAAAGCCTGAACCCGGGTCTTTGCCTGTTCGGAAGAGTCGGCGTTCAGGTCGATGTCGAGGCTCAGCGTGGGAACGTGAATTTCGTCCAGCGCCTGCTTGAGCCAAGGGGCGTCGAATTCTTCCGGATCGCAAAACTTCATCAGGCAGAGCACAACGCCGTCGGCCTGAGTCTTCCGCGCCATGTCGGCGAGCATTTTCGCACGTTTTTTGTCGGGATCATACACAAAGGTACATCCTTCCATGTTCTTCCACTGCAAAGCAAGCCGGTGAAGTCCGTCTTTTCCATCCGGCACTAGGGTGCGAAACTGGCGGGATTCCTGGGCCAGCTCATCGCCGACGACGGCCATATGGAATTCGTCGAAAAGTTCCAGCAGGCTGTCGGGTTCCGCCATCACGCCGGCTAAGACGATCTTTTGGCCATCCCACTGGTGCTCCGGATATTTTTTCAGCTCTTCATTCAGCGCAAGCACCAATTTGGTATGGTCTTCTTTCCACATGCAGTAACGCGACTTCATGACCGCATGGCGCATTTTCGCGCTGATGCAGCCCGGCCTTGCCGCTGTGATTTCCGTAAATGCCTGCATGGCTTTTCTGTTTTCGTTGTAAATGCTGATGCTCCGGTTCAGGGCTTCCTCCGTGATTTTTACCTTCGCCGTCTTTTCCAAAAAACCTTTGACTTCTTGAAGCTCTTTTTCCAGGTAAACGACGCCGCAGTCCAGTTTATGGTTGTTGGGATAAATCAAAACGGCGGAAGAAACCTGCGGGCAGGCAGTCGGCCAGTTTTGCGTCATGCACTTCAGTGTGTCGCACGGGCCGGACATCAACATGCCGTCCAGGCTGTTGTAAGTGCCGTTCATGGCAAATTCCGTGATGGACTGAACTACGGAGCAGGCGAAAGGCGGCAGGTATTTGACGGCCTTTGAGATGGAAGTGCATCCGCCCCAGCAGCCGACGGGGAACATCCCTGCCGCGTGAACCAGCTCTTCCGGGGCATAAACGGGCATCACGCCGATGACCTTTTTTCCCGCTTCTTTCTGCTTCTTCACGGTTTCCGGAATATGGACTGTTGCATAATCCATTTTTTCCAGGATATCATCTTTCCTTGACATTAACAGTTCCCCCTTTCTTTCTTTGACTCCGACATGCTTTCGGCTAGCGCCTCAATGCGGGTTTCATACTGGGCTTCGGTGTAATTGCGGGGATCGGACTGGTCGCCGTCGAACACGGCGTACGGTTTCTGGGTTTTGTCAAACACCTGCCGGCGCATTTCCGCCTGCATGAAATCCATCATTTTGCAGCTTCGGTTCATATGGTACACGACGCCGTCGCATTTTGCGTCCCGGATGATATCTCGGCGCAGATCCACCTGCCGCGCCATGCAGCAGTTGTTCATCACACTGGCGTAAGCGCGCGCCATCCCGTCCAAATCGCCCGGTTCGTAAACCAGCGCCCAGGCGTCCGGATAGGTGGAGCCGGTCAGATTGGTGTTATAATTTTTCAGGGTTCCGCTGGTATGCCGCAGGTAGGGCCATACGGCGATTCCTTCCCACATAATGCGGTGCTTTTCTTCCACTTTGAACTGGCTTTTTCCCTCTTTGATCAGTTCCTCCATCTCATCCGCGATGGTGTTAAAGAGCAGCTCCGCTTCTTTCCTGCCGCGCAGGCAGACGATCAGGGCCATGTAATTAAAAATGTTAAAGCCGTTCAGCGGGGAAGGGACCCGGTAGGCGTAGCTCATAGCCCGTTTCCACGCCCGGACGGATTTCTGAGAAATCTTCATCACTTCGTTGAACTTGTCATAATTGAACGGGCGGCCGCAGATCTTTTCCAGTTGATGGATAAATTCCTGAAACTGTCCTTTGACATATTCGATTCGGTCTTCGCTGACCTCGTATTCGGTATTGAACGGAACGTCAATCAGAAGAAAAGGAACGTGAAAATATTTCGCCAGATTTTCATACCATTTGATCAGCACGTTGCAGATATTGTTGATACACACGACAAAATCCGGCCGGGGGAGGTTCAGAATATCGCTCTGCATCAGGGAGGCGTAGCCGAGATTGATCCGCGCGTAGGAACACAGATCATTGGAATAGCCCATCGACTCGGCCTTTTCCAGCATGGGGATCGCACCTTTTTTCGCGGCGATGGAGGCCGCATGATTTTCAGGATAGGCGACTTCGATATCCATCGCCTCCATAAATTCTTCCGGCACGATCGAAGAGGCCCACGCCACAACCTTGCCGCGCTCTTTTGCGGTTCGCAGTCCTTCATAGTAATCGGCTGTCAGCTTTTTGCTCAGTTCCCGGGACGACAACTTTTCATCCGCCATTCAAAATCACTCCTGTCTTGTTCGATCATTTACTCCGCCATTGCCTGCAAGTTTTATCCATAAGTTCCGTGGCACCTCTTTTCAACGCTCCTCAAAAATGGGAAAGAGCAAAAAGCGTGCCATCCTTCCCAAAGGTTTCTCGGTTCCCAGATGCAAAAGGATACTTTTTTAAAAAATAAAAGCATCTGACCGCTTGAATTTTCTGAACTTAATCTTAGATTATATAAAAAAATGCAAACTTGCCTCATAGTGAGGCAAATTTGCATTGTAATTTTTCAGCTTTTTTTCTGAGGCACGAAGCCAAAATTTTTGCAAACAGAATAAAAAAATTCTTTTTG
>DHDF01000023.1:15821-16397 GCA_002399225.1 bacterium UBA4883
TTTGTCAAGGCAATTTTGCCTATTTTTTTTGCACTGCCTGCAAAGATTCCCGGAAAAATTCGAAACAAATCTTAAAACAATCGCCTAAAATGTTCTATTGGCATCTTTTTTGCTTCAAAATCATAAGGACGCTTTTGCCTGGGCGAAAGGGGTTCTGGCATGAAACAGAAAACAAATAAGGAGCGGATGAAACATGCCTCATATTCTTGGAATCGATATCGGCTCTGCGGCGACGAAGGCGGTCCTCCTGGACCGGGAGGGCCGAATGATCACTTCGGCGACGGTGCCGCTTGGGACCGGTACGCGGGGGACGGAGTCGGTGATTCGGCGGCTGTACCAAAACAGCTCTGTGGATTCGTCGGATAAAATTCTGACGGTTGCGACCGGCTATGGCAGGATGGAATACAAAAAAGCCGATTTTCAGCTCAGCGAAATCACCTGCCATGCGAAAGGGGTCAAATATCTGATTCCGGGGGTTCGGACCATCATCGACATCGGCGGGCAAGACAGCAAGGCCATTCGGGTCAATGAAAACGGGGCGATTCAGCAGTTTGTCATGAACGACAAATGCGCCGC
>DHDF01000023.1:16534-16932 GCA_002399225.1 bacterium UBA4883
GTCATGAACGACAAATGCGCCGCCGGCACGGGCCGCTTTCTGGAAGTGATGTCTCGGGTCCTGGAAGTCGATCTGCCGCGGCTGGGTGAGATTGACGAGCAGGCGGACAAAGTGGCGGAAATCAGCAGCACCTGCACGGTGTTTGCCGAGTCGGAGGTGATTTCCAGACTGTCGCAGGGGGAAAGAATCCCAAATATCGTGGCTGGAATCCATCAGTCCGTCGCCAGGCGGGTGGCTGGGCTTGCGATGCGCGTGGGACTCGAGGAACAGGTGGTCCTGACCGGCGGCGTCGCACAGAACCGGGGCGTTGTGCGGGCTTTGGAGCGGGAACTGAAAGTCAGGCTGGTCATTCCGCCGAACCCGCAGATCACCGGAGCGCTGGGGGCGGCGCTGGCGGG
>DHDF01000023.1:17151-25537 GCA_002399225.1 bacterium UBA4883
GTCAGACCGTAGCGGCGCAGCTTGCGGGAAACCGTCGTCTGATCCACCTCCAGAAGCTTTGCCATCTGACGGCTGCTCAGACCGCTTTTCTGCGCAAGAGCAAGAATTTGCCTTTCGGCCTCCTCCGCCGCTGCTTTGATCGGAATGATCCGGTTCACTTTGAGCGCGGGCGCGCAGGCGGACCGGTCGTCCCGGTCCAAAATTGTGTTGAACAGGCCGATGTCAGCGTATTCTCCATTGCTCAACACGACAAGCTGTTCGATCACGTTCCTCAGTTCGCGGATATTTCCCGGCCACGAATATTCCGAAAGGATCTGAAAAGCTTTGTAAGAGAGCTTAACGTTGCGCCGGTATTTTTTGTTGTAGGTGTTCAGAAAGTAGATGGCCAGCGCGGGGATGTCCGCGGTTCTTTTCCACAGCGGCGGGATTTTGATATTGACAACATTGATCCGGTAATAGAGGTCATCCCGGAATTTTCCCTCTGCAACCATTTTTTTCAGATCCCGGTTTGTCGCGGCCAGAATATGCGCGTTGACTTCCACCGGCTTGGTGGACCCGATCCGGGTCACCTGCTTTGTTTCCAGCACGCGCAGAAGCTTTACCTGCATGTCAAGCTTCAGCTCCCCAATTTCGTCCAGCAGAACGGTTCCATTGCCCGCCGCTTCGAAAAGGCCCTTTTTCCCCAGCCGGTTCGCTCCGGTGAAAGCGCCTCCTACATAGCCGAACAGCTCCGATTCCATCAGCGAGTCCGGAATGGCTCCGCAGTTGATGGTCACGAACGGATTTGCCTTTCGGGAGCTGTGGTCGTGAATATATCTGGCGACCACTTCTTTTCCGGTCCCGGATTCGCCGAGGATCAGTACGGTGACATCGGTATCGCTGATCTTCAGGCATGTTTCCAGAATTTCTTTCATGTCCGCGCTGGCGGCGATGGGGCCGTTTTCCGCCGTTTCCTGAAAAGTTCTCAGGCTTTTCAGGTACAGTTTCTGCAATTCCTTGGACTGCTCCAGCTCACGTTTCAGAGTGGTCAGCTCCGTCATATCCTTTACGTTAATCACAACGTACTGAATGTTGCCGTTTTCATCAAAGACCGGGTTGCCGGAAGCCATGAAAACCTCTGACCGTTCCGTGGCCTGCGTCATGACCACTCTGCCTTTTTTCCTCAGCACGGCAAAGACGGCGGCGTCCTTGATGAAGCCGTTGTCGATAAACGCCCGCATTTGGGTTCCGGCGGTGTTGTCTAAGTTGTAGCCGAGGCTGTCAAGATGGGTAATGTGCAGCCAGGCCTGGTTGCACATGATGATGGTTGCCTGAGCGTCGGTAATTAAAATTCCGTCCGAAGAACTGTTGATAATTTTGCGCCATTGCTGGGAAGAAAAATTGATCTCCTGCAAAACAACACCTCCCCGCGGTTGCAATGTGCTCATTCCACAACATTTATAACTTTCACAAACTAATTATGATTATCTTATCATCTTTGCCAAACTCTGTCGACCGGGCTGATATAAATACTGCAAATAGCAAAAGACCTATCCATCCTGTTTCGTGCCGAAAATTTTGCGCCTTGCCGCCGTCGGAATTTGCAGGGCTTCCCGGTATTTGGTGACCGTCCGCCTTGAAATCAAAATCCCGCTTTCCTGGAGCGCAAGCGCCAGGCTTCGGTCGGAGAGCGGCTGCAATTTTTTTTCTCTTTGAACCAGAACCCGGATCCGTTCTTTTGTCTGCGGGACGGAAAGATCCCCTGTGCCGCCCTGTGCGGGGAGCCTCTTGGAAAACAGGGATTTGATGCGGATGGTCCCGAATGGGCAGAGGATATATTTTCCTGAAACAGCGCGGCTGACCGTGGAGACATGCAGACCGAGAGAATCCGCAATGTCCGCAATGCACATCGGCTTTAATTCGTCCCAGCCGCTTTCAAAAAAATCACTTTGAAACTCGACGATTTTTTCCAGAATCAGAGTCAAGGTGCTTTTTCGTCTTGAAAGCCCCTTCAGAAAGTCCAGCGCCTGTTTCATCTTTTCTTTCAAATAGGCCACGGTCTTCGGGTCCTGCTCCTCCAGCAGAAGTTGCCGGCAGGTTTTGCTGATTGAAAGGCGCGGCAGGACGATTTCATTGCAAAAGACCGAAAAGGTCCCCTGCTCATTTTTAACGACCGCCGCTTCCGGGATCACGAATCGTTCGGGTTCGCCCGTGTCAAAACCGCGGGAGGGAATCGGGTTTAAATGCCGGATAAAATCACAGGCTTTCTGTGCGGATTCTATCGAGATGCCTAGGCGGTTTGCAATCGATCGCATTTTATTTTCGGCAACCAGCTCAAGGTAGTTTCCAATAATCGTCTTAACGGTTTCCGCGCCGGCCGGATGTTTCCGTTCAACCTGTAAGAAAAGACATTCCCTCAGGTTTTTGGCACCCACACCTGGGGGATACAGGGCGTGAAGCACCGCCAATGCCCGTTCCATTTGCGCCAGGGGCAGACGAAGGCGCCCGGCGAGAGATTCGGCGCTGTTCCCAAGGTACCCTCTGTCGTCCAAATCCTGGATCAGATATCGGCAGATACGCTCCGTGCCGCGATCAATTTTTAATTCCCCCAGTTGCTCCAAAAGCATATCCGTAAAAGTCGTTTTTTGAGACAGCGCAAAAAAGGGATCTACGGGGCCGTCTGTCCGGTGTGCGCTCCGGGGAACGCCGTCCCCGAAACATTGCTTGACGGCGTTCCACGCTGTGCCGTCTTCTTTTTCCGCTTCTCCGGATTCCAAAGCAGGGTTTTCCAGCAAGGCATTTTCCACTTCCTCCCGCAGATCCGGAAGCGGCATTTGCAGCAGTTTCAGGGATTCCCGCATCGTCTGTGTCAAAATCAGTTTTTGGCTTTGTCTTTGCGTTTGGCTGGCCGAGACAGAAAGAGGCATCGGATCATCTCCCCATTTCATTTCTATGAATTTGTGGATAAAAAAATCTCTTCCTGAAAGGAAATCTAGAGATGCCCTTTGCAGCCTTTTTCCCTCCTTATCTGTCTAAAGCAATTTTCATGCCAAACCTGTATTTGCTGCGTTCTCCTCTATCCCAGCAAAAAAGCGGACGGTGTATAAACCGCCCGCTTCTTTTGCTGTCATTTTGCAGTCCGTCCAGTTGCTGTTTTCCAGGAAGTCCCGGCTGAGAGACATCGATCCGGCATTTGATCCTTCCTTCGGCTTTCCGAGAACTCCCCGGTATGTGGGAAGCTAAAAAAGTCCCTCTGCAATGGTGTCTCTCTCCCGTGCTTTGCTTGCCAGAGGGTGAAAAGGGCGGGCCGGAATACGAGAAACCGGTCCGCCTGATTATGTAATGTGAATGTCGACTCCGTTGACCTCGACCCCTTCGTCCGCACGGATTAAGATATATTTGACGCCGTCGATGATCCGGGTTTCCACCAGATCGCCGCGTTCCGGACTGACGCGGATGGTTACGTCGGGGGTGTGGACTTCAAGCTGTTTGGGGTCGACGAGGTTTTGCGGGCTGATCTCCGTATCGGCACCGAATTCGGAGTCGTATTTTTCTTCGAATGCCGAAAGATGAGAATCGGAAACGCCGCAGGACTGCAAAATCTTTTTGACCGTCGTTTTGGAAACGGTCGGCGGATCTTCCTCCTTTGCCGCTTTCTGTTCCCGGACCATTTCGGAAAGCTCCTCCTGAACCGACTGCACCACATCGAGGCTGCAGTCGTCTGCGACGGAATCGCTCAAAATATTTTGGAAGGTCTCTTTCTGGGTGTCGGCCGGCATCGGAACTGCGGCTTTAAATAAGGTGTCCACAAATTCGGTGTGGTTCTCCGAGGTATTGCGGGAGTAGTAGACGGCGTTGTAAATGTTGGCGCTGCGGTCGTCGAATGCCGGGAACAGAAACCCAAGTTCAGGCGGCGATACGATCCAGCCCGCCGTAACGTTTCGAAATTCATTTTCGGCCACGGAGTAGCCGAGCGCCGGCTTGGCCAGCTTTACGGGGCAGATGCTGCACAGAAAGTACGAAAACACTTCGGAGGAATCCTCCTGCCTTTCCCCGTCTTTTGCAGCAAAGGGAACGTCGTACCGATCACAGGCGAGAAGGATCAGGTAATTGCCTTCTAAGTCCAGCGACTGGATCACGCGCCGGTAAAATTCCCGCACCGCGGCGCCATCTTCCAGGGAAGAGTTACGGAGCGTCATGAGCAGCCGGTGCTCCTCGCCTTCGACCACCTGCTGGGTTGAGAATTCGATATTGATCAGGTTTTTGCCAAGCGAACCGGAAAGCGTTTTCTTCAGAAGGGACAAGAACTCTTCGGATTCTTCCTGCGCCATCAGGCCGAGGGGCTGAGTGAACTCCGAGACGGTTTCTTTCTGGTCATTGACATAGCAGCCGCGGATCCGAGTGATATTGTTTTTATCCGGACGAAAGCGGCGGCGAATTTCAAAGATTTCTTTTTCGTTCATAATATCCTCATATTCAAATTCAGTGTGATTTTGTCTGTTCCGCAATTTTGCTTTTTCATTATAGCATGAAAAAATCAATTTGTCATCGCTGTACAACTGCCTGCGCCGGGAGGGGCTGTCCGCTGTTTCTCCGCGGCCGGCCCTGCCGGAAAATCGGCAAAAAAACTTGACAAACGGAAAAGATGGGGGTATGATTGGGACCATTCAAACGTGAAACAGATGGAAGACGGAAAGAGGGACTTGTTTTGGAGTTTTTGGGCGAAAGCAGAAAAGATGGACTCATGTGCGCCATGGATGACCGCATGTGCTTTCTTATGCCCGGAATGAAACAAGGCCGGCTCTTTCTGCTTTTGTAATCCGAAACCACACGGAACACAATTTGGAAAGGCTGGCAGATCACACTTTCTGCCAGCCTTTTTTGCACCCATTTTTCCGGCAGCGTGCGGCTTTTGTATGGGAAAGCCGGTGCGCAGCCGTTCGATTCAGTCAAATCTTTTTAGAAAGGAGCAACCGCCATGGGGACGAATTTTATTGACAGCTTCTGCATGGATTCCCTGATGTGCATGATGTGCATGATGCACGTCATGTGCAGCCGCATGTTCAGAATCAGCCATGGCCGAAGCTTCCTGCTGTTGTAGCCGCGCTTTGCGCGGGGGAGAAAGCCGACAGGCCATCTGGTCTGCCGGCTTTCTTTTTTGCACTCGAAACAGCGGCAAATGAAACGAAAAATTCAACAAAGAAGGTGGCCCCGCAGTGATCAGCCTGAAAAATGTGAGCAAGACATTTTTAGTAAAGGACAAAAAAATCAAAGCGCTTCAGGATATTAACTTGGAAATCGAAAAGGGAGATATCTTTGGGATCATCGGGTACAGCGGCGCGGGAAAAAGCACGCTGGTCCGCATGATTAATCTGCTCGAACGGCCGGATACCGGCACCGTAACGGTGGACGGAGTCAATCTGACGGAAGTGGGGAACCGGAAGCTGAACGAGATCCGCAGCAACATCGGTATGATCTTTCAGCAGTTTAACCTGATGAACAGCATCGATGTCTACCACAATATCGCTGCGCCGCTGAAAAATCATAAGGTCCCCAAAAAAGAAATCGACCAAAAGGTGGATGAACTGCTGAGTCTGGTGGATCTTTCCGACAAAAAGCACGCATTCCCCAGCCAGCTCAGCGGCGGGCAGAAACAGCGCGTTGCGATCGCGAGAGCCTTGAGCTGCAACCCTCAGATCCTGCTTTGCGACGAAGCAACCTCAGCGTTGGACCCGAACACCACACAGTCGATTTTGCAGCTTCTGCTGAAAATCCACGAAAAGTTCGGCCTCACCATTGTGATGATCACCCACCAGATGGAAGTTGTGAAAAGCGTCTGCAACCGGGTTGCGGTCATGGAAAACGGAAGGATCGCCGAGCAGGGCGACATTGTCGATCTTTTCACCAATCCGCAGAGCGCGATCGGCAAAGAATTTGTCGCTCACGCCACTGGGAGCGAGTCTGTGGAAAAAGATCTCCGCCCGTTTTACGGCACAATTTACAAACTCAGCTTTTTCGGGTCCGTTGCCCGTGAGCCGGTTTTGTCCTACCTGACTTCGCAGTATCAGGTAACGATCAACATTCTGTTCGGCAATATTGAAACGCTGCATGGCACTGCGGTCGGCAGTCTGCTAGTGGAATTCCGCGGCAAAGAGGAAGATATCCGTGCCGCGATTGATTATTACAAGTCCCTCAATACGAAAGTGGAGGTGGTCAGGGATGCTCAGCAGCCTGATTCCCAATGTGATTGAATTTTTTCCGGAGTTGATCAAGGCCCTGAAAGAGACGCTGATCATGGTTTCTGTTTCCGGCCTGATTTCCGCACTGCTTGGGATCCCGGTCGGGGTCGCTTTGGTGGTTACGTCAAAAGGTCATATTCTTGAAAATAAAACGTTCTATTCCGTTTTGTCCAAATTGGTCAACACGCTGCGCTCTATCCCTTTTGTCATCCTGATTGCAGCCATTCCAGGGTTCACGCGGCTGATCGTCGGCACAACGATCGGGGTCAAGGGCGCGATTGTTCCGCTGATTGTCGCCTGTGTGCCCTATATGGCGCGGCAGGTCGAAATTGCCCTGCTGAAGGTGGATGAGGGAGTGATCGAAGCGTACCAATCCATGGGATTTTCCCCGATGCAGATCATTTTCAAAGTTCTTCTGGTGGAGGGACGCGGGGATGTTGTCCTCGCCATCACGTTTTCCCTCATTGGCCTGATCGGTTTTTCCGCCATCACCGGCACGGTCGGCGGCGGCGGACTCGGCGATTTCGCCATCCGCTACGGTTACCAGTACTTTAAATCGGATATCATGGTGGTCACCATTCTTGTGATCGTCGTCATCGTCTACCTGATTCAGGGGATGGGCGACCTGATTTACCGGAAGCTCAGCCATTCATGATATGTCATTAACATCACAAAGGAGAGATGAAACATGAAAAAACTGATTTCCCTTTTGCTGGTAGGCCTTCTGGCCATCAGCGCCACGGCCTGCTCCGCCTCGGGAGGAGCGCAGAGCGGCGGTTCAGCGGCTTCATCGGAAGGTGACTCTTCCAAGCCCGTCACCCTGAAAGTCGGCGTGAATGGCACGGATTTCAGGCTCTGGGACTGCCTGAATCAGCAGCTGAAACCCTACCGCATCACCCTGGAGCCGGTCAGCTTCGCGGATTATGTCAAGCCAAATGAGGCGCTCGCGGACAAGGAAATTGACCTGAATGCTTTTCAGACGGAAATCTATTTTAAGACTTTTATCAAACAGCATAATCTGAACCTGGTCTCTCTCGGAGACACCTACATTGCCCCAATGGGGATTTATTCGAAGAAAGTCAAGAAAATTTCCGATACGCCGGACAATGCGAAAGTGGCGATCCCGAATGATGCGAGCAACGGCGGCAGAGCGCTGCTTCTGCTGCAGTCGGCGGGACTGATCAAGCTTGACGGGAAAGATCCGGTGACCCCCACGACGAAGAATATCACCAGCAATCCGAAGAACCTTCAGTTTATCTCGATGGAATCCGTACAGATCCCGAGGGCTCTCGGCGATGTTGACATTGCGGCCATCAACACCGGCGTGGTGTCCGACGCGGGCATGAACCCGGCAAAAGATGCCATTATCCGGGAAAGCACAAAAAATAAATCCTCAAAGAATTATTACAACATCATTGCGATCCGTCCGGAAGATAAAAACAATCCCGCCTTTCAAAAGATTCTGAAGGTTTATTACACGGATCAGACCAAAAAAGTGATCAATGAAATGTATAAAGGAGCGATCGTGCCCGTGTGGTGAATTTTTCTCGCCCGCCCTGTGCGGGAAAGAGGAAAGCAGGGTGAAATTTTAACAGTTATTAATGAAGGAAAGAAGGGCGTTTTTCATGTCTGAACTTCAAAAACAGGTACTGAGGTATATTGATGAAAATCAGCAGCTCTATCAGGAGGCGGCGAAACAGATTCATGCGCAGCCGGAGGTTTCCAACCATGAGTTCTTCGCGTGCAAGCTGCTTTCCGGAATCCTGAGCGATCACGGATTTCGGGTCGAAGCCAATGCGGCAGGGCACAGAACGGGTTTTTCCGCTTCGCTTCGCTCTGAAAAACCGGGCCCGGTCATTGTCTTTCTGGCGGAGTATGACGCCCTGCCGAATCTGGGACATGGCTGCGGCCATAATCTGATCGGCACGATTGCAACCTTTTCCGGCATTGCGGTTTCCCGGTTTCTGGACCAAATTGGCGGCGAGGTCCGCGTGTACGGCACCCCCGGCGAAGAGGGCGGGGAGCAGGGAAGCGCGAAGGAGAGCTTCGTCCGGGAAGGCTATTTCAAGGATGTTGATGCGGCGCTTGAACTCCACCCCGGGGTTGTAAATACCCTGACCCCGCGGACGCTGGCGCTTGACCCGATCGACATCGAGTTCTGGGGCAAA
>DHDF01000023.1:25686-49741 GCA_002399225.1 bacterium UBA4883
GACATCGAGTTCTGGGGCAAAGCCGCTCATGCCAGCACGGCTCCGGAACAGGGCATCAATGCGCTGGACGCGCTGATCTTGACTTATAACGGCATCAACGCCCTGCGGCAGCATTTGCCGAAAGACGTTCAGATTCATGGGGTGATTTTAGACGGCGGCAGCGCGCCGAACATTGTCCCGGATTACAGCCGCGGCCGTTTCTATCTCCGGGCCCAAACGCGCGCGCGGGTGGATGCCACCCATCAAAAGGTTCAAAAGATTGCCGCCGGGGCCGCTTCCATGACCGGCTGCCGGTGGAAAGTCTCGTTTTTCCAGAATAAAATCGACAACCTGATTCCGAACAAAAAGCTGGACGCCGTTTATCTGAAACACGCAAAGGAACTGGGAGAAGAACTTTCCGGAATCGACCAGTTCCCCACGACCGACGCGGGGAATGTCTCCCATTCCGTTCCCACCCTGCACGCCACCTTAAAATCCCTGGAAGAAAATGCTCCGGCGCATTCGATTGCGTTCCGGGACGGGTGCGTCAAACCGTACGCGCTTGATTCCATCACGCGCGGTACAAAACTGCTGTCGCTGACCGCGCTGGATCTGCTGCAAAATCCTTCTCTGGTGAAAGAGATTCGGGCTTATCACAGCGAGCTGCTGGGAACCGCAAATGCCGCAAAAGCGGTCTAAACTTTGAACTTGCCGCAAAAATATGGATTCAAAACGAATCGGATGGAGGCGAAGAAAACAATGAGCAAATTACACGCACCTTTTCGCTTTTGAAGATGAGAACACAGTGGCAAAGCAGACAATCCTGCTCCGGCACAGCTGCTTGCGGAATTGTTCCGTGAAAATAATAGGAAGATCACAACCGCGTCCGCAGTGCGGTTTTGCCTCCTGTGAAATTGGGAACAAATTGACCGAAGAGGAACAGTGGGCGAAGCTGGCCCTTGTGAAAGAAATTGCGGAGGAAGTTTGGAAGTAAGCGCTCTTACTTTCAGACAAAACGCCGTCTGAGTCGAAACCTCAGGCGGCGTTTTGCTCTGTTCTTTTGGCGCGCATCCCCAGGCTGCCAGAAATTTTCCAGTTTTTCCCCCCTTTTTTCGCAGCGTGCCCCTTGACAAAAAGAGGAAAAGTTATATACTAATATTAGTAATTATTATTAAATTTTAAAAGAGGCGGTCGCAATGATGTGGAAAGAAAAGTATAAAATTGGGATTCCTCTGGTCGACCAGCAGCACAAAGAGCTGTTTGACCGGGTCGAAGAATTCATCAAAGCGCTGAGGAAACCGGGGGACTGGACGGAGAAGCTGCCGGAAGTCAAGAAAACGCTTGCGTTTATGCAAAAATATGTGGTTGACCACTTTGCTGCCGAAGAGGCCTACCAGAAAAAAATCGGGTATCCGGATTTGCCGGCGCACCATGAGATTCACAAGAATTTCACGGACTATGTCATGCGGTGCGCCCATGATTTTGAGCAGGAGGGATACCCGGAACCGGAAGTTCAGAAGTTTGCCGGCACCTTGCTCGCCTGGCTGATTAACCACGTTGTGGCGACCGATCTAAAGATGAGCAAATACGTTAAAAAGGAAGGTGCTTTGTAATGGCGGTGCAGCAGTGGAAGGACAACCCGTTTTTCGATGCGACCAAAGAGGTTTTTCAAAGTATGCTGGATATGGAGATTTCCCCGCTGCCGGAAAACGGCGGAACGGGGCGGGAAGAAAATGTGAGGGTCGAGATCGCTTTGGTCGGGGATCTTTCGGGGACCGTCGTTTATAATTTCCCGAAATCCACAACGCTGAATATTGTCAAAGCCCTTTCCGGGATGGATGCGGACCAACTTGATGAATTTGCGACTTCCATGCTCGGCGAGATGGCCAATATTATCAGCGGAAATGCCGTCACCGCCCTTTCCGGTCAAAACTATCAATGCGACATCAAACCTCCTCAGATTACCGTCGGCAGTGCGGATTCCGGAAAATACTGCGATTCCGTCGATTTGCAGCTTCGTGCCCCGGTGGGGGAGATGTGCGAACATATCCGCCTTTCTTCAAAGTCCTGACCGAAAGACAGACGGCTGACAGGGCCTGCGGAAATCCGGTCCGTCCGGTTTACGCTTCCAAAGAGGGGGAACGGTCTATCTGCCGGAGAAGATTGACCATTTCGATGGCGGAAAGCGCGGCTTCATACCCTTTGTTCCCGGATTTGGCCCCGGCGCGTTCGATTGCCTGTTCGATATTTTCCGTGGTCAGCACACCGAAGATCACGGGAATTTTACTTTCGAGGGCGACTTGCGCGATCCCTTTTGAAACTTCGTTGCAGATAGAGTCGTAATGGGAAGTTTCCCCGCGGATTACGGCGCCGACGCAGATCACGGCGTCGTACTGCCCGGACCGGGCCATCTTTTCGGCAGTGAGCGGGATTTCAAAAGCGCCGGGCACCCGGGCCACTGCGATCTGCTCCTCCGGCACGCCGTGCCGGACCAGACCGTCCAAGGCGCCTTCCAGCAGCCGTTTGACGATAAAATCATTGAATCTGGAAGCGACGATTGCGACCCGCATTTTTTCGGCGACTACTTTTCCTTCGAATAGTTTCATTTTACTTTCCTCCAGTTTATGACCCGTAAAGGACGGGGTGGATTTTTTTAGCGGGATGTCTGTTCCCTCAATGGATGAGAGAAAACAGATGTCCCATTTTTTTCGCCTTTGTTTTCAGGTAAAAGGCATCTTCCTCCTGGGGTGCAATTTCGATCGGCACCCGTTCGGCAATTTTAACTCCGAATCCGTCGAGACCGTAAATTTTGCTTGGATTATTGGTCAGCAACCGGATGGTTTTAGCCCCCAGATCCTGCAGAATCTGAGCGCCGATCCAGTATTCCCTCAGATCCGGCGCGAAGCCGAGTTCCAGGTTTGCCTCCACCGTGTCGCGGCCTTTTTCCTGTAATTCATAGGCTTTTAATTTGTTAATCAGCCCGATCCCGCGCCCTTCCTGGCTCATATAGAGAAGAATTCCGCGCTCTTCTTTTTCAATCTGCCTTATGGCGGCCGCAAGCTGTTGCCCGCAGTCACAGCGCAGGGAACCGAACACATCCCCCGTCAGACATTCCGAGTGGACGCGGCACAGAAGATTTTCCCCGTCCCCAATCTCTCCTTTGACCAGGGCGACATGCTGTTCCCCGGTCAGGTCGTTGACGTATCCGTGGATCTGAAATTCACCGTAGGCGGTGGGCAGCCTGGCGGAGGCCATGTGAACCACATGCTTGTCATGGCGCCGGCAGTAGTCCTGCAAATCGTGGACCGTGATAAAAACAAGATGGTGCTCCTTTGCAAACTCCCGAAGCTGGGGTGTGCGCATCATGTGCCCGTCCTCCGCCATGACTTCGCAGCAGAGGCCGCATTCTTTCAGGCCCGCAAAGCGCATGAGATCCACGGTCGCCTCGGTATGACCGCCGCGCGTCAGGACCCCGCCGCGCCGTGCAATCAGCGGAAACATATGGCCCGGCCGGCGGAAGTCCTCCGGCTTTGCGCCGCTTTCCACGCATTTTCGGGCGGTCAGGGATCGCTCCGCTGCGGAGACCCCGGTCGTGGTGTCTTTGTGGTCGATGGAAACTGTGAAAGCGGTCAAGTGGTTGTCTGTGTTTTCCGCCACCATCTGCCCTAGTCCCAGCTGACGGCCCAGCTGTTCCTTCATCGGCATACAGATCAGGCCCTTTGCATAGGTAGCCATAAAGTTCACGTTTTCACAAGTTGCAAACTGCGCCGCACAAATGCAGTCCCCTTCATTTTCACGGCTTTTGTCATCTGAGACAAGGATGATTTTTCCTGCGCGGAGAGCGTCCAGCGCTTCGGGAATCGTATTGTAATCCATCTTAAAAAGACCTCCTTAAAATCCATTCTGTGCTAAAAAGTCCAAAGTGAAGGGCGAAGAGCGGGGTTCGGGCCGCAAGAGCTTTTGCACATACTTGCCGATCAGATCGGTTTCCAGATTGACCGAATCGCCGGCCTTTTTCCGCAGCAGCGTGGTTTGCTCCCCCGTGTGAGGGATAATGGAGACGCCAAACTTTTTTGAATCGACGGCTGTCACCGTCAGGCTGATTCCATCGATCGCAACGGAGCCTTTTTCCACGACCAGACTCAGGATCTCGGGCGGCGCTTCAATTTCGATCAGAACAGAATTTCCCTCCTTCACCCGGTGAGCAATCCGCCCGATCCCGTCAATATGGCCGGAGACAAAATGCCCACCGAAACGCCCGTTTGCTGCCATCGGCCGTTCCAGGTTGACCGCGTCGCCTGGGCGCAGGCATCCCAGCGCGCTCCTTCGCAGTGTTTCTGGTGTGACATCGGCGGTAAAGGAGCGACCGTCAAAATCCGTCACGGTCAGGCAGACGCCGTTGACCGCGATGCTGTCACCGATTTTCATGCCCTCCAGCACGGCTTTTGCACTCAGCGCAAATCTTCCAGCGTCCGGAAGGATTCGTCGCACTCGGCCGATTTCTTCAATGAGTCCCGTAAACATTTATTTCACATCCTTTCGCGCCCGGCACCGCAGCCGCAGATCATTTCCCAGGACTTTCACCTCCGGGGCGGAAAATAAAAATCCCCGCTCCGGTGATCGGACGCCCAGACCCTCCACGGGCGTTTTTGCCGTTACGCCTCCAAAAATTTTTGGAGCGACATAAGCATAAACTTCCTGCACCAGCCCCGCTTGCAGGGCGCTTTCGTTCAGCCTGCCGCCGCCTTCCAGCAGAATGCTGTCAATTTCAAGCGCTCCGAGCTGCCGCATCAGCCCCTGCAAGTCCACCATCCCATTGCGTTCCGGGACGGTTAGGACCTTGACTCCCAGCTTTTCCAGCTTTGCTTTTTTGCCGCTTTCTGAAACGGTCGTTGCCACAAGGGTCGGCACTTGTTTTGCCGTTTTGCAGATTTGGCTTTTAAGAGGAATCCTCAGATGGCTGTCACAGAGGATGCGGGTAGGATCCCTGCCATTTTCAAACCGGCAGGTAAGCAGCGGATCGTCTTTCAGGACCGTTCCGATCCCGACCATGTTCCCTCTGTATTGATGCCGCAGCCGTCGGGCGTCCGCGCGGGCGGCTTCCCCTGTGATCCATTTGGAAGCGCCCGACGGAGTGGCTATTTTTCCGTCCAATGTCATTGCGTATTTCAGGACAAGGTAAGGCGTTCCCGTAGTGATGTAGTGGAAGTACACAGGATTCAGCCGGTCGCACTCCTCTTTCAGGAAACCTTCTTCCACGGTTACACCGGAGGCCCTGAGCTGTGCCGTGCCTTTTCCGGCCACCTTCGGGTTGGGATCACCGGAGCCGACCACGACTTTGGCGATGCCAGCCCGAAGGATGGCATCCGTGCAGGGCGGCGTCCTTCCGTAATGGCAGCATGGCTCCAGAGTCACATAGAGTGTCGCTCCTGCGGGAGACTCCGTGCAGGAAGCCAGTGCGTTGCGTTCCGCGTGGAGTTCTCCGCATTTTCTGTGATACCCTTCCCCGATGATGTGTCTGTTTTTTACGATCACTGCGCCGACCATCGGATTGGGGCTGACCCATCCCTCGCCCTTTTTCGCCAGCGAGATGGCGCGATGCATCCAGTAGCTTGCCTGATTCATCATCTTGCCTCCTGAACAAAAAAACGGCCCTGTATCAACTTAAAAAAGTTCATACAGGGCCGTTTCCATACCAAAATTAAGGGATCATAAAAAAATCCCGCTTTTTTAGTGCGAAACAATCTTCTTCCATCCAGACTTTACTGTCGGTCCCGGAGTTTCACCGGATCTGCGCCGAAGCGCTTGCGGACTTTACCGCCGATCGGGAATTTCACCCTGCCCTGAAGACCTTCTAAAATTTAATTTTCTTTACTATAACAGATTCCGTTCAATTTTGCAACTTTTTTCCTAAAAATAATCCGAAAGCTTTCAAATCGGTTTTTAAAATTTTGCAAGTATTTTTGTCGTCTATGCATATACAGCGAAGGGAGAAAAGTGATCTCTGTCCAGTATGTTTTTCTTTTTAATATAATTTATTTCTTCAAAATAACATCTTAATACTGCAAATTTGCAGTATAATTTCCCATTGAAGGCGATTGTGCCTAGATGGAAAATTTGTTTTGGATGAATTGCTTATTTTTTTAAAGAATAAATTAAAAAAATTGTATATGTTATGATTAAATATGATAACTGGTTCTCAAAAACTTATCTCTAGTCACTGACATAAAGAAATGATATACTTGATACAGTGGGGAAGACATTATGCAGGCGTACGTTAAGGCGATGTCAGGAAAGATTTGTTAGGAGGAGAATTTATGAAGCAGGATGCAAACACCCTACAAAAGAAAAGCAGTGGGATTGCCCTATTGCCGTTTCTAGTTTTCATTGTAATCTATCTGGGGGCAGGACTGTATGAGCAGTCCAAGGGTACGGCGATGGCGTTTTACCAGTTCCCATCCGTAACTGCAATCTTCATTGCAACCATTTTAGCATTCTTTATTGGAAAGGGTTCCATTAACGAAAAGTTTTCGACCTTTGCCAGAGGGGCGGGCAACGAAAACATTTTAATCATGCTGATCATCTATCTCTTGGCCGGTGCATTTTCCAGTGTCTCCAAAAGCATGGGCGGGGTGGATGCAACCGTCAATATGGGTGTTTCCGTCATCCCCGTTCAGTTCCTGGCGGCCGGCGTATTTGTAATTTCCGCCTTTTTGGGGATCGCAACCGGAACCTCTATGGGCACCATCGGCGCCATTGTTCCCATTGCACTAGGCATTGCAAACAAGGCGGGCCTGAACACAACGCTACTGATGGCTGCCTGTGTGGGCGGCGCAATGTTCGGCGACAATCTTTCGATGATCTCGGATACTACGATTGCCGCGACCCGGACGCAGGGCTGCGAACTGCGTGATAAATTTAAGCTCAACGGCTTGATTGCGCTGCCGGCCGCAGTTCTCACAATTGTTCTGCTGCTTATTTTTGGGCGCCCCGATACGATTGTCAATATGGGCAGCACTTCGTTTTCTTTCATTAAGGTCATTCCCTATTTGTTCGTCTTGATTTTTGCTCTGGCCGGCTGGAATGTGTTCCTGGTTCTGACGATCGGGATTTTTGCCTCCGGCATTATCGGAATGACAAGCGGCGATCTGACTCTTATGACTTTTGCACAGAAAGTCTGGAGCGGATTTACGGATATGGGCGAAGTTTTCTGCCTGTCCCTCTTCTGCGGCGGCTTGGCAGAACTTACAACGCATAACGGCGGGATCAACTGGCTAATTTCGAAGATCAGCAAAATGATCCGCGGCCAGAGATCTGCACAGTTCGGGATTGCCGCACTGGTTTCTCTGGCGGACATCGCCACGGCGAACAACACCGTCGCCATCATCATTTCCGGCAGCATCAGCAAGGACATGTCCCGCCAATACAAGGTTGACCCACGCCGCAGCGCCTCTTTGCTGGATATTTTCGCCTGCATCTTCCAGGGCTTTATCCCTTATGGCGCGCAGCTCCTCCTGGTCGGCAGTCTGAGCAAAGGCGTCGTCAATCCTGTTCAGATGATTCCGCTGCTTTGGTATCAACAGCTGCTTCTGGTATTCGCCGTAGTTTCGGTCTTTATCCCGTTTGCCGACGGAGTGTGCCGCAAAAATCCCTGGAACTGGGAATACGATGTGGCGGAATCCGGAGTTGAGGAAAAGAAAGCAATCCTTGCCAAGAACAAAGAGGCGGAAAGCGCTGCGGCAACAACTGCTGTCTGAGGCATTTTATTCCGCTTTCGGGCAGTGTGGCAGGCAGGCCTTTTTAGCCATCTTTTCCAGCCTTTAGACCGTTCGGAGGGGTTATCACGCTTTGAAATTGATCGGAATCTTTTCCTGTCGCTTGTAACCGCAGAAAGGCCGCCATATCGCTAACGATAGAAATGACCGGTTTTCCGCACCGCTATCAAATAAATCAATAGCAACTCAACAGAAAAAAATGTTAACGCTTTTGTTGGAATCAATGATATACTATTAGCAGTGAGCAACAAATATGCAAATGTGAAACCAATATTATTGTTGATTTAGCACACTATTTAGTTTTAAAAAAGCATAATCCCTCCTCACTTACGTTTCACAAAAATGCAGATGCTCCAGGGCAGGAATGCAGGCTTACTTATCACAAATAATTATAAGTGAGCTTGCGGAACAATAAATTATAAGCTTCTCTTAAAAAGCTTATAAAAAACAGAAAGGATGAATTGCAATGGCAGACAAGAAGGAAATGGGCTTTGCAACGCAGCAGATTCATGTTGGTAAATGTAAAGAGAACACGGGTTCTCTGTGCACTCCCATTTACCAGACCGCAACCTTTGAATTCGATTCCGTGCAGCAGGGCGGAGCCCGCTTTGCCGGAAAAGAGCCGGGTTACATTTACACCCGCCTGGGCAACCCCTCTTTGACCGCTGTGGAAGAGAAAGTCGCCGCTCTTGAAAAGGGCGAAGCCGGCATGAGCACAGCTTCCGGCATGGGCGCAATTTCCAGCGCCCTATGGACTTTGCTGGCGGCAGGCGATGAGCTGATCAGCAGCGATACGCTGTATGGCTGCACCTACTCCCTGATGACCAAAGGACTCACAAAGTTTGGCGTGAAAGTCATTCTGGCGGATCTGTCCGATCTCAACAATCTGCAGAAGAACTTGTCCCCGAAGACAAAGGTCGTTTATTTTGAAACGCCCTGCAACCCGACTTTGAAGGTCTTGGATATTGAGAAAATTGCGAAGATGGCGCATGATTACAACCCGGAGATCAAAGTGGTTGTGGATAACACCTTCAATTCTCCTTATCTCCAGAATCCGCTGGTTTTGGGCGCGGATGTGGTCGTTCACAGCGCGACCAAATACATCAATGGCCACGGCGATGTCATTGCGGGCTTTGTGGTAGGCAAGAAAGATTTTATTGACACCTGCAAGATGACCGGCCTGAAGGATATGACCGGCGCGATCATGAGCCCGTTCAGTGCGTTTCTGCTGGCACGCGGCCTGAAAACGCTCGACATCCGGATGCAGAAGCACTGCAGCAACGCGAAGAAGCTGGTCGAGTATTTCAAGAGCAGCAAGGCGATTAAAAAGATTTATTATCCCGGCGTGGAAGATTTCCCGGGTCATGAGATTGCCAAGAGGCAGATGCGTGATTATGGCGGCATGATGTCGATTGAGCTGAATGCGAACAGAGATACCACGGCAAAAGTGATTAACTCTCTGAAACTGTGCACCATTGCGGTTTCTTTGGGCGACGCCGAAACGCTGGTGGAGCATCCGGCTTCCATGACTCACTCTACTTATTCGGCGGAAGAGCTGGCTCAGTCCGGCATTGCGGAAGGTCTGGTCCGTATTTCCGTCGGTCTGGAAGATGTCAACGATATTATTGCTGACTTTGACCAGGCATTTGCCCAGATTAAATAAGACAACTGAAGAGACATTTTCCCCTTTCCCCGGTTTTTCAGGGGAAAGGGGCTTATTTTTAAAAGCAATATATGTAAATATAATCCAAGAAAATTTACATATATTTTATGCTTCGGTGTGAGATGACGTGAATTTATTCGAAGTATTACCATAAAAGAATATCCGACTGGTTCTGCGTTGCATTGGGGTGAATTTAGGCCTGTCCACTCAAACGTCTGTTTTAGCTTATCAATTTGGCGACGGTATTACAAATATGGCTTGGTTTACCTATGGAACGCTCCTTATCTTTTTAAATTATGGCAAAGTCCCTCTTAATAAATGGTATCAATTTATTATGCCGCTCATTGGTATCTTCTTTCTTATTGCCTTTCTTGTTTTAGCAGTCGCGCTTAAAATACATTATTAAAAAATATGGATTTTAAAATTCTGCTTGACAAAAAATATTTTCTGGGATATAATCTAGAAATAAATCCAGAAAATATAAAAAATTAAAAAATGCAATGACGAAAATCGGCTGTATTCCTCTTGCGCAGCAGAGAAGCGGGGTCCGGATGAGAACCGCGGCGCAAAAAATATGGCCTTCTCATTTCCGAGCAGGCGTTCTGAACAGAGTAAAAGTAGGTTCGCACGAATTTTTGGCCGCGTTAAGGCCTTTCAAGCGCGTAGCAATACGAATTTGGGTGGTACTGCGGGATGCAAAAGCTCGCCCCTTTTTTGGGGCGGGCTTTTTTTATTATTTTATTTAGGGAGCGTTGCAATGATGAAAAACCATGATAATATGTTTTGCCCGGAACAGGTTCTTGCTGATGTGCGGAAAATTGTAGGGAACGACTATGCGACTGCGGACCTAGATAAAATGCTATGCTATCTCGTTGATGAAAGCTACCCGCTGATCCGCCCGAAGGAAACGCAGAACTGCATTCTGGTCCGGCCCGCCTGTGCGAAAGAGGTTTCCAAAATTCCGCTCCAGCGAAAGCACAAGGCTGGGCTCCACCGGCACCGCGCCGCCGACAACGCCGGTCCCGCCGCCGCGCGGGACCACCGGGATCCGGTTTTCATTGATGAACCGGATCATTGATCTGGATGAGAAAAATCTGATGATTACGATGGAAGGCGGGACGACACTTTCTCAGCTTTTGGAGGCACTGGAAAAGCAGGGGAAGCTCTTCTTTCCGATCCATCCGGGCGACGAAGGGGCCGAGGTCGGCGGGATGGTTGCCACCAACGCAGGCGGCACCCGGGCGGTCAAGCACGGCATCATGAGAAACCATGTCAAGGCCGTGGAGATCGTCCTTGCCACCGGAGAAATCCTGCATCTCGGCGGAAAGCTTCTCAAAAATAATATGGGCTACGACCTGATGCAGCTTGTCATGGGCAGCGAGGGCACCCTGGGGGTCATTACGGAGGTCACACTCCGCCTGTACGGGAAAAGTGAATTCAGCAACACCATGCTGGTGTCGTTTCAGTCCAGAAGAGAGGCGAGCGACGCAGTGCCGAAAGTACTGCAAAGCGGGATCACGCCGCTCGCCTGCGAATATATGGACCGGGAGCTGACCCTTGCCTCGGCAAAAGATCTCGGCCTTGTCTGGCCCGCAAAGAAAGGCTCTGTCGACCTGATGTTTATTGTCGACGGGGTGAACGAAGATAATCTGTACGAAAACTGCGGAAAGATCGTCGATATCTGCGGGCAGTACGGTGCGGTCGACAGCGTGGTTGCAGAGAGCGCGAAGGAGCAGAAAGATCTTCTGGCAGTCCGCAGTAACTGCTATGTCCCCTATAAAAGCAAAGTGGCAGACATTACGGACATTGCGGTGCCGCCGTCGGCAGTCCCTGATTTTTTTGAAGATGTGCGGAAGATCGGTGAAAAATATGACAATCCGATTGTTTCCCTCGGCCATATTGCGGACGGCAACATGCACAACTTTCTGATGAACCGGGACGGAAAGCTCCCGGAAAATTATGAGGACATGAAAAAGGAAATTTATCAGACTGCCATTCGGTACGGCGGCACCATCACGGCCGAACATGGAACCGGAAAAACGCGGACGGATTACATGAGCCTGCAATTTTCTCCAAAAGAGCTTGAGATCATGCGATCAATCAAAAAAGCGTTTGATCCAAACGGAATTCTTAATCCGGGCACCATCTTTCATGAAACGGCCGGTTGACAGAACAGGGCGGCGGGATTCTCCTCTCGGGGACCGCCGCGGCAGGAAGGGAGAAGATGGGATGAACGGCTTGAAGATTGCGGTTTTGGTAAAACAGGTGCCGGACATGGACACTGTGAAATTTGACCGGGAAAGGGGAGTGGTCGACCGGAAGTCGGCCGGTACAGAGGTCAACCCTTTCGACCTGAATGCGCTGGAGGAGGCGGTGAAGATCTCGGAGTGCTTGGGGGACGAGGTTACCGCCATCAGTATGGGGCCGCCCAATGCGGTCAAAGCGGTCCGGGAATGTATGGCGAGAGGCGCCTCTAGGGGGGTTCTAGTCAGTGACGCGAAGTTCGGCGGCTCGGACACGCGCGCCACTTCCATGATCCTTGCGGCGGCAGTAAGAAAGCTCGGCGGCTTTGACCTGATTCTTTGCGGTGAAAAAACCGTCGATGGAGACACCGGCCAGGTTGGCCCGGAAGTTGCGGAAAACCTCGGAATTCCGTATGCATGTTTTGTCAGCAGGGTCGCTGCGGCCGACAGGGACAGCATCCGTGTGGAGTCGGAGCTTTGGGACGGAACCTATGAAAAAGAGATTCTGTTTCCCGCTCTGCTCACTGTGACCAAAGAGATCAGTGAACCGAGGCTGCCTTCGTTTCAGGAGAAGATGAAGGCGCGGAAAGCGGCGGTCACGACGCTGACCTTTCATGACCTCGCACCGTTTCTGGAGGAGACGGCGGTCGGGTTTCAGGGGTCCCCGACCAAAGTGAAAAAAATTGAAATTCCCCCGGAGCTGAAACGGCACGGGCGGATTTTCAGGGACGATGCGGTTCCGCAGGCGACGGATGAACTCGTCGGGATCCTGCGGCAGAGGAGGATTTTAGCATGAACCAGCAAGACGGCGGCATTTTAGTTTTTGCCGAACAGCAAAACGGCAAAATCCATAAAATCACTTATGAGCTTTTGGGGAAAGCCCGCGAGTTGGCGAAAAAGCTCGCAGTACCCGTGTCCTGTGCGCTTCTTGGCCCAGACGGCATCAGTGCGTGGGAACTGGTTTACAGTGGGGCGGATTTGGTCTATTATATAGCCGATGACTGCTTTTCGGTTCCGGATGAGATTCTGTACAGGCAGAATCTGGCCGATTTGATCGGTCGGACCAGACCGCAGATCTGTCTCATCGGAGCCACCAGTTTCGGCCGTTCTCTGGCGCCGGGGCTTGCGGGAGCCTGCAAGGCGGGGCTGACCGCGGACTGCACAGGCCTCGAAATTGATGAAGACGGGGCCCTGATTCAAATCCGGCCCGCTTTCAGCGAAAACATTCTGGTGCACATTAAATCCAGCGCCATGCCACAGATGGCGACCGTTCGCTACCGGGAATTCGACGCACTGCCCCGCGATGCGGCAAGGCGGGGAAAAGTGGTGAATCTGGCGGCGAAAAATTCAGTGGATCCTTTTATCAAAACAATTAAAAGAGTCAGAACAAACAGCACCGATATTTCGGACGCAAAAGTGGTGGTCGCGGCGGGCCGGGGGCTGAAATCCGCGCAGGATCTCGGTATGATCCGGGAGCTGGCCTCTCTGCTCGGCGGGGTGGTCGGCGCAAGCCGGCAGATTGTGGACGACGGCTTTCTTTCCAAAGAGCACCAGGTCGGTTACAGCGGCGCGCGCGTCAAACCCGGCCTGTATGTGGCCTGCGGGATTTCCGGCGCACCCCAGCATCTTGCCGGTATGAAGGATTCGGGGTATATTGTCGCTGTCAACAGCGATCCCTCCGCGCCGATTTTCAGCGTGGCCGATTTCGGCATCGTAGGGGATCTCTACCGCGTTGTGCCTCAGATGATCACAAAGACCAAAGCGGCGGGGGCACCGGCTGCTGCGGCCGGCGGAGCGATGGATCGCACCGGCTGACACCGGAAAAATATAAGAATAGAAGGGAATCAATCGTATGGAGCGCAGGACGCAGAGGTTTCTGCAGGATCGGTTCGGGATGTTTATTCATTGGGGACTATATTCGATTCCCGCGCGCGGGGAGTGGGTACAGAGCGTGGAGCGGATCCCATCGGAACGGTACCGCCGCTATTTTGAGCAGTTTGACTGCAGTTCCTGCCATCCGGAGGAATGGGCGGCGCTGGCAAAAAAATGCGGTATGAAATACGCGGTATTGACGGCAAAACACCATGACGGATTTTGCCTGTTTGATTCTCAGCTGACCGATTTTAAGTCGACGAATACCCGCGCGGGCAAAGACGTGGTCGCCGAATATGTGAAGGCTTTCCGCAGTGCGGGGCTGAAGGTCGGGCTGTATTATTCTCTGCTGGACTGGCACCATCCGGATTACCCCGTTTATCATGACAAACAGCATCCCATGCGGGATGAGGAAGCTTACCGGGGAATCCGGCAGGATTTTTCCAGATATCTCGACTATTTTCACGGGCAGGTGCGCGAACTTCTCTCCAATTACGGGAAGATCGATCTGCTCTGGTTCGATTTTTCCTACAAAGACGAAGTAAACGATATGTCCGGAGAAAAATGGAGGGCGAAGGAGCTGGTTCAGATGGTGCGGCAGCTCCAGCCTGACCTTGTGCTGAACGACCGTCTGGGCGGGCACACCGGCTCTATTTTTCCAACGCTGCAATACGGCGATTTTGTTTCTCCGGAGCAGTACCTTCCCAAACATGGCATGAGGGATACCGCGGGCAATGCGCTGCCCTGGGAGGCCTGCATCACTCTAAATGATCACTGGGGGTACTGTGCGGAAGACAACGATTATAAAAGCGCAAAAGATATCGTACGCGCTCTGACGGAATGCGTCAGCAAAAACGGCAATCTGATTGTGAACGTCGGGCCGGATGCCAGAGGAAAAATTCCGGAGCAGGCGGTTAAAATTCTCGGCGAAGTCGGAGAGTGGATGAAGGCCAATAGCCCTTCCGTTTACGGCTGCGGCGCTTCTGAATTTGAAAAGCCGGAGTGGGGTCGGTTTACGCAGAAGGGGAAAAAACTATATGCCCACCTTTTCGAGCGGGGCGTCGGCCCTCTGATTCTGGAGAATATGGCTGGCAAAGTAGAATCGGCGCGGTATCTGTGCGATTTGTCCGAAGCGAATATCAGCCGGCCGTGGAACCAGCCGGACAACTGCACGGACGCTTTTATCAGCCCGCGTTCCGGAAGGCTGCCCGATGAAAAAGATACAGTTGTGGAGATCAGTCTGAAATAGATGTCATTTCTTTTGCAATGTCCAGCGTGAGCGCGGCGGTTCCCACATTGTAGTTGGAAAAAAAGAATTTCACATGCAGGCTTTCGGTGCAGAGAAGCACGAGGGGAAGCCGGCGGTCGCCGATCCGGGCTTCATCGCACAGCTTTTCAGCAAGGGCCGGGTCCGAGTATTGGCAGATGGAAGAATTCGGAATCGACGCAAGCACTTTTTGCAGCAGGGCGTCTTTCTGGGATTCCTGGTCCGGAACGAGAAACAGGAGCGAGAGATCCGGCTCGTTTTGACAGCGTTCCCGCAGGGAAAAGAACTCATTGAGCAAATGCTCGGTGGGTTCTTTTTTTACGTCGATCAGCGCGATGATATTTTTGGAATGAAGCGCAGCAAAGCGGCTCAGGCATGTCGGTCTTCCCGACGCGTCCCGAAGCGCCGTGTCCCGGATTTCACGGTCGATGAGCCGGGGCCGGATTTCTCCCTGCCTTTCGGCAATTTCCGCCTGCCGATCCTCTTTGACGTTCAGATAATAAAACCGCGCCAGAATATCCCCGTCAATCTGGCGGTTTGCAAGAAGAATCCGGTAGCAGCCGGGCTCCAGTTCAAGCACAGCCTGATTTTCGATGGTAAGGCCGGGGTAGTTCAGCGTGCGGAAAGTATCGCCTTCAAACCGGGCAATGCTGAAATTTTGATGGCAGCGAAGCGGGCGGCCCTTATTTTTCAGAGTCAGTTTGGCTTTCTGCGGAATGCTTCCGTCGGCGTTTTTCCAGCTCCCGGCCTGAAGAAATTCAGCCGCGCCCGTATGAGAATTGAACCGGGCCGGAATTCCGAACGTTCTGCAAATGGCGATAAACAGAGTCTGCCTGGAGCGGTCAGAACCGGCTTTGACCTGGAGCAGGCCGGCGGGATTGGCAGTCAGCGCCTCGTAGTCCAGGTCGTTGCGGGCAGAGACGGATTCTTCGATGTACTTGTGAATCAGCGCCGGGTTTTCCCGGAAAGCCGCGCGCTGCTCTGCAGAGAAAAAATCTGTGATCTGCGCGCGGTACGGGAACAGAAATTCATCCTGAATCCGGGGGGAAAGGACGTAGCTCTGGAAGACGGCCGGTTCGCAGCTTTCCCGGTAAGGCAGAGCGCTGTCGAGGGTATCCTCCAGCACCGCGCAGGTGCAATCTGTGAAATCCTTCTCACGGAGCTGGCTCAGAAGACTGACTTTCTCCGCAAGGCGGTGCCGGCTTTCCAGAAATTTTACGATTTCTGCATCGTTTCCTCTCGCCAGCACGAGAAAACGGGCGATCTCCTGCTGAGACGCCGGAAATCTTGCCGCGTATTCACCGGCTTTCCCGGGACTTAAAAAAGAATCTTCCTTCCGTTTGCGCGTGGCGTCTTCGGCTTTTATTTTTCGCACACATTCCGAAAGCGCCGCTCTCTCCGGCAAAATATAAAGTTGGAATTTTCCTTCCGGCGGTTGAAAATCGTAATCCGCACAGACGGGCTTGGGCCCTTTGTGTGAAAAATCGAGAAGCACAAAGCTGTCTTTCCGAACATGGATGAATTCTGTCAGAAAATTGCCGCCGTGGAAAACGGAAACGAACAGATCTCCAAGACCTGTTCCTAGTTTTACGGTTCCGTCAGCCCCGGTCACCGGAGACGCGATGACGGCAAGCTCGGCGTAATTGATCACTTCAAACTGCACCGGGATGCCTGCCAGCGGCTTGCCGGTTTTATCTAAAACCCGCACGGTGACCTTGCCGGCAGCTGCGTAATTTGTCAGCCGGTTTAATTCCGTGACGCACCCTTTTTTTGCAATGACCGCCCCGTCCGCTGCAAAATCGGAAAACAGTCGGCTGTGGACCAGCATCGTCCGGGTGGCCGCATAGGTGAACCACCCTTTGTCCAGAACGGGTTCCGGCTCGCAGGCTCCTAAAAAGTGCCAGCTACCATCCACCCAGACCTCAACCCAGGCATGGTTGTCGTCGCAGTGGGACCATTTTGGCACATAGCACTGGCGTGCCGGAATCCCAACCGAACGGAGCGCCGACACGGCGAACACCGATTCCTCCCCGCAGCGGCCCCTGCCGTTTTTTGCCATGGTCAGAGGAGAAACGGTCCGGTCGTCGGTTGACTGGTAGGTTGCCTTCTCATGGCACCAGTGGTTGACCTCCAATGCGGCGCGGGATAGATCCAACCCTTTGACGCGGGGGAAAAGCTCTTTGAAAAAACGGCCCCGGTAATCTTCAATATTTTCATTGTTGACCCGATAAAACAAAACGTCGTTTAAAAAGATGCCGGCCGGAATTTTCTTCCCCCAAGGAGTTTTCTCCCGCGCTAAAAGTGAACTCCTGACAAAGGACAGCAGCAGTTTCCCACTGTAGCTGGCTGCGTCGCTGATCGGCATGGAGGCCACTAAAAATTTATAGCATAATGTCTCGGCAGCGCCGAGCCCCGGCAAAATGGAGGAAAACTGCCCTGCACGCCCGCCAAAGTTTCGAATCGCCCCGGAATAGTTTTCTTCAATCTTTTTTCCTTCAGATTCCGAAAAAATGTTTTGTCTTGTCATCGTTTGCTAATCCTTTCCAAAAAGCCGGACGCATGCAATTTTTAGATAAAAATTTTTCATTTTTGCTATTTTCTTAGTTGACATCGCAGAGGACATTTGCTATGATAGCAGTAAATTAGTAATACGATGTTATATATTAAAGCCATTATAAAAGAGAATGCAGTCAAAATCAACATGAATTTTTCTTTTATCATCTGGGATATTGGGGCAAATATAGCAATCCATGATCTGCTCTTTGACAAATTAATAACATAACAATATAAATTTAGGCTTAAATCCATTTTTTAATTGAATCATTTTAAAAAAATTATGCGTTTTCAATGAAGCCGCTTTTTGTTTTCCCGCCGGAAAGCGGAGCGGTGTGAAGCAATTTCATCATTCAAAAATGAAAAAGGAGAGTAAGTTATGATCAAACGTAGAAAGCTTGTGGCGCTGCTGTCTTTGGCGTTGGTCACATCCATGATTTTTTCAGCGTGCGGTTCCGGGTCGCAGGCGGGGAGCGCTTCCGGTCAGAGCAAAGCCGGAAGCACCGTCGCCGCGTCTGGCGAAGCAAAGTCCAAGGACAATGATCTGGTGATTGCCATGTCGGAAAGCGTCCTGACGCTGGATCCGGCCAACATGACCTCCACGACGACCATTTCTGCCAACCGCACCCTGTATGAGTCCCTTCTGACCTTTGACAAGGACATGAAAATCCAGCCTCTTCTGGCAAAATCCTATGATGTTTCGAAGGACGGAAAGACTTATACGTTCCATCTTCAGACCGGCGTCAAGTTTACCGACGGAACTGATTTTAACGCGGATGCCGTCAAAGCAAATATCGAGCGCGCAATGAACGAGAAAAATAATTTAAAAGTGAGAAAATATTTCGCGGAAGTGAAAGAGATCAAATGCCCGGATGCCAGCACGGTCCAAGTCATCCTTTCCAAACCGTACAGCACATTCCTGAATAAGATGACAAACTTTGGAATCATCAGCCCGAAAGCCATCCAGGGCGGCGCCAACCTGAATAATACCGCGGATGGCACCGGCCCGTACAAACTGAAGGAATGGGTTCAGGGAGATCATCTGATTGTCGTCCGCAACGACAGTTACTGGGGCAAAAAACCGACGGTGAATTCCCTCACCTTTAAAGTCGTGCCGGAAAGCGGCGCCAGAATTGCAATGCTGCAAACGGGCGAGGCGGATATGATTTATCCGATGCCGTCCGATCAGATCAAGGCGGTTGACGGAACGAAAAACATCAAGGTGGAATCTGTCCCGTCCAACATCGTTTTTTATGCGACCATCAACATGAGTAAAAAGCCGTTTAATGATGTTCGTGTCCGTCAGGCGATGAACTACGTCATCAATAAAGATGCCTTCATCAAGGTCGTTTTTGGCGGGTACGGCAATCACGCAACCTCACCGATGGCTTCCACCACGCAGTATTACAGTAAACAAAACGAATATTCCTATAATGTTCAGAAAGCGAAGGAACTGCTGAAAGAAGCGGGCTATCCGAACGGTTTCTCGACTTCCATCTGGTCGGATAACACTAGCGATTCGCAGAGAGGCATGCAGTTTATTAATCAGGAACTTGCACAGGTAGGGATCAAAGTGGATGTTCAGCCGATGGAGAGCGCAACGCTGAATGCCAAGATCAACGAGGCCACTTCCGCGGCAGATTCCAAGATCCAGATGTGGTATTGCAACTGGTCGCCGTCTTCCGGCGATGCGGACGGCGCGCTGAGAGCTCTTTTCTACAGCAAGAGCATTCCGCCGACCAATGCCAACACTTCTTACTATAGTAATGCAAAGCTGGACAGCTTTCTCGACCAAGGCCTTGTGGAAAGCGATCCTTCCAAGCTGACCTCGATTTATGCGCAGGCACAGAAGACCATCTGGGACGACGCGCCGTGGCTTTTCCTGGGTCAGCCGGTAGTTCAGTATGGGATTAAGTCCTATGTAAGCAATGTTTATATGCTGGCGGACGGTTCCATCAATTGTGCGCAGGCCGCGCTTGCACACTGAATTTTCATTCATGGCGGGCCCGGTAAAAAATTACCGGGCCCTTTTGGATTTTAACGACAGGGGGTCATTGCTTGGGCCGATATTTTATCAAACGGGTATTGGGTACCATCCCGCTGATGTTGGTTGTTTCTTTCATTATCTTTATGTTTATCCATATGATACCCGGCGACCCGGCGCGCCTGATGGCGGGAAAAGATGCCACGCCGCAGGAAATTCAAGCGACCCGCGTCGCCTGGGGGCTTGACAAGCCGCTGATCTTTCAGTACGGGAGTTACATGGACAGGCTGTTCCACGGGAACCTTGGCACTTCAACCGAAACGGGGCAGAGTGTAGCTTCTATGCTTACTTCCAGGTTTCAGCCCACGCTTACACTTTCTGCGGTGGCGCTGCTCTGGTCGCTGTTTGTCGGCGTTTTGATCGGGGTTTATTCAGCGGTGAAGCGAAGCCGATGGCAGGATTACCTGGGAATGCTGATTGCCATTTCAGGCATCTCAGTGCCGACTTTCTGGCTGGGCCTTGTCCTGATCCAGCTGTTTTCCGTCCAGCTTGGGTGGCTGCCAACCGGGGGGCTCAGTTCCATCTGGGGTTACATTTTACCGGGGTTTTGCCTCGGCACTCCGATTATGGCGATCATGGCCCGTTTTTCCAGGTCGTCCCTTTTGGAAAATATGAAAGAGGATTATATCCGCACCGCGCGTTCCAAAGGATTAAAGGAATCCCTGGTCGTTCTGCGCCACGCGTTTCGCAATTCGCTGATTGAAGTCGTTACGGTGGGAGGGCTGCAGGTCGGCGGTCTGCTTGCCGGTTCTGTTATCATCGAACAGGTCTTCACCATTCCGGGATTGGGCAGACAGCTGGTCGAAGCCATTTCGTTCCGCGACTATTCGGTGATCATGGCGGAACTTCTGCTGTTTTCCTTTGAATTTGTCATGATCAATCTGATTGTGGATCTCTTGTATGGTGTCCTGAATCCAAAGATACGCTATAACCATTAAGGAGGGTCCCGGATGTTGAGTGTGAGTCCTGCCAAGCGGAAGGGAGAACCGGTCAAAAAAGAGAAAGCTTCCGCCGTAAGGCAAAATCCTACAAAATTGTTTTTAAAAAAATTTATGCGGAGAAAGATGGCGATCTTTTCCGCCTGCTTTATCCTGCTGCTGATTCTCGTCGCTTTTCTGGCGCCTTTTGTTGAACCGTTCAATCCATCTCTGCCGGATTACAATAACATGTTTGCCCCGCCGAGTTTTCAGCATTTATGCGGGACGGATGAATATGGGAGGGATGTTTTCAGCCGCCTGCTTGCGGGTTCCCGTTCTTCCCTTTGGGTTTCGCTCAGTTCAGTGACGCTCGGCGCGACGGTCGGCGCGATTCTCGGCCTTCTCGCGGGCTATTACGGGGGCTGGATCGACCGGCTGGTTATGCGTACCTGCGACGTGCTCTTTGCATTTCCGGATCTTTTGCTGGCCATTGCCATTGTTGCGGTCATCGGTCCCGGCTTGAGCAATGTCGTCATCGCCGTTGCCGTATTCAGCGTCCCGTCTTTCGCGCGGATCATGCGAAGTTCCACGCTCTCGGTCAAGGAGGCGCTTTTTGTCGAAGTTTCACGTTCCCTGGGCTGTTCGAATGCCAGCCTCATGTGGAAGCATATTTTCCCGGGGACGGTCGCAAGCATCATCGTCAATTTTACCATGCGCATTGGCACGGCAATTCTGGCGGCCGCGTCTCTGAGCTTCCTCGGCTTCGGCGCCAAAACGACGGAGTCGGACTGGGGGGCCATGCTCTCCACCGGGCGGAACTATCTGGGCACCGCGCCCCACATCGTTTATTTTTCGGGCGGCATCATTTTTCTAACCGTTTTGGCATTCAATCTGTTCGGTGACGGCCTGAGAGACGCGCTTGACCCGAAAATCCAGTAGGGGGTGAATGGTATGGCTGATGTATTGTTGGAAGTAAATCATCTGCAGACCCAGTTCCGCGAGGGCAAAACCAAGAGGATCACCGCGATCAACGACGTTACCTTTCAGATCCGCAAAGGGGAAATCGTCGGTCTGGTCGGGGAATCCGGCTGCGGCAAATCCGTTACGTCACTTTCCATTATGCGGCTGCTTCAGGATACGGCCGGAGAAATCACCAACGGTTCCGTTTTACTTAACGGGAAAAACCTTTTGACTCTCTCAGAGAAGGAGATAAAAAGGGTTCAAGGGAAGCAGATATCGATGATTTTTCAGGAGCCGATGACATCGCTGGACCCCGTGCTCCGCATCAAAAAACAGATGCTGGAGGAAATTCAGCTTCATATGAACCTGACCAAGGAAAAGGCGCTGGAACATGCGGCCGACATGCTGAAAATGGTCGGGATTCCGGATGTTGCACAAACTTTGGAATCGTATCCGTTCCAGCTTTCCGGGGGAATGTGCCAGCGGGTGATGATCGCGATGGCAATGTCCTGCTACCCGGATCTGCTGATTGCGGATGAGCCGACCACGGCGCTGGATGTGACGATTCAGGCGCAGATTCTCGACCTGATGCGGGAATTAAATCGGAAAAACGGAATGAGCATTCTGCTGATTACGCACGACTTGGGCGTCGTCGCCGAAACCTGTTCCCGCGTCATTGTCATGTATGCCGGCCGGATCGTGGAGCAGGCCGATGTGCAGACGCTGTTTCAGAACCCCCGCCACCCCTACACCCGGGGCCTTCTGGCCTGCCTGCCAAGGATTGGCCGCCGGGTGGAGTCTCTGCCGTCGATTCCGGGGACCGTCCCAAGCCTGAATGAGATGCCGGAGGGGTGCAAATTTGCACCGAGATGCCGGCTTGCCACAGATCTCTGCCGGGAAAAAGAGCCGGAGCTGCGGGATGTGGAAGGCTGCGAAGGCTGTCAGGTCCGATGCTGGCTTGCCGGACAGAAGGAAGCAAAGGAGGCTCTGAAATGAGCGAACCGCTGGTTCAGGTTCAACATTTGGTTAAAACGTTTTTTTCATCCAAAGGGATGTTTTCAAAGCCGAAATACGTTCACGCTGTGACGGATGTCTCTTTTTCCATTTATCCAAAAGAGACCTTCGCTCTGGTTGGGGAGTCCGGCTGCGGCAAATCCACTACGGGACGGTTGATCCTCCGGCTTCTTCATCCGGACAGCGGGCACATTATTTTCGACGGGAAAGATATCACGGATGTTACGGAACAGCAGATGCGGCCCATCCGCAGCAATATGCAGATGATTTTTCAAGACCCGTACGGTTCGCTGGATCCACGCAAAAAGGTGGAAAATCTGATTGAAGAGCCGATGCGCATCCACACTTCCATGAACGCTGAAGAAAGGCGGAACAAGGTCGCGGAACTTCTGGATGTCGTCGGCCTCCGGCCGGAGCAGGCCGACCGCTATCCACACGAGTTTTCCGGCGGCCAGCGGCAGAGGATCGGCATTGCGCGCGCCCTTGCGGTGCATCCGAAGCTGATCATCGCCGATGAGCCGGTTTCCGCTCTGGATGTCTCGATTCAGGCGCAGGTGCTTAATCTTTTAAAGGAACTTCAGGAAAAATATGACCTGACCTATCTCTTTATCTCCCACGACCTGAGCGTGGTGGAGATGATCTCCGATACGATCGGGGTGATGTATCTGGGCAAGCTGGTCGAGATGGCGTCGACGGAAGAACTCTTCCGGAATCCCCTGCACCCCTATACCAGGGCGCTGCTTTCCGCCGTTCCCATCCCGGATCCAACCCAGAAGCAAAACAGAATGATCCTGAAGGGTGATCTTCCAAGTCCTATCAATCCGCCTTCCGGCTGCCTGTTTCACACGAGATGCCCCAATTGCACCGAGCGGTGTAAACAGGAGGAGCCGGAGTTCAGAGAGATTTCGGACGGCCATTTTGTCGCCTGTCCTTATGTCTGATGGAAGGAGGAGTTGCACATGATTCAGATTGACCTGAGTGGAAAATCCCGGAATGAAGTCCGTCTGGTCGGCATCGGTTTCGTCGACGAGCCGGTAAAGAATTATTTTACTGCGGAACCCTTTTCCTGCTTTCCACGGTTGACGGGCTGCGGACTGCGGCTTTATGTCGGCCTCGGCGATCCGGGAACCGTTACCGGGCGACGGGTGATGGATGCCGTTGCAAAAGCCGTAAAAACGCTGCGGGAATATCATATTCACGATGCTCTTTTTGACCTTTCGGCGGCTGATGCAAAAATGGGTGCGCGCGCGATCCCTTTTGCGGTCCTTGGGATGAAACTGGGCCTTTACAGGTATGAAATTTACCGAACTGACGAGCGGAAAGAAAATTTTCACTTCTTTCTGAGCAGTTCGGAACATCCGTTGCCCCAGCCGCTGGAACGTACTTTGCGGGAGGCGGAGACTCTGGCGGACGGCATCATCAAGGCGAGAGACCTCGTCAATGCGCCGGCCAACCGGTTGACGCCCGCCGCCATGGCAGATGCTCTTTTGAAAGAAGCGGGGGAGTGCGGTGTCGAGGCCGAGGCGCTGGATGAAAGACAGATGGAAGCCCTTGGGATGGGTGCCCTTCTCGCCGTAGGAAAAAGCAGCGGCAATCCGCCGCGCCTCATTGTTCTCCGCTACCGGGGGGACGGCGAAGCTCCGTTTACCGCCTTGGTGGGCAAAGGGGTTACCTGCGACACGGGCGGTTACTGCCTGAAAGGCCGGGACTCCATGGCCGGGATCAAAGGGGATATGGCGGGCGGGGCAGCGGGGGGGCAGACGGGTTT
>DHDF01000023.1:49885-50448 GCA_002399225.1 bacterium UBA4883
GCGGTGGCGCAGACGGTTTTCGCGCTGGCGAAAAACCGGGTGAAGGTCAATGTCGTCGGCGTGATACCCGCCTGTGAAAACCGCATCTCGCGGCAGAGCTTTCTCCCTGGCGACGTACTCCGTTCCATGTCGGGAAAAACCATTGAAATCAAAAATACCGACGCGGAAGGAAGGCTGATTCTGGCCGATGCCGCCACTTATGCCGTCAGAATTGAAAAGGCCGCCCGCGTTGTGGATCTGGCAACCCTGACCGGTGCGGTTGTGGGTGCGCTTGGTTTTACCACGGCGGGCGTTCTGACGGATGACGAGTCCTTGTGGAACAGGCTTCAGAAAGCAGCCGGCCTTTCCGAAGAACAGTTTTGGCGGCTGCCGATTTACCCGGAATATGAGGAGCTTCTTAAAAGCAAAATCGCGGATATTAAAAATATGGGGGAAAGCTACTGTGGGACCATCACGGCCGGGCTTTTTGTCAGGGCTTTCTGCGAAGGGAGGCCATGGCTCCATATCGATATTGCCGGGACGGCCTGGGTTGACAAGCCGTTTTTTGAGCATCAGAGCTGTGG
>DHDF01000023.1:50612-51597 GCA_002399225.1 bacterium UBA4883
CAGAGCTGTGGCGCGACCGGTTCGCCTGTTGCCACTCTGTACGAGCTGCTTCACAGTGCGCCGCGGCCCTGCTGAACTCCCCTTCTGCTTGTAGGGGTCCGGGGGGATTCAAGAGGCCCCATATTTTTTATGAAGGCGGTGGCGAAGAAATGACTCAGCCAGGGGTTAAGCTGGACAAGTTTTCCATGAGAAAATCAAACCGGGAGCTGGTTTTTTCCATTATTCACCGAAAGGGATGTGTCTCCCGTTTGCAGATTGCCAGGTTGACCAATATGAGTCTGATGTCTGTCGGACGCATTGTGGATGGGCTGGTGAAACTTGGAATTGTTCGCGAGGAAGACAGCGGAGAGCAGACAAACACGGTTGGGCGGAAGCCAAAGCTGCTGCGTGTGGCTTCCAATAACTTCTTGAGCGTTGGGGTGGAAATCGACCGCGACCGAATCTGTACCGGCATCATCAACTTCAAAGGCCAGGTCTTAAAAAAGCTGGAGGAAAAACGAAATTTCGGCAGCAGTTCCCCGGAACATGTCCTCAGATGCGTTGCGGAGATGGTGATGCAGATCCTTTCTGAAAATAAGAATCTGCCGGTCATCCGGGCGGTCGGTGTGGCCTGCCCCGGGCTGATCGAGAATGATACGATCCGTTTCTCTTCCCAGATGAAGTGGAACAATGTCGCCGTAGCGGAGATCCTGCGGCCGCTGACGGGAATCGATGATATCGTTGTTGACAATGAGGTCAAAGCCCATGGCGTCGCGGAAGATATGTTTGGCCTTGGAAAAGATTATAAATCCAGTGTTGTGCTGACCATGGGCTCCGGCATCGGTTCCTCCGCTGTGATCGATCATAAGCTTTACCGGGGCCGGGCCAACATGGCCGGCGAAATCGGGCATATCTGCATGAATCCGTCCGGAGGAAACATGTGTGAATGCGGAAAGCGGGGCTGCCTGCAGGCTTATATGGCGGACTGGGCGATCCTGCGGGAAGC
>DHDF01000023.1:51729-51970 GCA_002399225.1 bacterium UBA4883
GACTGGGCGATCCTGCGGGAAGCGAGAACCGTCAGGGAGGATGCGACTCTCGACGATGTGTTTCAAGCATATTTGGAGAAAGAACCCTGGGCCATCAATCTGATCGACCAGGTTCTGGGATATGTCTCGATCGCCCTCCATCTTCTGGGAGGCACCTATTCTCCCGATATCATTATTCTGTGCGGCCGCCTTTTGGAGGAACACCGGATTTATAAAGAGATCATTCTGGATCGCTTTTGCA
>DHDF01000023.1:52129-52553 GCA_002399225.1 bacterium UBA4883
GCAGGGGCGGGGGGGATGACGGCCCTCTGGTCAGAGTTTCCAGACTCGGTCCAAACGGGACGATGATCGGGGCGGGAACGCTTGCATTCTATAGTATTCTGGACAAGATCCTGTAATCACAAGGAGAGAATTACATGCGAAAAATAACTGTTGAAGTCTGTTGCGGTTCGGCGGATGACGTCATTGAATCTTACAAGGCGGGGGCCGACCGGGTGGAGTTGAACTCCAACCTTTTTCAAGGCGGTCTGACGCCGACGGCAGGGGAGCTTGAAGTAGCCAAAAAAGCGACGGCTCTTCCGATTATGACCATGGTCCGCCCCCGCGAGGGAGGATTCTGCTACACAGAAGCGGAGTATAAGACCGCTTTGGCGGATGCAAAAATCCTGCTGGAGCATGGCGCGGACGGAATCGTGTTCGGCTTTCT
>DHDF01000023.1:52660-54636 GCA_002399225.1 bacterium UBA4883
GACGGAATCGTGTTCGGCTTTCTAAAAGAAAACGGAATGGTGGACCTGGAGCGCTGCCGGGCGATGATGGAGATCATCGGGGACCGGGAATCGGTTTTTCACCGGGCCATCGACGTGGTCCCGGATTGGAAAGAGGCTATCGATATGCTCTGCGAAATCGGGGTCAAGCGGATCCTGACCAGCGGCCAGTCTTCTTCGGTTTTTGAAGGTGCGGAAACCGTCGGCGCGATGAACCAATATGCGCGGGGCAGAATTCAGATTCTGCCCGGTGCCGGAATCACGGCCCGCAACCTTCGGCAGGTCGTCTCGCTGACAGGCTGCTCGCAGGTGCATATCGCGCCTCAAAAAACGGTTTACGACCGCTCTGCCTCGGGAAATCCGGCCATTTACTTCGGCGGGATGCTTTATCCGCCGGAAGATCGTTACAGCTTGATCGACAAAAATCAGGTGCAGAGGATGCGGGAATCCCTTGTACGTGAATGACTGGCATGCGGGCAGATTTCCATGTCTGAAAAAGGGGAGCAAATGAAAATGAAAATTATAGAAGCGCCGGATTACCAGGAGATGAGCCGGAAGGCGGCCAATCTGGTCTCGGCGCAGGTCATTTTGTTTCCGCAGAGCGTTCTAGGGCTTGCGACGGGCTCCACGCCGCTTGGCGTTTACCGGCAGCTGATTGAATGGTACAGGAAAGGCGACCTTGATTTCAGCGGAGTCAGAAGTGTAAATCTGGACGAATACTGTGGCCTGAGTCCGGAAAATCCGCAAAGCTACCATTCTTACATGTGGAAGAATTTCTTTCAGCAGATCAATATCCGCCCGACAAACACCTTCCTGCCGAATGGGCTTGCAGAGGATATGGATCGGGAATGCGCGCGGTACGATGCCCTGATCTCTGCACTCGGAGGAATCGATCTGCAGCTTCTCGGACTCGGTAAAACCGGGCATATTGGGTTTAACGAACCGGGCGAAAGCTTTGATAAGATGACTCATCAGGTCGCGCTCAAACAAAAAACAATTTCGGATAATTCCCGCTTCTTTAACAGTATTGACGAGGTGCCTAAGTTTGCCGTCACAATGGGAATCAAGGCAATTATGCAGGCGAAAAAGATTCTGCTGGTGGTCAGCGGCGCCGGAAAGGCGGAAATTCTGGAAAAAGCGCTGTACGGTCCCGTTACACCGGAAATTCCAGCCTCAATTTTACAGTTGCATCCCAATGCCACAGTCGTGGCGGACAGCGACGCGCTGAGGCTTGCCCGGCAAAGACACCCGGTGAAAGGATGAGGTTCCATGCTTCTTCAGAATGCAGAATTGTTGGACGACAATTTTAACCTGGTGCGGGCCGACCTTGCCGTTTCGGGGGAGAGGATTGCCCGGATTTCGCCAGACCTGCCGGGAGACGGCATGGATCTGACCGGTTGCCTGATCGTTCCGGGCTTTGTGGACCTTCATCTTCACGGCTGCGCGGGGGCCGATCTCTGCGACGGAACACGGGAAGCTGTAGCGCGGATGGCGGGCCATCTGATTACGGAAGGCATCACTTCGTTCTGTCCGGCGACCATGACGGTTTCGCCCGCGCGGATTCGGGCGGCCCTTTCCGCTGCGAAGGACTGCATGGAGCATCCGCCCGCCGGGGCGTCCGTCCGGGGCGTGAATTTGGAGGGGCCCTATATCTCGCCGCGCAGGAAAGGCTCGCAGAAAGAGCAGTTTGTGCGCCTTCCGGACTGGAAAGAATTTCAGGCTTTGAACGGGGAATACGGAGGAGTTATCAAGCTGGTTGATATGGCGCCGGAGCGTGAGGGCGGCATGGAATTTATTGAACATGTCAGTCCGTTCTGCAGAGTGTCGCTGGCTCATTCCGAAGCGGACTATGAGCAGGCGAAAGAAGCGTTCCGGCGGGGCATTTCCCATGTGACCCATCTGTTCAATGCGATGACCGGCTTTCATCACCGCGAACCCGGCGCGGTCGGCGCGGTCTT
>DHDF01000023.1:54830-55240 GCA_002399225.1 bacterium UBA4883
CTGGGGGAAGACCGGACCGTCATTGTCAGCGATTCCATGCGGGCCGCCGGGATGCCAGACGGGGTTTCGGAGCTGGGCGGCCAAAAGGTTTTTGTTCAAAATGGAAAGGCAAGGCTGGCGGACGGAACGATTGCGGGTTCAACCACAAATCTGTACAGCGAAGTAAAAAATCTGCTCCATTATGGAATCCCGCTGCGCCAGGTGATTAAATCCGCAACGATCAACCCTGCAAAAGAAATCGGTGCAGACCGGGAGATCGGGAGCATCCGGGAGGGGAAGCTGGCCGATTTGGTTGTACTGGATCGGAACCGGAACCTTGTCTTGGTGATCAAGGCGGGAAAAGTTGCCGCGGACTTCCGCGGGAAAGCGGGCTAAACGGTTCTAAGAAGAGAAAAAGCAGGTTCTTTCCT
>DHDF01000131.1 GCA_002399225.1 bacterium UBA4883
TACGATACATTTTGTTCCGCCATGTCTATTCCTCCTATACAGGTTTAATCCACACGTCGCCCGCCGATTGGTCGGTTGGCTGCGTGGATGATAGCTCAACCTTAGAATTAACCGCTACCCCAATAGCATTGAACACACTTGCCTGCGCCTTGTCCCCCACCTGCGAATATTCCGTAGCATCCTGAAACGATACCGTCCCATCCGCATTGCTGATCTGTTGGTACTTCCGTAAAGTTCCCGCGCCGCTCGCCGGTATTGCATCCTTAAAATCTGTTTTCAGGCTCAAAATTCATCAACCCCCGTTCCCATTGAAAAGGCCATTGTCGGCAATAGATTCCACTGCCCAACCATTGCGTCGTGCAGCCGGAGAATGTTGCTCTCTATAATGTTAAGCTGCCTGAAATCCCACCCCGGAGAACCGCCAACATACCGGCTCATGTCTTGGTCCTGCGGCGGCTTGAAAAGATTGTTTTCCAGCTTCTTCACGTTGTCCACGATGTTGTTAAGAAATGTGTCCGCCGGGAATCCGTCAATCGTGAAGTCGCCCATAGAGAGCATCGGAAAGTCGTCATACATTTTTGCGGAGAAGTCCTTAATCCACTGGATGTCTCCTTTTATCCGGTTGTAGTCCGGGTCGAGATTGAAATAGTCGTTTTCCGTCCAGTCTGTCTTCGGCGTTACCCAGTCAGCCATCGTTTATTTTCACCGCCTTTACGCTCCCGGAGAGGGCCCCGTTGAATTCGATTTTGTGGTCCATGACGCGGGCCGGGAAAAGCTTTTCAAACTGGCTCTCCATGTAAATCAGGTCGTGCGCGTCAATTTCCGGATTCCCGCGGTACGTCGTAGTCAGGAAATTCCGCTTGCTGAAATAGTCTGCAATCCATATCGCCGTGTTCTGCGCGTTCGTGAGGTCTGTAATAAGCGGATTTTGCAGAGCGGGCTTATCTTCGCCCTGCGGATTTATCTGCTTGACGACGCCCACGGAGGCCGGCGTGAGTACCTTCCCGGTCAGCGTGAGCGTGCAGGGCTGCGTGCCGGTCAGCGTCACAACCGAATAATAGGTGTAATGCTTCTGCGAAGTAATCACCGCATCGGTCTGCGAAATATTCCCGTTGCCGTCGTCTACACCCGTGACGGAAGCGGACAACTCCGCCGCGGCATCATGGGAGATGTTCAGCGTGACGGGGCCGCTGGGCGTGATGTTCTCGTGATAGAGCTCCGTCGCGGCGGCGGCTGGCGTGTAGCCGTAGCAATTCACCGTGACCGTCTTGACCTGGGAACTCTTTTCCACAACGGGCTTCGCGGTGGCTGTGGAGAAGTCTATGTTCATGTCATTCACGCGCCCGGAACCAATCTGCGCGATCATCGCCCGGCGGGTGCCGTGGCTCCACTTGTGAATTTCAATCTCGATTCGATCCGTCTTATCGACAGAATGTTCCACGATGTACTTTACCGCTGTATTTCCCGTTACGGAAACGCGGTCAATCTCTGCCCCGGCCAGCTTATAGACAACATCGAATTCCGCCGCGCACTCCCCATCCACGTTGTCAAACATGATCGGAATCTGAAATGCGGAATAAGGGAAGGAGTAGGTCCAAAAGAAAACCGGATAGGTGGAAAAGGCGCCGTCCGCGTCGCAGATTTTGTCCGAAACAAAGCCCATACGAATGTATGGCCCGGCCGCCGAGAGAAGAATTTTCGCTCCGGCCGCTTTCCACGAATCCGGAAGGAAGTCCGCATACTTCGCGGTCGGCAAATTCTCGTCATTGTAGGCGCTCTCGGAACTGCTGTACGCCATGTGTCCGTTGTCGCCGACCTGAATCGTCGGGTCCAGCGCTATTTCCAAGGTAATATACCCGCGACGGTCGGTATAAAGGATGCACTGCCCTGCATTGGCGATAATCTGCAAGCACTCGCGGTGCGTGACAATGGGGAGCGCGGCTTTCGTGTAAATATCTTTCAGGTGGCCGTCAATGGAGTAATGCTCGACGCCCGCATCGGTTAAAACTTCTTCTGCGAGGTCGTAGAGGGAAATTTTATTGTCATGGGGGGCATACGATTTATCCACAATGCTATTTAGGCACATGAACGGCTTGATCGTTCCATCGGCAAACAAGGATTGATAATCATAGGCAATAGTCTCGTCTAAAGGATTGAAAAGCGTTACGCTGATAAAGTAAGCTCCGGCTGGCGTTGTAAATGTTTGCCCATTTTGAATCGCCCCAATAGAAGAAAGAAAATTTCTGCTGGAATCATATGTCCTGATGACTTCTTGAAAATCGGATTCCGTGTCGCAGTAATATGTGGTGGAAGGTTTGACAGCAACTAATTCAGAAAGTCGGAGCCTTGATGTAATATTGGCTTTTCCCCCATCTGATGGCTGATATTGTCCAGATTCCCATGCGCTGAAATTATTGTCGATCAGGTTTCTATTTTCTCGGTAAAGCCCATACCGAAACATTCCGGTTAAATTCGTAAGGGCATCGACCGCTGAAAAAGAAGCCTGTGCGTCCGCCGCGATGGGCGTGCTCTCCGATACTGTGCTGTCACCCTGCACCCATTCGATAGAACCGTCGTCGAGTTCGTATCCGTATTCCATATCAAGCGGCTGCTTCGCTTCCAGGTAGGAATAAATTCCGGTCGGATTCAGGGGATTGTAGGCTTGATCCCTGTTGTCAATCGTGAAGGTGAATTTCTTCTGCGTGAGGGACAGCGACAGGAAGTCGATGCTGCTCTCAAAAGAAGTCTTGATAAGCTGCCGGTTCTGGAAAACGACCGATTGCCCGAATTGCAGCCGGTTCAGCCGGACGCGGCGGCCGGCGGCCGGAGCCCTCACAAATTTAATCGTGATGGAGGTAACGTCCTGCAAGCGGTCGGGCATGATATAAAGCTCTGAATCCGGATTGTAGGTCGTGCCGTTTACTTTGATTTCCTGCGGCACCTGTCCTTCCGGGAAGGTGAGCGTCAAACCGAAAATGTCCTGCGGGTCGGTGAAGGAAACCGTGATGGTCGGGTTCGCGGCAAAGGTGTTATCCGTGAGGTTTGACACTTCCGAGGAAACAAAGCCGTCGTAATTGTAGGGACCAGTCGCCGGAAGGATAAGCTGCTTCCCATCCGCGCGCCAGTAATCCCGCTCGAATGTGGCATAGTCTCGGTCCGGCAGGATATCATCGTTCAGGTTCAGGTTGGCATAGGCCGTATGACCATTATCCGTAAATTCCGCCTGCTGGCCGGCGAGAAGATTGAAAACGCCGTAAGACACCCGCACATAGGAACGATTGCGGAGAGGTCTCCGCATCTGCTCTTTGTATGCTGCACTTACGGTTTGCATCCTTCTCGCCCCTTTTTCATGTCAGACAAGTCCATAGTCGATGACGTTGCATTTGCAACTGGTATAGATCGTTGGAAGCCCGGTGGCTTTGCTGATCTTTGCGGGCGTCGCGGTCCGATCCCCTGGGTACATCCAAATCGTAATCCAATCGTTGTTTACCATATCAGGGAATGTGACATAAACCTTGAATTTTGCAAATTCCTGCAGCATCTTGGACCATGTGGCGGCGGTCAGGCGCGGCCAGAATAGATTGTCGAGCTTGTACTGATCTCGCCCTACCTTCTGCCCGATCACTTCGTTGTTTGCGTTGCGGCCGGCCGTTACCGTCGTGGCGACGATAAAATTCGGGGATCGCCCAGGAGCGGGAAAAGCCTTTCCGTTTACGATGATAAATGCGTGGGCCGTAATCTCACCTCCTATGCCGTTTGTGCCGAATCAGGAGTTGCCAATATTGTCAGTTCCATCAGAGACAAAAGCGCTTTATCGTCTTTATAATATTTGTAGACGTTCCCATCCACCGACCAGTAATAATCCAAGAAAAAGCTCTGTATCTTCTTCTTGCAGGCGGCTATGCCATCTAAAATAATGGAATTATAAAGTGCAAGCTGATCTTTGCAAAGGTCAAAGTCATCAGTTTCTTCCATTGAACCTTTGAAAGATTCATATACAAATGCTTTAATCACACCAGTTTCCGATTCTTTCGGCTCCCACCTATCAAGATTAAGAACGGGAACATCCGCCTCTTTTCTTTCGCGAGGCACATAAAATGTATTGATTATTTCCTTTATTCCGCTTTCATCAACTGGCCTTATTTCAATAAGTTTGCGGTTCCCATGTTCGGCCACAAGTCTCTTTACTGTTTTGACGGCCTCGTCGAACGTAATTCTAAACCATTCGCCTGAAGAGCGATATTTTTTTAGTGCGTTGTGGACGAGCTTTTCAACCTTGTGCGGATTAGCAATTAATTCCGTAAAATATTCATTTGAGATTAAAACAGGAGTTCCTATTTGAATCTCGCGTTTCCTGGTTTCTCCCCTGTGAGATATGCCAATTTTGCAATATTCCCCGGCTTGCATTACATAAACGCTTTTGTTTTCATAGGACCATTTTTTCATCACGCACACGCCTTTCTGCGCTGCCTTATATATAAAAATTTGGAGAAACGGTAAGGCTTCCGCTTTCGCCCCGTCGAGCTATCTCCAAATCTCTACCGGGTTGAATCGCTGTGGAGTATGAGCCTGAAAATAAATAAAGCCCGACAAACCGAATCAATCGGTCTATCGGGCTCAAATGGCCTCATTCCGCAGTATTATACTTTCAGTAGTTGTTTCTCGTTTTTCCTTATACCGTAAGTATAGCATAGGGATGCGGAAAATTCAATACAGGTTTGACTTTTTAATTTGTGGTGATAATATAAAGAAAAAGGAGGAATTCTATGCGGAAAATATTTTTTGCCATGATCGTGGCTATGACAGTAACGCTATTTTTTGGATGTCAGACACAGACCGTACAAACCAAGCAGGCTAAGCCGGATGAGCTTATCCCAATCGTAAATATAGAAAATTTAACAGAGCGAGAGTCCGCTTTTAATGAAGCAAAGCCATATACAAACGATGGGCTTATAAAAGGCATCTCTGCGGTCACAAAGAAAGTCAGCGTTTTTACTTCTGCGGATAATAGTTCCTTGTTGCTAATCGCTTTGCAATTTGACAAAGATACACCGCAAGAGGATGTTTCTGCATTTAAAGAAGCAATAAACAGTCTTTCTGATGCTGTCGTAAACAGCGGATATAAAATGTGTCAATTCTTTTTAATTTCAGACGGAGATATTAGAATGCAAACCGCTCCGTTATCTGTTTCAAGCGGGGGACTCGAAACAGCAAGCGCGTTTTTCAATTACTCTGGAAAGAGCGAAGTTGATACCCAATATGCAAACGCCGTAAATCAATAGTAAGCGCAAAGCAGCCGGATATTTCGCCGGCTGCTTTTTATACAAAACTATTGTAACTTTGTTGAAAAATATAGAATCCATGCTATAATTGGAATTGCAAAGGGTCACGGGCGGTTCCTCCATTCCGAAGTGAAAGCTCTTTCTACGCTTGGGAGCATATAGCTCCTGGAATGGAGGTGAAGGGCATGGAAATCCTCTATGCTGCTATTTTCCTTGTCGTAGCTACGGGATACATACTCGTGCTCGGCAAGGCAAAAAAATAACCGCCCCCCAGCCAAGGTTAGCGGTTATTTATCGCGCTTTGGGCTGTCTGCTTCGGCAGATGGCCCTTTGCTTTTTCTATCCCCATTGTATGCGTGGCCCATCGGTTTGTCAAGAGGATATTGGAAGTAATTCTTAGAAATGCTTCATATTTGGATTCCTGACGATCTTCTTTATGTGGATTGCAGTCCAAGGTTAAAGCCCTGATTCGAATTCACCTTGTTCACGGTTTTTGCCACCGTCTTGCTATCTACCTGAAGAGTGGTATCCTTTTCAGAAATCTTCTGCGCGACCTCTAAGATTTGCGCCAGCACCGTTGCAACGCTTTCATCGGGTTCTTCGACGGTCCCACTGGCGGTGCTTTGTGGCGCCACAACTGCAGGATTCGCGTAGCTTTCGGAATATCCTTCGGACCCGGAGGTCGGGCTTGCCGAAACCGTGCTGGTAAATCGGTAATCAAATGCGGTGGGAACAGATTGAGCCATCAGTTTAGAAACGGCTTGCATATTGTCGGTAAAGCCCTTCCCAATACCGAGGGCGAGATTTTTACCAATGACATCTGCGAAGACTTGCGATGGAGAATGGATGTGGAACTTGTCTTTGAATGTATCGATAATTCCCTCTGCGAAACTTTTTATTTTGCGTTTCAGCCAATCTGTTGCACCGTAAATTCCTTCCCATAGGCCTTTGACTATATTGTCCCCCATATCAGAAAACACGGTAGAGGGGGAATGAATCCCGAGAACATCTTTAGCCCACTGGGGGAGCCATCCAAACATCTTCTTCCATAAAGGCTCGTCGTCCTGGATTTTCTTTTGCGCACTGCTCGAAAGAGCTGCGGCGGAATTTGCCCCTATATCTCCCATCTGCTTTTTCAGGTCGTTTTCCTTGCTCTTAGCTCCGGCCGCGGTATCGGTCCCCATTTTGGCACCGGCAAGTTCAGATGTGGTCTTTCCAGCTTTCTTGTTTTCCGTGCCGGTTACAAGACTGTTCGACATATTGATGCCAAGGTCCTGAAGGTTTTTCTTTAATGTAGGAGTAATCTCAATCGTTTTCCCTGTCACAGTATCTCTAATTCCAATGATGGTTTTTCCTGAAGCGTCCGTCGCAAACTGGATATTATCGATAATTCCCTGTGCAGTGCTTTTGTCAACGTTTTTCCCCGCATCTTTCGCAGTCGCAAGCGTGTTTAAGAATGTCGGATCGGTAGAAAACTTCTTGCCGACCATATAATGAATTGCATCAATATTCCCACCAATAGCTTTCAGCTGCTCAATATCGGAAATTCCCTTTGCGACATTGGTCGGGACAGCTTTCCCCGCTACCGTTGCGGAAGATGCGATCTGTTTCAAATCAGTTTCCGTAGGCTCCAAAGACGTAACCAAGCTCTCAATGTTCTTTCGCGCGGATGTAGAGATTTTCCCTGACCTCTCCATATCATTCAGTTCTTTTTGGTATGTGCCACTCACAGCATTTACGAGACCAGAAATAGATGTGGTATAGGTGCCTTTGGAATTGTCAATGCCGACTTTCCAGCCGGTTGACATGGCTTCTTGGACTCCGGAAGACCATACCGGTTGCGCAGATTTCAATTCGGAGCTGAATTTGCTGTTGACGGTATTCAGGCTGATTTCCAATCCAGAAAGCTCCAGCGTAGCTTTTTTGTTGTTAAAGGACTCCTGAACGTCCGCCAAAGACTGCTGATAAATTTTATCGGCATTTTCGACGTTATGCTCCTTATTATACTGATATTGTGCTTCGATCTGCTCAATAACAGTAATTTTATTCTGGCTGGCCTGTTTAATCTCTTCCTGGATATTACTCTGAATTTTCGACTGTAAATCCTTGAAGCTATCTGCCGTAATTTCCGTGCTCTTTGTATCCAATTCAAGGGATTTCAAAGTAGCCTGATACTTCTGGTCGGCAATCTTCTGGAGAAGATCATTCATCTTTTTCTGGATTTCCTGAATTTTGATAACTTCTCCCTCGGAAAGTACATTATCAGCGAAAGCCTTATTGACTTCGTTGGAAAGCTGGGTCCCCAGCTTATCAAGCTCGGCCTGAGTATCGCTATAATACTTTGTCGTGAAAGCAGTAAGGTTCTTTGCCGTCGCAGACCCAGGCTCCAAAACAGCGTCGATAGCAAGAGACACGGCGTAATGCTGCTGTTGCACATAAGCTTTCGCGTCAGAAACAAAGCTGTTGATCGTTTCTTTATAGGTGCTCATTTCACTTTTGGAAAGTTTGAGCCCTACGGAAACTTCCCAATTCATTTTGTTCAGCGTTTCAATGTCGTTTTTGATATTTGTTTCGAGATCGGCGAGTTTGCTTTTCGCATCGATTGCCGCATCAATCTTGATAGTCCACGGCGTTGTGGTGAGCCGCTTCGCAATATCTTCAACTTCGGAAGCAGAAAGAGAAATTTCGCCGAACCTTCTCGCAAGATCGGCTTTTACTGCCGCATCCTGAGCCTGCTTAATCCCAGCGGCGAGGCCGATAAAGGCTCCGGCCACAGCGGCGATAATCATTCCCTGTGGCCCAAAACCGGCCTGAAACGCAAGGCCAAGCCCGGTAACGGCTCCGGACAAACCCAAGAGCCCGGCGCTGAGCTCGGGAGAAAGATCATTCAGCTCTGCAAAGGTAGCCAGTGCAACACCAATCCCGACTGCGCCCGCAGTCCAATCCGTCAGCCCAAGCTTGAAGGCGAGTAGTCCAGCCGTCACGCCAGCCAGAAGTGATGGGGCAATCTGCATATCAGAAAAATGAATTGCAAGGCCAGATATGGCTGCGGAAACGGCTCCTATCGCCACGGCAAGCGGCAGATTATTCGTGAACGAAAATGCCAACATACCGGCGCCAAGTCCTGTCAGGGCAGATGTCAGCAGATTGATAGCGTTGTCCGTGCCGAGAAGTTCGACCAAGCCGGATTCAAGGAGAGCAGAAATCCCGAGCGCCAATTTGAAAGGCATCCCGGTAAACTGCTTCAATACCAGAGCCCCACCCAGCGCGATCAGGCTTCCGTTCAAGAGATCAATCTTCGACTTCTGCGGAAGGAAGTGGGAGATTGCGGTCGCAATGGCCCCGATGGCGAGCGCCAGAATTGGATTCTTGGTCAGCCCATACGCCATGATTGCCGCGGCAATGCCGTTCAGGATATCCGCATAGTCCAGCATCGAAAGCCACTTTCCGAGTCCGCCGAACGCTCCGTTTACTCCCCAGAGAGCATCGGCAAAGGTTTTGAGAGGATCCTCTCTGAAAGCATCGATGAAGTCACGGATTTTCTTTTTTAGAGCATCAATATTGTTGCTTATCGCATCGGACAAGGCGTTATACGATGGGAGATCGATACCTCCGAGAATATTTCCACCAGCCCCGCCCGCGGCTCCCGTACCAGAGCCGGCGCCGGCATCAGAATCATTATTGTCAGTTTGAAGGATATGTAGCTCGTCGAAACCGGAAATCAAGTTGTCCAACTCTTTCTTGGAATCTTTCGCCTTTTTCCCTACATCGCCGACGCCTTTGCCAACGTCGCCAAGGCTATCCGTGGCATCATCTGCGCTGTTCGTAAGATCAGTCAAGGAGGAATAATCGATCTTTGGCATCTTGAATCCGAAGAAAGAAGCAATCTCGCTCGCCAATTCACCAATAACTTCGACAACCGCGGTTACCGGAGGCAAAATTGCGAGTAACGCCGGAATAAAAATGCTGCCGATCGCACGACCGGTAATCTGAAGCTGCGCCTGAAGGACACGGAGAGCATTGGCCGGGGTCAAAATCGTACGAGCCATATCACCTTGTGCGTTTGTGGTTTGCTTCATAATGGCGATGTAGCGGAGTTCTGCCTTGTCTGCCTCGGTAAGGTCCCTAACCTTCTCTTTGATTCCGAGATTGTAAAGCTCCTGTTGCAGCCGAGCATTCGAGGTGTCAATGCCGAGCTCGCGGATGGCGCGTACCTGCCCGGTGATTCCGGACTGCAATTTTTGAAATGCCTTTTCTGTACTTATATTGTAGAAGGATGCGATATCATAGCCAAGCTGAGTCATATTCTCCGACATGAGCATTGCCTGTTTGTTGGCAATCCCGAACGAAGTTGTCAACTGGGCGAATACGCCCATATACCGCATCGCTTCACCGGAATCGACTCCGAGGACGCTTTGCAGACTGTCCGCAAGTTTCCGCCCTTCTTGGGCAGACGTTCCCATGGCCACCGCAAAAAGGTTCTGGTTTTCTATGTAGGAATTGATATTGTTGATAAAACCGCCGAACGTGTTTGCAATCTGCCGGAGAATAAAGTACCAGCCATAAAAACGGCCCATAGAGAAAAGGCTGTTGGACGTTGTGCCGAGCGAGGCGAGTTTATCCTTTGCAGAGCTGACGGACTGCTTCAGGCGATCCATGAAGGACGCCGCCCGGCTGCTACCGCTGGAAACCGTGTTCATAGTGGTGGAGGCGGTTCCACCGAATTCGCCCATCGCTGCTTTCAGACTGTTTATGCTGGCCGCATTGATTTCCGAAGGCACATTCGTTGGCAGCGGTGCGACTCCCGGGCCGTAATCCGGCGCTACGGACTTCGGAATGCGGTCAGAAAGCTCTCCGCTGTATCCGGTTTTTGCCGCCCTTGCGACGGCATCAGCCAAGCTGTTCTGCGCATCCGCCGCCCATTTTGCAGATTCCTCGATCTTCGCGTTTTTATCTGCAATGGCCTGTAGCCCCTGCTCCGCCTTTGCAGATTTCAAGGTGGACTGATCTATCGTCGCCTGCGTTTTCGCGGCCTGCGCCTGCAATTTCAGCGCATTCATAGCTGTGCCACCATTGCCGGAACGGGACAACGCCGCCAAGTCTGAAATCATGGTTTTCAGCGTCGGGTCCATTCCGCCGAGAGTTTTCAGAGAATCCGTCAGCGTCTTAATGCTCGCGGAAATTCGATCGGTTCGAGCATCATTTAGCTTGTTGATACTGTTGGCGAGAGAAGAAACCGAGCCAGACGCTCCCTTCATGTTTGCCAGATTTTTAGACAGCGTAGCGAGGGAAGCGGCGATACCGGTCAATTCGCCGACACCGCCGCCTGTAACTGTTTTAAGCCTCTCAATGCTGGAAATCAGCTTATCCATGCCGGAAGAACTTTGCTTCGCCTCAGTATTGATCCTGATATTCAGTTCGTCAATGGTCTGTTCGCCCGCCATGTAAATTCGCCTCCGCCATCTGAGCTTCTAACTTCCGCTGAAATTTGATTGCACTCTGTTCCCGAATCTCCTGCATCTTCGCATTGTGCTCCGCGATCGCGTCCTCCATCTCCTGCCGCTTTTTCTCCTGCTCCGGAGTAAGCGGAACAATCGGCTTTTCGGGATAGCTGGACTTGCTATTTGGCGCACAAGCCACAATTGCACGGGTGATGTAGGCTCCATGGAGCCACGCCACATAGTTTTCATTTCTCTTCTGCAGTTCGTGGGATGCGGCATATTGCAAATAGGCGCTTATTGGCCCATGCCAGTAAAGATCGTACGGCATCCCCCAACTAAGCGCCTTTGCACACCGGTTGCTCAAAATCTGAGCGAATCGCTTCTGACCGCCCTTTAGCGGGTCTTCGGAATCGTCTAAATCTTCGGACCCTTGACTTCCGGACTCGGCAGGGCCGTAAACTTCTTCTTCGTTTTGCCCTTCCGGTCCTTCGAGGTAAAAAGCATGGAATACGCCCTAATGAACTCATCCGTGATTTCGCTGAACGCATCCGGGCCGTATTCCTCATCCTTCACGACGGCCTCGAAGAACTCGCGGGCTTTCTGCCGGGTCGTGAACGGATGATTTTTCTGAACGGACCAGAAGAAGCACTCGAACGCGAAATCTACCGGTTTGTCTGTCAGGGCAAGAACGCCCGCGCTCTGGCATTTGAGAACCGTATCGGTGTCGAATTCCGCAAGATAGTCGTGCCCGCCATAGGAAACCTGGATTTTCTGAAAATCGATCATTTTGCATTCTCCTTTTTATTTTCAAAAATGCAGGGCCGGGAAGGGCCCTGCTTGAATCAAGCGGATGAATCAGGCCCCGCCGGTCGCAATGGCCGCTTTCGTGCGGGCGCCCTGCGGATAGATAGGCCAATCGACTTCATCGAGTGCACCCAGTTCGCCGCTCGGCGTAGCCAGTTCGTCAACGGTAGTCGCCTTGAACGTGATGGTGTATCCACGCTTCGGGTATGTGACGCGCATCCAGAAGAAGCCTTTTTCCGGATCGTTCTGATCCGTCACCATTGCCGTGTGTGCGGTCAGGAAAGCCAAATCGGGAGCAACCTTGAACGTGAACGCGTCCGCCTTTTCAACCCCCGCAACAGATGATGCCTTATCGTCCGTGACGACACTGCAATCTACGGCATCCGGAGTCGGGAATAGGTTCGGAATAGAACGGACAGAATGCTCAATCTTCGTCCAGCCTGTTTCAACAGCGGGCGCCGTTTCAGAAAAAGGCGCATACTCAACGATAAAACTCTTGATAACGTCAGCCATGTAAAATTCCCCCTTATCTTTGGATTGATCTCAAAATTATGTTTGTCCGTGTATCAATGTAGGCGAAGTAATTCGCTACCGCCCGGAAAATTGTCGTGTCGCTGTACGGTGCGGCCTGAATCTGGCCTATCATGGTGAGACCGTAGGCTTCATTCAGGAAGTCGTCCGCCTCCATAATGAGCTTGTAGGCCGCATCCCGTTTCGGCGTGATAACGCCCTGAATGGACATATCCTTCGCATAGGCTTCCAGCGTGAGGACGTTCCGCACCACGCACGGCAGGCCGTCAATATAGGCCCCATCGTTGCTCGGCAGTTCGTCCAGCGTCAGCATCGGGCAGGCCGGAGATTTGACCGAATAGGCCGCTTTCACGCTCACCTTATCAAGCGTGAACGTGTGCGCTTTTAGCGCCGCGATAATGTCAGAGCCGATCAGAATCATTTCAGCGCCTCTTTCGCAACCGGAACGATGTTGTCCCGCATGGTGATGGCCGCGCGGAGGACCTGCTTTTGTGCAGGAATGCCGTTTGTAGTGCGCCAGTGCCCTTTAAGCCGGTCATAGTACCCAGCCGCTTTCGATGTTGCCGGGATCAATTGCAAAGATAAGAGGGCCCTGTTTTTCTTCGTTCAACTGTCTTTGATCTCCTTTCTGAAAAGTGATTGCTGCGCCATCGCGCGGTCCCTGCGCCGGTTTGCCATATCGCAATAATCCGGGTTCAGGTCAAAGCCGATGCAGTTCCGGTCAAGCTCATTTGCCGTAACAAGCGTCGTTCCGGATCCCATGAACGGGTCACATACCGTTCCGCCCTCTGAGCAACCAGCGAGAATGCAAGGCTTAATCAGTTCTGGTGGGAATGTGGCAAAATGCGCCTCCTTGAATGGTTTTGTAGATATGGTCCAGACGTCCCGCTTATTTCTCGTGTTCCCTTCCCACGGAACCGATGCGCCTAAGTGGGAGCTGGGCCTTCCCCGTTCGTCACCGTATTTTCTTGCGGCGTTTCCGCTTCGTGCCTGTTTTCCGACATTCGGATGGATGGCAAGATTTTTCCCGTCCTGAAACAAGGAATCATGCCAATCTCCGGCGGGTTCCCGAATTGCCTCGGCATCGAAGTAGTAGTGCGGCGATTTGCTGAGCAGGAAGATATACTCATGTGCTTTTGTGCAGCGGTCCCGCACACTTTCCGGCATGGGGTTTGGCTTTGCCCAGATGATGTCCTGACGTAAAATCCACCCATCAGCCCGGAGCGCAAAAGCAAGCATCCACGGGATTCCAATGAGACTTTTTGGGGGTAAACCAGTGATGCTTTTTTCTCTGCCGACGCGCTTTCGGTTGTTATCATCGAGATAAGCCTGCTTGCCTCCGGTTTTACCGCCCCATTTCCCATCGTTGGCGTAGCTGTCGCCCATATTCAGCCAGAGCGTTCCATCGTCCCGGAGGACACGCCATACTTCGCGGAAAATTTCTACCATTCGACTTATGTATCCTTCTGGCGACGGCTCCAAGCCGATCTGACCGGCGACTCCGTAATCCCGCAGACCGTAATAGGGCGGCGAGGTAACGCAGCAATTCACGCTTTCGGCTTCGAGTTGTTTTAGCCCGGCAACCGCATCTGCACAATAGCAGCGATTCAGTTCAAGCATCCGCATCACCACGGAAATTCCTGTATCAGCGGAGCGCCCCACACTTTGGCAAGACTGCCCTTCATAAAAACGGGAATGTTGGCCGCTCGGCACTCTTTGACGATGGATTCAATCCATTCGCGTTGTGGAATCACTTTGCCCTTGCGATTTCCAGTCTCACTCCCCATAATCACCCATTTGGGTTTCGTATCTTCCCTAAAATTGCAGGCGATCGGCTCCAAAATTGGCTCAATGCTCCAAAAGTCTCCGCTCTGCATTGTCCCCTTCGGAACCATGTCTTGCCTGGCAACCGTATTGCCTACATAGAAAAATACATTGTCATCGTCCAGACCTTTCGGAATCCTGCGGGCGTTCCATAAAAAATAATCCGTTTTTGCGTACTGCTCAATCCGCTTTGTGAGAAAAAGGTACTTGTGCTGTGGATTCTCAACCATTGCCTTGTAGACCGCTTCTAACCATTCCGGCTTCCAGTCCGCAATATCTGACATGCTGTCCATGAAAATGACCTGCGGCTTCTTCTCCGAAAGCTGTTTCAGGCGTTCCGGAAAAAATACCGGACATGAAAAGTCCTTGACAAAATGGAATCTGTCATTCAGCCTTCGGGCGTAGCAGTAAGGGCAGCCAAACGTACAGCCGACGACCGGATTCAGCGAGCGCGTCGCCCAGCCGATGGTCTTTGAAATATCATTCATGATGTTCTCCTTCAAATTTTCAGATCGTCCGCGAGGCGGCGCACGGCACGGTCATATTCGCGCGGCGAATCCCCGTCCAGCAGGGCTGCGGCCTCCCGCTTCGCATATTCGTAGGCCCTCCATGGGTTCCCGCCTGCATAGTGGAGCGCCCAGCTCGCTATCTGCTCGATCTGTTCATCATCAATCTTCATACCGCGTTTCCACCTCCGTAAATTTCTGATGCTTCCCGTCAAAGTTCATGTCAATCGTTCCGCACGCGCCATAAAACTTGTTTTTGTCGAGAAGGACGTGCGTTTCTTCCGGCGGGAAATTGGCCTTGTCAATCACCCAAGGACGATACAGGAGCATAATGTAGTCGCCATCGGCACTCAAATTTCCAGATTCCTTCAGGTCACTCATGGTAGGCTTCTTGTTTTTCGCTTTCATGTCTGGCTTCACGAGCTGGGAAAGGCAGATGATACAGCAATTGTTGATCCGTGCCAGCCGTTTCAGCTCCGACGAAATATAATCGATTTGCTCCTTCTTGTTGGAGAACCGCTGAGTTGTGCGGACGTTTTGCAGGAAGTCCACGATTGCAAGGTCTGGCTTGAATTTTGAAATCTTCCCCGCTATGGCCTCGATGGAGTAAACAGAATCATGCAAGGAAAGACGCTTGTTCACCATCAGCTCGTTTACGCCGTTGGCGACGTCGAGGAGCTCCTGCTCCGAAACCCGTCGGAGATCAATCGCCCCGTAGTCGATCTGCTTCCACGAAGCAAAGATACGGTCAAGAATCTGTTCCTTGCTCATTTCCAGCGAAAAGAACTGCACTCGCTTTTGGTCGGTGTAATTTTTCAGGGCGATGTTCGCCGCAAAGCTCGTTTTTCCGGTCGAGGGGTATGCGCCGATGTAGCAGAGGGAGCCTTTCCGCAGCCCATGAAACGATCGGTCCAGTTGGGAGAAACCGGTGAGAATCCGGTCTTTTTTGTTAACCGGCGTGTCGAAGCTGGTCAGATAGTCCATGAGATAGCTGCTATCGTCTTCCGATCGATGCAAATTTTCCGATTCAACAACTCTCCCAAGCGATGAAAGAATATCGTCGTATCCGTATCCACTCACAAGTACCCTGCCGAGCTTTTCCGTGATGCGCCTGCGCCCACTTCCGGATTTTACCGTGTCCACATACCCGTCATAGTTTGAAGTTGATATGAACGCCTCGGCAGACGCAAGGGCAAATTTCTTCGTATCCTCCTGAACATCGGCGCTGCCAAATATGGCCGCGTCCATTTTTTTGCCGGATAGGATCGCTTTTGAAATAACCTCGAAGGCGTCGGCCGCAAGCGGGTTTTCAAAATCGCCTTTGGTAAGGGTGTCAATGGCATACGAGCATTCTTCCGGAAAAAGAAGCAGACCGCCGATCACGGCGGATTCCGCATTAAAACTTTCTGTCACAATTTAGGTATTCCCTCCCATGGATTGGCCGGGGGTTGGTCGTCGTTCTCCTTCCCCTTCAGCCGATCCCAAATAATCCCCTGCCAGTTATTTGCCATGCAGTTATCAATCAGGGAAAGAACATCGGGCTCGCTATAAACTTTCAGCTTGTTGGAAACGACGGTCATAAAACTTTTAAGGCCAGTAGGTTTGTATGAATCCCGCTTTTCGGCCTTATAGGCAAGCCATTCCTGCAGCTTTGCTCTCATCGGCTCGGAAAAAGCGTGCCCGAAAAAAACGTCCTCGACCTTCGTTTTTTGAACGGGGGGTTTAGGGGGTTCTTTATCTGTTTCTATATCTGGGCTTTTATCTGGTATAGGTTGGACGCTTTCGTCCTTTCGATCGGACGATTCCGTCCCATCGACGGGACGATTTCGGAAAATGCAATAGACGGAATCAGGCAGTGCGTACCACTTTGTTTTGTCATATGGAGAATTGTTGTAATTCCCCGTAAGTATTTCCCCAGCCGCTTCCATGCGCTTTAAAATCCTTTTAATCTGCGGGGCGCTCCAATAAGGGAATATTTCGGCGAACGCTTCGATGGAACTATACGTCCAGTAGTGCCCATTATGGAAATGGCGCTGGTTGGCCTCATTTTTCTGAATCCAAAAAAACATGTGATTCAGAATGATCGCCTCGTCAATGCCATATTTTTTTGCAATTTCCACATCAAAACTGTGTGTCATTTTGCTTTACCTCCCTAAAATGCCGTGACCGGCTTCCCGGTCAGCCGTTGAATCTCCCGCCGGAAGAGCTCCGGGTCGCCATTGTTCCGGGAAATGTGAATCAGGTAGATGTGCCGGACCGTGCTCATGTCGTTCGCCGTGAGAAAATCTTTCACATTTTCCAGGCTGAAATGTGCCTGTTCGATCCGGCGCTTCATGGCTTCAGGAACCCGACCTTCCGCCACGCTGTGGTTGAGAGCCTCCTTGCTGTAATTGCACTCAACCATAATCACGTTCAGCGGAATTTTCTTTCCCTGCGGGGTCTCAAACCGATAACGCAGGTAAAAGGAATCCGTCACGAAAAACAGGTTCTCGTCCGCGGCCGATGAATGGAGAAGAAAACAAACCGGCTCATAAGCGTCATGCTGGGCTTCCAGCGGAAGAATCTCCCAGGTCCCGAGCCGGAATGGTTTCCCTGCCAAAATCGTGTGGGCCCGATAAGGCCGAACCGGCTTTTCAGACCTTTCGAAAATCTCCTGAAACGTGCCGGCCGTCGCGTAAATATCGATCCCTGCATCCGAAAGTTTCGGAGCGCTGCGGGCGTGGTCGTTGTGGCCATGTGTAATGAGTAGTCCCTTTACACGTGGAAGCATATCAAGATACCCGGAGAGAATTTTCCGAGCGATAATGCCCGCTTCCAAGAGCAGAACGTTCTCTCCGTCGCCTATGGCGTAGCTGTTTCCCGTGCTCCCGGAGGCAAGGCATTTTACTTTAATAGGCATAGGACGTTAAAAAGGCGCCCTGTGGCTCGTCTGACGCTTGTTTGAGGCGGGGGCCGGTGTAGTTTCACTCTTCGCGGGTTTCGCGGGCTCCTGCGGCTTGTCAAAGACAGTTTCCGGGTTAGGGCCGGCGGGCATGGAATTGTCCTCGTGGCCTTCCGGATGATCGGCGTCAGAGCCTTCGTCTGCGGACGGCTCCCTCACTTCTCCTGTTTCCTCGTCTACGTCAATATCGATAGGCTCGGAATTCGCAAACTGCTTGATCTCACGGGCCGCGGCACGGTATGTGTCATCTGTCGTTTCCTCAAACATGGTTTCAAGGGCGCCGTTACCAAAGTCTTTCGGGATTTTTTTGATCGCGTTGTTCCGCATTTTGCGCTCGATCATAGACTCGCGGCTGTAAGGCTCCGTCCACGCCGGGCTGATATATGGCTGAAGCTCCGGGTCGTCAAGGATATCGTCAAGGCATTTATGGGCACGGGCCTTGTCGAAAATTTCCTTTTTCTTAGCGGCGATCTCTTTTTTCTGAGCAGGGGTCGCGTCCCATTTGCTTTTAGCGATCCCGAAAGTTTCCAGCATCAGGTTGTTGTTCAGATGGGCAAGAAGGTTATGCCTGACGTCCTCACGCTCGGCAATATAGAAATCGACATACTGCTTGCCATCTTTGCCGTCCATGATGATCGGATATACGACTTTGACGATCTTCCCGGAGCTGCCCTTCGGGGCCCATGTCGGGGGAGTCATATCCGTGCCGTTGAAAGACGGATATGTAAAATCGTCTCCTTCATGGACCTTCCAGATTTGGCAGATGCGCTTTACTCCGCGCCCAAAGTTGGCGAGGATGGTATCGTTGCC
>DHDF01000098.1:0-5334 GCA_002399225.1 bacterium UBA4883
TTCCAGTTGTTGATCCAGTCCTCCTGCGCGCAGGGGAACGTTTCAATTTCATACCGGATGCCGGCCGCCGCATACCGTTCTTTTAAAAACGCGATCGCTTCGGCGGGGTTGTCCTCCGGGGAGATATAAACGTGCACGACCGCTTTCGAGCGGTCTTTTTTCAGCAGTTCTTCGTCGATCAGGTCCATATGCGCAATCTCTTCGACTTCTTCCCGCAGATGCGAATAATCTTCGATATAAATGCCGTACGGCACCGTCATCTGTGCGATGTCTCCCGCCGTGTCCACCTGGTCCGCGGGGACTGTGATTTTCACTTCCGTCCAGTCCATCCAATGCCTCCGTTTTTTCAAGATTCCTTTTTATTATAATGGAATGCGCCGGAAAAATACAGATTTATTTTGCCCGCCGCGCGAATACATTTGAGTATAAGACAAAAGGGTGGGCTTAACTTAAATGGATCGAAAACGCGCGTTTCTCCGGAATGCGGTCCTGATGACTCTGGGTTCCGTCGCCCTGCGGTTTTCCGGGCTGTGGTTCCGGACCTGCATCTGCTCCTGGATCGGCGCAAGCGGAGTCGGGATTTATCAGCTGATTTTTTCCATCTTTTCCCTCGGCATCACGGCCTGCACCTCCGGCATTGGGCTGGCGGTCACACGGATGGTGGCGGAAGGAAAAGGCTCCCGGCGGTGCCTTCGGGGCTGCCTGGCTTTTGCCCTGGCCATGAGCTTTGCGGCAGGCGCCGCCCTGCTTGCCGTCTCGGACTTTGCGGCAGACCGCCTGATCGGCACCCCGGCGGCGGCCGCTCCGCTGCGGCTTCTTGCGCCCGGCCTGCCGTTCATCGCGGTCTGTGCCTGCCTCAAGGGATATTTTTTTGCGAATCGCAGCATCGTCGTTCCCATGGTCGGCGAATTCTGGGAACAGCTCGCAACCATCGGGATCTCCTATCTGCTGCTGACCGACACGCCGCTGCCGCCGCTGCCGCCGCTGAACGCGCTGATGGCCGGTTCCTCGCTCGGCGAGGTCGCGGCGTGCGCCTACGTGGTCGCGGCGTTTCATTTTGCCGTGCGCAGGCGCGGCTTTGCGGAAGACGGCGGAACCGGGCATGTGCTGCACGACATTCTGCACATTGCGGGGCCGATGCTGACCGGATCTTTTCTGCGCAGCGCACTGTTCAGTGCGGAAAACCTGTTGATTCCGGCCGGGCTGCGGAAGTACGGGGCGGGGGGGGCCGCCGCGCTGGCGCAGTACGGCGTGATGCAGGGCATGGTGATGCCGGTCATCTTTTTCCCGATGTCGCTTGTTACCTCGGTTGCCACGCTGCTGATCCCGGAAATTGCGGAAGCGGCGGTGCAGGGCCGGAACGGCACCGTGCAGGATTCCGCGGAACATGCGTTCCGCGCCACGCTGATGTTCGGCTTTCTGTCCAGCGCAGTCCTGATTGTGTCTGCGGATGAGATTGGAACCGTCTTTTTCGGCAATGCGCAGGCTGGCAACATTCTGCGCATTATGGCACCGATCGCGCCGCTGATGTACCTTGACAACATGGTGGACAACATGCTAAAAGGGCTGGATCAGCAGATGTATTCCCTCAAATATAATTTCAGCGATTCTGCGATGCGCGTCGCGCTGATCACGCTCCTGATTCCCGTTTACGGCATCCGGGCCTACCTTGTCATCCTGTTCTTCAGCGAAATCTACAACGCCTCCCTCAGCATCAGCCGCCTGCTGAAAGTGACCCGGCTGAACGTGGATATTCTGGGATGGATCATCTTCCCCGCGGTTTCCGGTGCATTGCTGTATTATGTTCTGGCACTTCTAAAAAAAGCCGTTGCTTTTTTTATTTGACAAAGAATGCCTAAATCGTTAAACTGAGACAGAAACTTTAAAGGTAAAGGAAAAAATGCAATGAGCGATCTCCGGATTCTGTTTCTTCTGTTTATGCTTTACAGCTTTCTCGGCTGGGCGTGCGAAAGCGCCTATTGTTCCATCCCCGCCGGGAAACCGATTAACCGCGGTTTTCTGGCCGGGCCGTTCTGCCCGATTTACGGGGCCGGAGCCGTGCTCGTTGTAGAAGCCCTGTCGCCGGCGGCAAACAGGGTGTCCCTGGTCTTTTTCGCCGGCGCTCTTCTCACCAGCCTTGTGGAGTACGGAACGGGTTTTCTGCTGGAAAAGCTGTTTCACACAAAATACTGGGACTATTCGGATCACCGGTTTCACCTTCAGGGGCGGGTCTGTCTGAAAAATTCCCTGCTGTTCGGGGGAATGAGCGTCGTCACCGTGTTTTTCCTCCAGCCCTTCCTGCTCGGGACTCTGGAGCGGATTCCGAAAGAGGCTCTTCCGTACCTTTCGGGCGGGCTGGCTCTTTACCTTCTGACAGACACCGTGCTCTCCGCCTGGGCGGCCGCCCGCCTGAACGGAAAGCTCGGCGAGCTGCAGCAGGTTTTGGACGAAATCAAGGAGCGGGCACATACGGCGCGTGTGGAAACGCGGGAGGTCTTGCAGGAAACCATCGCCGCGCGCCTGGACGACGGCACCAAGGAGCGGCTGCGCGTGCTCTATGCACGGAAAGAAAAGCTGGAATCCGACTTTCATCTGTTTCAGCGCCGAATTATCCGCGCTTTCCCAACCATGCACAGTGTGAAAATCAGCAATGAGGCGCTGCTGCGCATCCGCGATCGGCTGCAAAATTACAGCAGGCTGATCCGCCGCAAATAAACCGGCACACCGCGTCACCGAACGGCAATCGGAGCGGTCTTTGCGCCGATCAGGCGGACAAGATCCGCCGGAGCCAGTTCCACCTGAGTCCCGATCTTCCCTCCGCTGACAATCATGGTTTCCTGTTTTTCACAGCTTGAATCCAGCACGGTGACATACTGCTTTTTCATGCCTACCGGCGAGCATCCGCCGCGGATATAGCCGGTGACCTTGTTGATCTCGGACACATGAAGCATGGCGACGGCTTTTTCCCCAACGCTTCGGGCTGCCGCCTTCAGGTCAAGCTCTTCCGCGACCGGAACGACAAAGACAAAGAATCCGCCGGAAGTCCCGCGGGTCACAAGGGTTTTGAAGACCCGGTTCACGTCTTGCCCCAGTTTTGCCGCAACGGAAACGCCGTCGATTTTTCCATTTTTATTTTCATAGTAATACGGTCTGTAAACGAGCTTTGCCGCTTCCAGAATCCGCATCACGTTCGTTTTGTTTTCTTTTGCCATCCTGAAAGATCTCCTTTATTCGTTCCTTTTTCCCCTTATTATAACGCCGCGCGCACAAATGTAAAGACGCAGACCGCCGTGAGGATGGCAACGCAGAACCAAGCGCGTCTTTTCTGCCCGCCCGTATTCGCATACTCCCCCATGACCTGCCGGCTGGAGGTCAGAAGGGTCAGAAAGATCAACACCGGCGTCATCAAAACGCCGCCCGCCACCTGCACAAACACGGCGGCAGAGTTGAGCGGCAGTCCCGGAAGCAGCACCGCGGCGGCGGCAAGCAGCACGCTGACTCCGTACACCGCATAGAACCCCGGGGCGCCCCAGAAACTGTCGTTCAGGCTGTCAGACCAGCCAAATGCTTCCGCGATGCTGAACGAGGAAGAAAGCGAAACGGTAATAGCTGCAAGAAAGCCGGAATTGAACAGACCAAGTGCGAACAGCACGCCGGCGGCGGGACCGATACGCGCGGAAAGCGCTTTCACCAGTTCGGCGGGACCGGCGGCTTCCAGGTTTGGCACCATTCCGAAAACGGAGGAACCAACGATAATCAGCGATGCCGCGACGGCAACCTGGCAGACACAGCCGGCAAAGACGTCTTTTCTGCCGTCTCGAATCCGCTGGGACCGGGCACCCCGGTCCGCATAGGCGGAATTCTGGTAAAAGATCATCCAGGGGGCGACTGCATTGCCGACCAGCGCCGCCGCATACCACCGGAAATCGCCGCCCGCGGAAAGACGCAGGCTTTCCCCGGCGCCGACGCCGGGTCTGGCCGCAAAAGCCAGAAACAGAAACGCAAGGTTCAGCATCCCGATGAAAAGGCCCAGCTTTTCCTTCCGGCGGTACCCGCCGAACAGGGCAATGGAGAAGATTAGCGCGGCGCTGAGCAGCACCGCCGGCGCGCGCGGCAGGCCGATCAGTCCCAGGCCCGCGGACATGCCGACAAACTCCGTCAGAAGCGTCAGAAGGTTTTCAATCATCAGCGCGGCCACCTGACAGGCCATCCAGCCGCGCCCGTACCGCTCGCGCAGCAAACGTGTGAACCCGGAGTGCGCCACAATGCCGAGTCGCATCGCCATCTCCTGAACCGCATAGGTCACCGGCATTAGGCAGAGCGTCAGCGGAACAAACACGGCCGGCCCGAATTTTGTCCCCGTCAGTGCATAGGAAAGGATGCCCCCCGCGTCGTTGTCGGCCATGGCAGCCAGCATGCCGGGCCCAAGGAAAAAGAGCAGAAAAAAAGGACCGCGTTTTTTTCCAGACATGAAAGCACCCCCAACGGCAGTCTATGCCGGCGGAGGTGCTTCTGCCCGCTTTTTCTTTAAAAAAGAAAAGCGGAAGAAAAAGGAACGGCATCTTAAGGGAAGGGCTCGTTCTTTAGGCGGGCGCCCGAAGCAACGCCCGGGCTTTGAAGCCCATGCCGCAGCTAAAGCCTCCCTCAGGCTTTGTTGGCAGCGGACGGGTCGAATTTCCATTTGACGCCCTGCGGTGTGTCCTCCAGCACCACATGGCGGGCCTTGAGCTCGTCGCGGAGGCGGTCTGCCGTCGCCCAGTCTTTCGCGGTGCGGGCACTGGTCCGTTCTGCAATCAGGCGTTCGATTTCTTCATCATCTTCACTGCCGGACTCCGGTTTTTTATACAGAAGGCCCAGCACATTTGCGAGATCGCTAAACAGATCCAGCGCAAAGAGGCAGATCTCCCTGGAAGGATTTTTCTCCGCCGTCAGGTTCGTGTTGATATCCTTCGCCAAGTCGAACAGGGCGGAAAGCGCATCCGCCGTGTTCAGGTCGTCCTCCATCGCTTCTATGAAACGATCCTGCCGGGATTCGAACAGCCTGCGCAGTTCGCGCTCGCCCTCTTTCGGGCCGCTGGGAGCGTGTTGAAGCAAAAACTCCAGGTTGCCGCGGCAGTTGTAAAGACGCTCCAGAGCAGATTTGCACTGCTCGACGATCTCGGTGCTGTAGTTGATGGGAGAGCGGTAATGCGAGGAAATCATCAGGTAGCGAATCGGTTCATACCCATATTTTTCGGCGACGTCGCGGACGGTGAAGAAATTGCCGAGGGATTTCGACATTTTCTTGTTGTCGATATTGATGTAGCCGTTGTGCATCCAGTAATGGGCAAACGG
>DHDF01000098.1:5505-5669 GCA_002399225.1 bacterium UBA4883
TTGCAGCATTCGCTCTGCGCGATTTCGTTTTCGTGGTGTGGGAAGATCAGATCCTGGCCACCGCAGTGGATGTCAATGGTGGTGCCGAGGTAGCGACGCGCCATGGCGGAACATTCGATGTGCCAGCCAGGCCTTCCGTTTCCCCACGGGGAGACCCAGCTCGG
>DHDF01000049.1 GCA_002399225.1 bacterium UBA4883
ATCTCCTTGGGGTAGATGTTCTCGCCGCCGCGGTTGATCATATCCTTGAGCCTGCCGGTGATGCGGAAGTTGCCGTCCGGCTCACGGCAGGCCAGGTCTCCCGTGTGCAGCCAGCCGTCCTTGTCAATAGCGGATGCGGTGGCCTCGGGCATTTTGTAATAGCCCTTCATGATGTTGTAGCCTCGCACTACGAATTCGCCGTTGGCGCCATCCGGCATTTCCTCAGCGGTTTCCGGGTTCACGATGCGGCACTCGATTTCGGGCAGGGGGCGGCCTACGGTGGACACCCGCACATCGATGGGGTCGGAAGCGCTGCTCATGGTGCAGCCTGGGGAGGCCTCGGTCTGGCCAAACACGATGGTGATCTCCTTCATGTTCATCTTATCCAGCACATCCCGCATTACCGGCTCCGGGCAGGGGCTGCCGGCCATGATGCCGGTGCGCAGGCGGGGAAAATGATACTTTTTGAAATCCGGATGCTCCAGCACGCCGATATACATGGTGGGGACCCCGTGGACGGCGGTGCACTGCTCATCCTGAAGCGCCTGCATCTCGCGCACGGCATTGTAATATTCCAGCGGCACCATGGCGGTGGAGTGGGTCAGGCAGGCCATGACGCCGAGCACCAGCCCGAAACAGTGGAACAGCGGCACCGGGATGCACAGCTTGTCGGCATGGGTGAATTTCATGCAGTCACCGATGGATTTGCCGTTGTTGACGATGTTGTAATGAGTCAGCATCACCCCTTTGGGGAAACCGGTGGTGCCGGAGGTATACTGCATGTTGATAACTTCGCCCGGGTCCAGCGAATCCTGAACGCGGCGGTATTCTGCGTCACTGACGGCTTCGCCCCGCCGGAAAAGCTCCTGAAAATCGTATGTCCCCGGGATCTTCGTCCCTCCGATATGGACGAGAGTCTTTAAAAACGGAAAATCCGGTTCGGAAAGGCAGCCGGGCCGGCTCGTCTTCAGGGTCGGGCAAAGCGCGTTGATCGTGCTGATATAATCGTTTCCCTTAAACCCGTCGATGAAAACCAGTGCCTTGGTGTCCGACTGCTGCAGCAGGTATTTCAGCTCGAACTTTTTATAATTCGTGTTGACCGTAACCAGGATCGCGCCGATTTTCGCCGTCGCAAACAGCGTGATGAGCCACTCCGGAACATTGGTTGCCCAGATGGCGACATGGTCGCCTTTTTTGATTCCAATCGACAGAAACCCCTTTGCGGCCCTGTTGCACTCGTCGCGGAACTCTCTCCAGGTTCTGCGGTATGGGCGGTCGTTGTATTTGACCGCTTCCCGGTCCGGGAATTTTTTCGCGTTGGCGTCCAGCATTTCTCCAACTGTGCAATGAATCATCGTATCCATGGTCCTTTCCTTATCTTCTTGAATTTGGATGCCGGATTTTCCACCGGTACCACCGGAAATCCGTATTTCAATCTGCATGTTGCCAAATGCAGTGTTATTAACAGCTTAATGTAATTTTAAATATTATATCACATCAATATTCAAATTGGCAAGAACCGATCCAAACAGGAAACTTATTTTTTCTCTGCATTTCATGTTCAATCTGCCCAATATTTCCCGTCAGTCCGGCCGGTAAGGGAAGAATCAATCGGCTTTCCCCATCATATAAATAATGGATTGCCGCAGTGTTTTCCGTCTTTCCTTCCGCGCGCAGGATGTGATTTCCCAAAAATTTATTAAAATTACATCTTTTACAAATAATTTTGTAAGAAATATCGGTGTTATTTTGTTAATTTATACAAACGTCCAATTTTAAAGGCCTTTTTGCCAAATTTATATTGAAATTTAACGGAACGCAGGGTACAATAGAGCTTGGTTCCGGTTGCGGAATCGCCGCTCCCATTGGTTCCGATTTACCGGAATGTCAATCTTCCTATACGGAATTGAAATTGATTACGCCTTTAGTCCCTCATAACCGAAGGACTTCACCATTTTTTCACAAACGGAAAGCGCCCACAGCTTTTGCTGTGGGCGCTTTCCGTTTGCCGTCAATGCCATTTATTTCAATTCCTCAATTTAAGGAATTTTTTTGCAGGACAGTTTAATAATAATAAAAAGCTGCTGATGAAAAAATTTTCCATGGGAAGGTTAAAATACCCTGCTTTGCAGCCATTCCGAAATCTCGACGGGTATTTGAGAAAGGGTACTGATGCTATGCAGTCTTTTGAAACAAGGTTGAAAAACAACGACAATACCTACCGGGAACTGTTCGTACGGTATCCGAACAACCCGATTCTGACGGCAAAAGACTGGCCCTACGCAGTAAACACGGTTTTCAATCCCGCGGCGACCGTTTTTAACGGAAAAATCCTGCTGCTGGCACGGGTGGAAGACCGCCGCGGTTTTTCCCATCTGACCAAGGCCGTCAGCGACGACGGCGTCACCAACTGGAAAATCGACAAATGGCCCACGCTGGAAGCCAACCCGAACTACCCCGAGGAAGCATGGGGGATTGAAGACCCGCGCATCACCCGGATGGAAGAGCTGGACCGCTGGGCCGTCGTCTATACTTCTTATTCCCGTTCCGGCCCGACGGTATCGCTCGCCCTGACAAAAGATTTCACAACCTTTGAAAAAATGGGCTCCATCATGCCGCCGGAGGACAAGGACGCGGCGCTTTTCCCCAGAAAATTCAAAGACAAATGGCTGCTGATCCACCGGCCGATCGGCGCGCATCTCAGCCGCACGGAAGATGTGGGGGCCGGAGCGCACATCTGGCTTTCCTGCTCGACGGACCTCAAGTACTGGGGCGACCA
>DHDF01000047.1 GCA_002399225.1 bacterium UBA4883
GCGAATAGGATGGCCTCCTGACCGGTTGGTGTGTTGCAACTCAACTGTATCACAGGTTTTTCCTATTCGCTATCTTTTTTATTTACCTCCTGTAACGCATCTATTGTAAACCTACAAGAGATCTAATATAAAATTTTTATAGCGTATTGACAATATAAAAAAGCCATGGTATAATATAGAAAATCGTAACGATACGGAATGAAAAAATATGGTTACTCTAAAACAAGTTGCAGAATTAGCCGAGGTATCCCCCACGACGGCGTCTTACGCCCTGAATCATCGCCCGGAAGTAAAGGAAGAGACCAGGCGAAAAGTGATCGAAGCCGCCAGAAAATTGAATTATGTCCCGAACAAGGTCGCCCAAAATTTTAGGAACAAGAAAACCAATACCATCACGGTGGTCACGGGAGAAAACATTGAATCCGGAAACACCTTTTCGGCGGAATTCTTCGGGATCCTGGCCGGAGCCCGCGAACATCACTATGATGTGCTTGTCAAGCTGGTGGGGAAAGAATATCTGAACCAATCGGAAATCAGTTATTTGCTTGGGAACAAACTCAGCGACGGATATCTTTTATTGGGCAACAAACTGGACCTCATTGCGGAATATATCGTTGAAAATTCGTTGAACGGCGTGTTGCTTTCTTCCCATTCGGATCTGGCCATTTCCCAGGTGAATGTCGATGGGCGCAAATGGATTAGAAAAATGGTTGATTATGCTTTTGAAAAGGGGCGGGTGAAACCTGCCTATCTTACCTATATGGATCGCACGAAAGAAGAGATCCTTAGGGCGGCCGGGTTTTGTGATGCGCTGGTTTGTCGCGGCATGGAGCCGAAGGGTGCCATATATTCCTGCGGTTATCATTCGGAAGACCTCGAGAGCGCTGTGGATTCCTGCATCCGGGACCACAATGATATCCTCATTTGCTGGAATGATATTCTGGCGCTGCAGGTGATTGGAATCTTAAGAAAGCGGAAGAAAGAAATCCCAAAGGATATCGCCGTGACCGGCTTTGACGACAATATCCTGTACGGCAGCCTGATCGGCGAGCTGACTACCATCCACCAGCCTTTTCTTGAAAAAGGGAAGTCAGCGATTGAATTGCTGATCCGTGAAATTGAGGGAAAAAACCAGGCTCCTCGGAAAATCAATTTAGACTGTTTTATCGTCAGCAGGAACAGCCTTTGAGAAGAACTTTTTACAGAAAATTCGTAACGTTACGAGGCGCAGCGAAATGTCATACCGGAACCCGTTGCCGATCTTTTCGGCGGGAGGACTTTCCCGTGAAAGCATAACCTGCAATCCCGATCCGTTCGCGATAAAATATAAGGGAAAATATTATTGCTACAGTTCGGGGGAACGCGGGGTCGCCGTTTTGAGATCCGATGGGTTGCAGAATTTTACGCATTGCGGGTATGCCTATCGGGAGGAAGACGAACACAGCTATTGGGCCCCCGCTGTGCTTTATTGGAACGGCACTTTCTATCTCTATTATTCTTCGCTGGCAAACGGACGGACGGAGGATCATGAACACTTCTTAAAAATCGCAGTTTCGCGGGACCCGCTGGGACCCTTCCGGTTCGAGAGGATTCTGATTTCCCATTTTGCCATTGATCCGCATGTCGTCCGGTCCGGCGGGAAGATGTATCTTTTTTATTCTGAAAACGTCGATCGAAATCCCGAAACGGGGCGCATCGGGACCGCCATCAAAATGACAGGGATGGAATCCCCACTGATTCTGAGAGACGATACGCGTACCGTTCTGCTCCCGACCTTTGACGAGGAGATTTTTTCGCGGAACCGTTTCGGAGACGGAAAAGACTGGCATACGCTGGAGGGTGCGTTTTACCTGGAAGACGGTCGCACCAGATACCTGATGTACAGCGGCAACGCGTATACCAGTGAAGATTACTTTATCGGCTATGCGACGGCTTCAATGTCCGTACCTTTGGAGGAAGCCATATTCACCAAATATCCGGACGACGACACCTATTTCCCCCTCGTCAGGGGATGCGGATTTTTGGTCGGGACGGGGCATAATTCCGTCGTAAAAGCCCCTGACAATGTGACAGATGTTATGGTATATCATGGGAAGATTTTGGGGGAGAAGTCGGGGAAGGAAACGGACGGAAGAAGAATCTGTGCGGATATTCTGCGGGAGCGGGGCGGGATGTTGCTGACGAAGGCCCCTACTTCCGGGCCTCAACCGGATTTACCTCAGCCGGATTTCAAAGCATGTTTTACAGGCGGGGAAATCCCTTGCGTCCGTTCAAGCGGCGAATGGAGCCTTGAAAACGAGGAATTAAAAGGGAAAGGGACTGGACGTGTCGTTTTCACCTCTGAACTTGGGGGAAATTATTATTTGGAAGCGTGGATTTTCATCGAGGGAGGAAACGCCGGCTTTCTCCTGCAGTCCGGGCTGCCGGAAGAAGGCGTTCAAATCGGCGCCGACCTGAAAACCGGAAGCATCTGCATATCGCGGTTCCGGAACGGTCGTGGAACGCGGTCGGACATTCCGGTCCGGGGGAGGCCGGAGCCGTCGTGCTATCATAAGTTTTCCATCCGCTGGAGCAGCGGCGTTATAAACTTCTGTATCGACGAGGAGGAACAGATCAATTTATCTGAGGGGAAAGCCTTGACCAGTGCTGGGTGTTATGTGGCCGACGGAGAGATGAAAGTCGCCACCTTTGAAATGACCAGGCTGAATTGAACCTGGGCCGGTTTATATGGCAGAAGACTTTTCCGTTTCAAGACGATCGGGAAGGGGGCGATCCTGCGAAATCTACATAAAAACACACAAATAAATTTTGTGGGCTCTGTAAAGTAAACATGAAAGATTAGGGCGGAGAATCATCCAATAACTTCACGCGACAAGAAAAAGCTTGCGTTTGCTTCT
>DHDF01000082.1 GCA_002399225.1 bacterium UBA4883
AGCTGGGAGAGCGTTCGGTTCGCATCCGGGAGGGCGGCGGTTCGATCCCGTTCAGGTCCACCACGAAAAGTCAGAAGCCATGCGGCTTTCTGGCTTTTTCTTTTTGCCCGGAAGCTAATTTCTTTTGGGGATAGCCGAACCTTTCGGGGTGAAAAGAGTTGGAGGCAACGGAGATTGCATTGAAAACGCTGGGAAACATCGGTGATAACAATCCGAAAGCGCTCTCCTATGTTGCTCAGTATACGAATCTTGTGACATTGTGTATGGCAAAGGGCGCTCTGGATTTTTACAAACATTCACCCAACACACTATTGGAATAGAAGAACGTAAAGCTCCGGTCGTGCAAACCGGGGCTTTATTTTATGAATCGTGTCATGCGGCTTTTGTTACGTGATGGTAAAATTCCGCATAAAATGGAGCAAGGTGGTTTATAACGCTTTGACCATCTAAATTTTTGAATGCGAAGTGATGCATTTGTCGAACGATAGGGATAGAAACTTCTTCGATTCAAGAACTGCATTTGCCCACCCGGCCCTCCGGGGCCCAGAGGTCCACGAGGGCCCATGGGTTTTTTCAGGGATTCACGAGTGACAGGGGACCAGCGGGACCTCAGGGATACCCGGGGCCTGCTGGCCCTCCGGGCCCGATGGGATTGCCCGGCTTTCCGGGTATGCAAGGGTATCCGGGCCCAATAGGGCCCAGGGGCGAAGCGGGGCCTACGGGACCCGCGGGAATAAGCATCGTCGGCCCGACGGGGCCAACCGGGACTCCCGGGCCTCAGGGGCCGGCGGGCACAACCGGGGCAACAGGGTCTACCGGACCGACGGGAACAGCCGGAGATGCCGGACCTACCGGGCCGACTGGACCAACGGGAGCAGTCGGAGATGCCGGACCTACTGGGCCGACCGGACTGACGGGCGCAACCGGAGATACCGGGCCGACCGGGCCCACCGGAGCCGCGGGGGACAGCATTAGGCTTTGCTGACTTTTTTGCGCTGATGCCGCCCGACAATGCCGCAACGGTCGCTCTCGGAACTGACGTGAGTTTTCCGCAGGATGGTCCGACCAGCGGGACCACGATCACGCGCATGAGTTCCAGTAGTTTTAACTTGTCCGCCATCGGCTCTTATCAGATTTTATTCCAGGTAAGCGTAGACGAAGCCGGCCAGCTAATCCTGACGTTGAATGGTGCGGACCTGGCCTATACGGTGGTTGGGCGAGCTACCGGCACCTCCCAAATCATCGGAACAGCTTATGTAACTACTACCTCCATTAACTCAATCCTCACAGTGCGAAATCCGGCCGGCAACGCGGACAGCCGTCGTTCACTCAAAGGATCTGTGTAATAACAAGATGAGCTGAAACGGGCCTTGTTCCTCCGGCCCGAGGAGTATGTTCTGGAATATTCTTTTTAGAACGTCTCAATGTCAGCTGTCGTTTTCTATGCCCAAACCTCTGATTCATGTAAGTTTGGGCATTTTTTAGTTTGCAATTGGTTACAAGTCCGACATTCATGACCATTGTTATGTCTTTCCATCCTGCGCTTTTCGAACGTTTCTTTTCTGTTCAAATAAAGATACCAGAAGCAAAACGATCGGAAACAGAACTAAAACCGGAATGTAAAAGACAGGATAAGGAAACAATCAGCGCGGAAACCAGAATTTTATATTCAATTCCAGAGTATTTTGTTGGAGCATTTATTGGTTGGATATATCTTTATTATCTTTCAGAACCACATTTGTTATCTCATTTAATAGATCGAGACAGTGAAATGATCGGCAACTGGACATCAGTACACTTTCAGCGTAAACCTTATGAAAAATTAACGGCGGTGATCAAAAGAATGGACGGCGACAGTTGTGAGTGAATCAGGGCGCTTTAATGCCAACCAAACAAAGAGACCGGAGTAACCCGGTCTCTTTTGCTGTACTGTAAAATGGTTCTTTATTGCATTGGAGGTTGGAAGTTTTGCTGTTGCTGCTGTTGGACAGCCTGAATTCCTTTTTTTGTCTTGTCTTCTTCGTTAGGATTTAAAATATACAGTAATTGCTGCAGTTCGCCGACATGCTGTTTTTCCTCATCGGCGATATGCCGAAGCACTTTTTGAGCTCTGACGTCATTTGTAGCCATTGCATGTGCTTCATAGCCGATAATTGCTTCAAGTTCACCGGCTATGTCCACACGTAACGCCTGAGTCAATTCTTCATTCGACATCTGTCGGGGCACATTGGCGACAAATGGATTTCCTAATAGGGCCATTGACTACCATCTCCTTTAATAAGCAGAAATATTTTGAGCGGATAAAAGACAATTATGCACAAACGAATCTTTTCGGACAATCCTCAGTGAATTACAGCAATTCCATGATAGGATTGCATAGAGTGATATAATAGAAAAAACGATAAGCGGATGAAAAAATGATACCAATGGAAATACGAAAAATCATCGTAGCGGATCACGATGACGGCATGAAAGTGGAATCAAGAGCCTTGGGACAGCGCACCTGCTACATCGCAGACCCGGAGGGGAACTTAATTGAGATCGGTTCATTCGGGAAAGGGGAATCGTAATGGCGTCGGAACCGGAATTTGTACAGTATATCGCCGAGCAGATGGGCGATGCGGGATGCATCACCTACCGCAAAATGTTCGGCGATTATGGAATGTATTGCGACGGGAAAATATTTGCGCTGATCTGTGATAATCAGCTTTTTATAAAAATTACGGATGCAGGCCGCAGTCTTTGTTCTGAACTGCGAGAGGTAGCGCCCTATGAAGGGGCGAAGAATTATTTTTTAATTGAAGACGTGGATAACCGGGACGCCTTGGTCAACCTGGTAACTGTAACCTGCACGGCGCTTCCTGAACCGAAACCGAAGAAACGGAGAAGATTAGTGTGAGTATATTTGATTTCAAGAAAGAGTATAAAGAATTCTATATGCCAAAAAACAAGCCGGAAATTGTGACGATACCGGCAATGAACTATATTGCTGTGCGGGGGCAGGGCAACCCAAATCAACAAGGCGGTGCCTATCAGAAGGCAATAGGTGTACTGTACGCAGTTGCGTACACTCTGAAGATGAGCGAAAAAGGTTCGCACAAGATTGAAGGCTTTTTTAAATATGTCGTGCCTCCTTTGGAGGGATTTTGGTGGCAGAAAGACATTCACGGCATCGATTATAACAAGAAAGACTCTTTCAACTGGATCTCAGTCATTCGTTTGCCCGATTTCGTAACAAAAAAGGATTTTGAGTGGGCAGTAGAGGAAGTCTCAAAAAAGAAAAAACTAGATTGCTCCTCCGCAGAATTTTTTACGATTAATGAAGGACTGTGTGTACAAATTATGCACATTGGGCCGTTTGACGATGAACCTGCTACTGTTGCTGTAATGGATCAATATTTAAAAGCAAACGGGTATGTGAATGACATAAGAGCTGATCGTATGCACCACGAAATATATCTCTCCGATACACGAAAAGTGGAAACGTCAAAATGGAAGACAGTCATTCGACATCCTGTCAAAAGAGGTGAATAATTACTGTTCATCTGCAAGTCGTGAATGTAATTTTCCACTTGCCGAATTCCAACTTACTAAGCTCAGGCCTTTTTGCCCTGAACTTTAGTGTGCATTAAAGATGGATTTTGTTAGGTTTCCGGTCTTAAAGAGTGTAAAGCACAGCAGTACTGTGTAACCCCATGCACGTCCAGATTGCTTTGCTGACGTCCGTGCTCACACTGATGCTTTTTTACCAGAACGTTGTAAATTGCCACGCAGACGATGATGAGAAAACCCTGAAATCCCAGCGCGAACAGGGAGCGCAGATAGTTCTGGTCCATGCTATCTAGATGTTGCTTCCTTATGCACCCTGCCCATTCGCGCCCGGATTATCGCTGCCGTAACCTTCCAGCAGGTTTGACCGCGCTCCAAATGGCAAGGCCCGCGCCGGGAGCGATCACGAAGGTCTGGAGAACGCCGATATTGTGCGGCTTTTCAGCTAACAGTATTGAAGCGTTTATCGCTTTCTTACCCTACATTCAACGACTGTGTTGAGTAGCGACCCCTCGCAGGCAAAAAAAGGCGGCTTTGGATGTATAAATAACAACCCAAAAACCGCTATGGTCGACGATCTGCTCCATCTCAGACAAATATGACTTGACAGAATTGCTGCGATTCCTTGTTAAGGATTCTATAAGAATTTGAAAACTCCTACATAACATTTTTGCATGGCGCAAAGGTATCACATGGTTTTACGAGGGCGGCAAAAGCAATATAAAAGGACATGCTCGTTCCAGTCGGCGTTTTGTCAAAGATGGGAAACAGAGATGATGCCCGAGATAAGCCGAACTTGCAGATAAGCGTGCCGACCAGCAAGCTCAGCCTGTAACGAGGTCACGGAGAACCTTTCCGTTCTTCGGTTCCAGCGTCAGTTCGGCATTAGTGCCGACCTCCGTCGCGCAGGCAAGACCGACTTTGCCATTCACCTTCAGAGCGCAGCGGCCGCAGATGCCATGACAACAGGCGCTGTGCCGGTAATAGGCCAGCGAGGGGTCGCGGTTTTCCGCGATGTAGTCGAGCACCTGCATCACCGTCCAGTGCGGAGCGGCAGGGACTTCGAAGCACTCGAAGCGACCTTTCGCTTCTGTGGCGGGGTCCCAGCGGTATACCTTGATCTTCACGATTGTTCCTCCTTTCTCCAATGCTTTTCAGATAAGCTTTTGATTTACGATGTAATCGCAGACGGTTAGCTCCGAGCCAGAAGGAATCGGGATTCGGTGAGCCTCCGGCTTCCGCGTGGAAAGCTTCATTTCACCGCCGTCCCTCTCTGCGAGAATGCGTGCGGCAAACCGACTGTTGTCCACCGCGGGAAAATCCGAGCGCAGGTGAAAGCCACGGCTTTCCTTTCGCATCAGAGCAGAGCGTACGCCTGCTTCCGCGCAGGTGAGCAGATTTTCCTCCCCGAGTGCGCACATCCGGCCATAATTGTAGACCGGCGAGCGGCTCGCGGTGCGGAGCTGCGGCAGTTCCTGTCCCCGGATGCGTCGGATTTCCGCAAGCGTGCGGGAAAGCCCCGCCTCGTTCCGGATCGGCCCGAAACCCACATCTGCCGCCGCACGGAGCTTTTTCAGGCTCTTTAACGGGTCGATCCCATCGCCCTCCCGCAGGGGTGCGCCGACCTTTTGCAGAATTTGCTCCGTTTGACCGCTGTCCCCGCACAGAAATTCCGAGCCGGCGGCGTATTGCGCCGCAGAGCTTCCAGCCCGGCTGCCTTGCACCAGCATCTCGGTGGTGGCGTCCGCCACGCGGCAGGCGCCGAACACTCCGCTGCCCGCTTCCCCGGCGGCGTAAAGGCCCGGAACCCGCGTCGCCATGGTCTCATCGATCACGATACCGCCCATGCTGTACTCCGAACAGAGCGCGAATTCCAGCTTCCCGCGCTCCTCCATCAGCTTTTTCCACAGCTTCAGGTCGTCGCTGTGATAATAACCGTAACGGTATAACTTTTTCATCTGATTCAACACCAGCCAGAACACGGTGTTCACCAAAAAATGCGGCTTGCGGTTGATCCGGCTGAAATCAAGGTACAGCCCGCCGTTTTCCGTTTGTTTCCCTTCGGCGAGGCGCTGCGACCAGCAGGCGTCCGCGATGATCTTTCCTAGCTCGCTGCCCTTTGCAATCTTTTGCAGCGCTTTTGGGGTAGGGATCAGGCTGCCTTCTCCGTCCAGCACGTCGACCGGAAGGCCGGCGGCAATCAGCAGATAGGGCAGGATGGAGCCACGGCTGCACTCCGGCTCCAGTGCGGTCGGGATGAAAAGCTGGAACTCCATATCTGCGAGCTGGGCGCCCGCGCGGTATGCAATCGCAATGCCGTCACCGCAGGTCACGTCGCTGTTCGTGCTGGTGACGGAAAACGGCTGCCACCCGCCCGTCGCGATCACGACCGTCTTCGCGCGGAATACAACCGGTTCCCCGGAATAGACATGGAACCCCACCGCCCCGCAGACACAGTCTCCGCTTTTCAGCAGATCGACAATCATGATGTCCTCCTGTGTGCGGATGCCAGGCGTCTCCTGAAGGCCCTGCCGCAGGGCACGGCCCATTCCGCTGCCGGAAAGCATCCATCCGGCGGGCTTTATAAACTGCTGCTTCACTTTTGCGCGCTCCGCCCACTGCCAGCACCGATAGACCGCCTCCGGGCCTTCCTCCACGAACTGCTCCGCAAGGTTCTGTTCGGAAAGGTAAAAACCCCTGCTTTACAATTTGTTCGAACAGGACATCCTTCGTTACCGAAGCGTTGGCTTTTTTAAAGCCGTATTTCTTTTTTGCGCTCTCTCCGTCCATCGAATAGGAGCCGCCGATCATGATGGTGTCGCCGCTGTTCCCAATTTTTCCCTTTGAGGCAATTACAACGTCGGCTCCCGCCTTCTTCGCGGAAATCGCCGCCATAACTGCCGCGCCGCCCCCGCCGATGCAGAGCACGTCGCACGCGACGGTTTCCGTCTGCGTTCCGCTCATTTCAATCCCTCCGGTTTCAGACTGACGCGGAAATCGCACACGGCGTCTCCATTTGTTTTGCAGAGCGGACGGTCGAGCTTCAGCCCGAAGCCTTCGAACAGAGTGTGGTCCACCTCGCAGTAAAGTGCGCCCAGTTCCCGGCCCCGCTTGCCGAAGCGCTCCCACATTTCCGCCATCGGGCAAACCGTCGTCACCATCGGGCTTTTCGGGTCGCTTTCCCATCCGTTGGAGGGCATATCTCGCACTGCCGGATATGTCCGCGGATCGTCCGGGTTGAGGCCCCGCTCCTTTGCTTCCTCCTTCATATCCGCGACGCGCTGCAGCCCGAATTTTCGCACTGCTTCCTTTACCGCTTTCTTGCCCTCTTCGCCGAATCGTTCTGTCGCTTCCTCAGCCATAAAATAGAACAGCTCTGCCGTCAGCTTTGCAAACCGTGTTGCCGGGTCCTCCGTACTCCGAATCGGATTCATTCCGAACCATCCTTTCCGCTTTTTCTGTTTTGGCTATAGTATAGCTTATTTAGTACGAAATGTAAATAGTACATTTTATAATTTAATATATTTTACGTACTATTTTTTTGATGGACTGTTCAACATGCGGAAAATGTGGTATACTGGGACGCAAAGCGGGAGGAAACGATCAAATGGAACAGGAATTAAAAGCGAAAATGGAACTGATAAGCCGGATTCACCACCGGTCGCTGGAAGTCTGGGACCGCATCATGGCGAAAAGCTATTCGAAGCTTTCCGGCCTTTCGACGGTTGAAATTTCGGTGCTGCGGATTCTGTGCCAGCAGCCCGACAAGATTATGAAGGAGATTGGAGAGGAACTTGGCGTCGGGAAAAGCACGCTCACGGGTATCATCGACCGGCTGGAAAAGCGGGGATACCTCCGCCGGGTCATTAACCCGCGCGACCGTCGCTCGTTCGGGCTGGAGATCACCCGGCAAGGGAAGGCTGCCCAGCGGGAGCACGTGCGCATCGAGGCGGACCTGTACGGCGACATCGCCGCGTTTTTGCAGGAGAACGGCGCGCTGGACGCCTACCTTGAGCTTTCGCAGAAACTGCTGGATACGCTGGAACAAAAGTACGGAACGGAACCAACGCAACAAGAAAAGGGGAGCGGCTAACGCCGCTCCCCTTTTCTTGTTTTTTAAATTGGACCCAGCCGCATCGTTCGGGTCCGCTCGACTGCAAAGGAAATCCCCGCTTCTAGCCAGCCAGCCTCGGCGTGGGTATTCTTCTCACCGCCGCGCTCCGGCTGGCGGTCTATGTCAAAGGCCGGAACGCAAAGAAAATCCGCAAAAATGTGGAATACGGCTCCGCCCGCTGGGGCAAGGCCAAGGACATCAGGCCAGCATTTTACATACAGGGAGGGCGCGAGCATGAGCACCAGTAAAATCACCCCGTTATACGAACGTCTGTCCCGTGACGATGAACTGGACGGCGAAAGCAACAGCATTACTCACCAAAAACAGATGTTGGAGGACTACGCCCGAAAGAACGGCTTTCCACGTCCGACCCATTTTACCGACGACGGCATAAGCGGAACCCGGTTCGACCGTCCCGGATTCACGGCTATGATGGAGGAAGTCGAAGCGGGACATGTTGATGCCATCATTGTCAAGAATATGAGCCGCTTGGGGCGCGATTATCTCAAAGTCGGTCAGATCATGGAGATTCTGCGGCAGAAAAACGTTCGGCTGATTGCCCTCAACGACGGTGTGGACAGCTTCAAAGGCGACGACGATTTTACGCCGTTCCGGAACATCATGAAGAGCATACGTTATTTGGAAATGTCTTGCTAAAAAGCTCTCAAAACCTGTAAGACGGCCTGTTTTCATTGCATATCATGTTCCCGGTTGACCTGCCCGACAAAACGATAGAACACTTTTACATCCTGCCTGCGCTTTTCGTCAACAACGGTGCGTTCGCCG
>DHDF01000081.1 GCA_002399225.1 bacterium UBA4883
CTCAAACTCGCCGCGGTACTTGGTACCCGCTACGGCGGCAGGCAGATCCAGGGAGAGCAGGCGGCAGTTGGCCAACGCCTGAGGTGCCTGATGGCTGGCAATTTTCTGAGCCAGCCCTTCGGCGATGGCGGTTTTGCCAACGCCGGGTTCCCCGATTAGGACGGGGTTGTTTTTCGTCTTGCGGGAGAGGATCAGGATGACATTCCGGATTTCCTCGTCCCGGCCAATCACGGGGTCCAGCTTATGATTTTTTGCAAGAGCGACCAGATCTTGCGCATATTTTGAAAGAGCGTCGTAGGTTTCTTCTGGATTGTCGCTTGTGACGCGGGTATTCCCGCGCACGGAGGACAGAGCGTTTAAAAAGGAATTGCGGTTGATCCCATAGCGTTTTAAAATATTTTGGATCTCCGGTTCCGCCCGGTCAATCAGCGCGAGCATCATATGTTCTACAGAGACATATTCGTCTTTCATACGCTCGGCCAGGCGCTCCGACTCGGTCAGCACGGTGTCTGTCCCGGCGGAAACGTAGATTTTTCCAGGTTCCCGGCCCGGCCCGGTGACACCGGGCAGTTTCTTGACCAATTCCTGCGCGTCGCGGGTGACTGCTTCCGCATCAATATTCATTTTTTTCAGCAACTGAGAAATCAGCCCGTTCTGCTGGGTCAGGAGAGAGAGAAGCAGGTGTTCCTGCCCAACCTGCATATTACTGTTCTCAATCGCAATATTCTGAGCTTGCTGGATCGCTTCCAGCGATTTCTGAGTAAATTTCTGTGCATCCATCTTCACCGAACCTCCTTCTGGTTCTTATTGCAACTCAAATAATGATGGTTTTTTGTAAATGATCGTGGTACTCCCACTCCAGTTTCACCTTGGTCTTTGCGAGAGAGTCCGTGCCGGTGCAGTATTGCTTCAGTTCGCGGTCAAACTCCATGATATAGTCACACAGTGCCTTGGCGGCACATTCCGCCGTTCGGTCCTGTTCTGTGGCTGGGACCAGAAAGGTCCGATTAAATTTTCCCGGCCCGATTTTGCAGGGCACGCGGCCCGCAGGGAAATGCGCGCCGATCCAGCGGTTTTCCATTTTGTGGCGGAAGTTGAAAAATTCGGTCAGCAACTGTTCCAGTTCCAAATTTTTCGTTCGGAGGGAAACCCTCAGCTCGCCTGCGGCCTCGGCGCTTTGACGGTAAAGCTCCAGTGCATACCGGATGGTTGGGTGGTAGCGGTACCTTAGAGAGCTTCGAATAGTCAGCATGGTTTCGCTCTGCCGGGAACGGACTTGAAAATTTTCGGTTTCCGAGAAGGACCGTTCCATGCAGTGAAAAATATCTTCAATCTTTTCTTCGGGGGTATCGAAGGAGAGATATTCAGCCAGAATCCGATTGATCATCCCGCTTCGGCTCATACCGTTTTCGCAGGCCAGCCTGTCCACCCCATCGACCAGTTCTTCCAGCAGGACGATGCTGTAAACGTTCCGATCCATTTTACCGCCTCTTTTCGCGTTGATAAAATTGTATCTCATAAAAAATAAAATGTCAAACGATTTATATAAATAAATTTGCAAATTATATTTTTATAACAGTAAATTAATGAAAATATCAAACATTATACCCGAAAAAGACGAAAAAATGCGCTTTGATTCGGGAAAACCGTTTCAAAGCGTTTTTTGTAAAAGGCCCGCTTCTTTAAGGAAGGTTGCCGGCGGATAGGGCAGCCTTACTCGTGCTTCTTGTAACCGATGGCTCTGTCCACCACATTGATGAGCGGTTCTCCGTTCAGGTAGCGGGTGAGATTGGTACAGATCAGTTCAAAGACGCGTTCAAGATTTTTATGCTCTTCCCAGCGGCCGGAAATATGGGGCGTAATGATTGTATTCGGAGCGCTCCAGATCGGATGGCTGGAGGGCAGCGGCTCCGGATCCGTCACGTCGAGCGCGGCTCCATAGATTTTTCCGGCGTAAAGAGCTTCGCTGAGGGCGTCGGTATCCACAGCGGTGCCGCGGCCGACATTGACCAGAATCGCGTCCGGTTTCATCAAGGCAATTTTTTCCCTGCCGAACAGATGCTGTGTTTCGCCGGTGGAGGGCAGGCTCAGCGTGACGACGTCCGCACGGGGAAGAAGCTTGTCCAGCTCGTCGGAGGTATGCAGCTCATCCGCATAATCAGGTTTTTTTCCGGGGGTGCGTTTCACGCCGATCACTTTTCCGCCCAGCGCCTTGTAACGCTTGGCAAACTCTCTGCCGATATTGCCGAAGCCGACAACCAGGGCGGTGGTATCGGCAACATGCCTCGACTTTCCGCTGCTCTTCCAAAGGTGCTGTCGCTGATTGTCCCGGTAATGCGGAAAATCCAGAAGCAGACTGAGCACTGCACAGAGCATATACTCCGACATGGACTTTCCATAGGCACCGGTTGCATTGGTCAGAATCACCCCGTCTGGCAAAACCCCCGGCTGAAGATAAAGTTCCGCCCCCGCGCTGAGCAGTTGCAGCCATTCCAATTTAGGAGCATCCTTCAGCAGAGAACGGGGCGGCATGCCGACCAGAATGTTCGCTTTTGCCACTTCGTTTCTTTCCAGATCCGTGCCGCTGACGAAGGTTACATCGCTTTTTCGGGTAATTTCCCGGAGCCTTGCAAGGTGGGACTCATCCATCTGAAAGTTGGAGGGAAAATTGAACAGAATTGTTTTCCGGTCCATCGTGGTCACACTCCGTCCTTTATATTTCCCTTATTATACCACTGATACCACATCTGCAAAGAGCTTTCCGCAAGTTGAAAGTTCTTTCTCCGTTCCGGGACCCGGCATAAAGCTTAGGAGGGGTTGCACAGGGCGATCATCAAATTGAGATATCCGGCGAAGCAGACCCAAAGCAGATAGGGAATTTGCAGCAGCGCCGCGCTTTTTTTGATTTTCCAAAATGCAGCCGTCATGGCAAGAATCAGGGCAAGCAGAAGCAGAAGCCAGAAAAACGAAAACAAGTAGGCGTGCAGATTAAAGAAGAAAATAGGCCAGAAAAAATTTACCGCGAGCTGGGATCCGTACAGCGCCAGCGCCTGATGTCTGCCGGGATGATCCGATTGGTAAACCAAAGCTGCGCCGATCCCCATCAGAAAATACAGAATGGTCCATACGACGGGAAACGCTGAGGAAGGAGGAGTCAGGGCGGGTTTTACGAGATATTGGAATGACTCCATGGAATTTCGGGTCAGCAGCCTTGCCAGCGCGCCGACACCGAGAGCAATAAGAATAGAAAAAAGCTGCGTTCTCAATTTTTTCATGGAAAGGATCATACCGCAACCACCTCAAATCAATATATGTTTCAGAATGAAAAATATGTTTCACCGGAGCAGACAACGGGCGGGTGGAACTCACCGTCCCATCCGTCCAAATGTCTATTCGTCATCCCTGGTCAGGTTTTCCGCATAGTCACGCAGACTATTCAGAGAGTTGATGCTTTGGGCACGTTCGCTCATGGACTCCCGGATGTAACTCGGCAGTGAATGAAAATACCGGTTGGCTTCCGGATCCAGGCGGATCAGATTGTACAAATCCTCATAATGCTGCATAAAGTTTCTCCTTCTTACAATTTAAATAGAAACAAAATTTGTCAGGAACCTTAGCGGTGTTCCTAGAGCTTTTACAAGGTCAGATAGATTTTTCCAGTTATTACCGAAAGTGTCGATTAATCTAGAAATTAGAAAAATCAAGGGGAAAAAGCTGTTATAATAATTCTAGACATAAAATAACTAGGATGCTGAAAATCATGCGGATGAATGTCAATGAACTACTGATTTCTCTATCCAGAACGCTGGATTTTGCTGAAAAAGGAGTCCTCCGGAATAATTATAACCATGGGATGAGGGTGGCATACATTGCGGGCAAAATCGCAAGCGCTCTTTCCATGCCGGACGAGGATTTATTCGACCTGATTTCCTTTTCTCTGCTGCACGACAACGGAGTAATGAAGGCGTTGCTGGAATCCCCTTCCCGCGAAACATTCAGTACTGAGACGAATCCTGCGCACTGTGTGGAAGGAGAAAAAAATATCGCTACCTTTCCTTTTTTAAAGAAAAGGAAAAATGTGATTTTATACCATCATGAACACTACGACGGGAGCGGATTTTTTGGAATTTCCGGCAGGGCAATTCCTCTTTATTCCCGCGTAATTTCCCTGGCGGACTGGGTGGCCGTCCGATTTGCGGCCGGTTATCTGGACGATGTAATCGTGTCCCAGGTCAACCGGGAGGCGCGTATTTTTGATCCTGTTGTGCGGGAAGCGTTTCTGGAGATGAGCCGGTCCGTTGAATTTTGGCTGGGAATGGGCGACATGTTCGTTCAGCATTCGCTGGTTTCCATGCTACCGAAAGTTTCCAGAGAACTGGATTTTAAGCAGACCAGAGCCATATCGCAGATTTTCAGCAATATCATTGATGCCAAATCGCCGTTTACCGGTTCTCATTCCAGGGGAATCAGCGAAAAAGTGGGGGTAATCTGCCAGTACTATGAATTTGATGAAACCACTTACTGGGAAATGCGGATTGCAGCCGACCTGCACGACTTGGGAAAACTGGCGGTGCCGAACGAGATCCTTGACAAGCCCGGCAAGCTGGATGACAGAGAATTCCGGGTGGTTCAGTCCCACCCATTTTACACGAGAAAGATCCTTGAAGTAATTAAGGGATTTGAGAATATTACGGAATGGGCATCCAACCATCATGAAAAACTGGATGGAACGGGGTACCCGTATGGACTGTCGGAAGATCAGCTTGACTTTAATTCCAGAATTCTTGCATGTGTAGACATTTATCAGGCTTTAACAGAAGACAGGCCTTATCGAAAAGCCATGACGCATGAAGATGCCGTGAAGATCATGGCGGAGATGGCGCAGAAGCATTTGATAGAACCTGCGGTGGTTGAGGATATCAGCTCGATTTTCAGCTGAGTTTGATTTTAGATTCGTTTTAGACTTTTCTCTTTTTAGTTTAAAAGATAAAAAAGCCGCCTTTTCTTCACACGAAGAAAAGGCGGCAGTTTGGCCGCTACAATTTTTAAAGTTCAAATTCACTGGGGTCGTGTTTTTTCAGCGGTGGCGGCGCATCGGGAGAGCGCCGGAGCGGATCGTATTGGAACGCGCGGCACGACGCGGGGGTTTCTCCCTCACCGAACTGCTTGCAGTTGCAGTTTTCCGCCGGTCCGGGACCATGCGCGCAATAGCTGCAGTCGGGTTCGATTTCATTCCCGAACAGCGGTTCTTTTTTTCGTCCGAACATCTTTGATTTCCTCCGTTTAAACCATCAAATTTTACCGTTTTTTCTGTCGTTCTATTGCACTATTATATCATTTTATCCTTGTGATTTCCATCGGTTTGCGTGGAAGACTCAGAAGCAGCGCAAGGCATAGCACCAGCAAAGCCACCGTCGCGGCCGGCGTGGAAGAAAGCGCGCCGTAAACCGGCCCTGCAAAGCTGCAGAATGTTTCTTTTGTCCCCGGGAACAAAAGCATCAGCCCCCAGGAGACGACGGCGGAGAAAAGCGCCTGCAACAGCCGGAAGGCGGCAAAGCGCACTTTGCTGAAATTCAATTCGGTCAGCGTGGAAAAAACCTGAAAATGGACGCAGACGCCTCCCCAGCCGATGGCCGCGGAAACTGCCCAGGGGGGCATCCCCAGACGTGCCAGATCCGAGCAGCCGCCCGTCACTTCCAGAAGGGCGGAAAGCCCGGCGGATTTAACCGGGTCGGTGCAGACCATTCGCAGCAGATTCATCAGCGCCGCGAACAGAATCACAAAACAGCACATATTGACGGTGGAGCGGGCCGCGTCGGCCGCCGATACCACCAGCGCCTGAGAGATGCTGGTTTCTTTTCTGTACTTCCGGTCCCCTGCATGCGGCTCTTCCCGCCTGGCAGTCAGACCGCAGCCGATGCCGAGCAGAAGAAACACAATCATTTGAGAGGTGAAAAGGAGGGCGCCTGCCCGCGGACTTTTTAGGAATCCGGCGCCAACAGCCGTAATGACGAAGGAGGGCCCTGCATTGACGCAGAATCCAAGCATTCTTTCCGCCTGGCTTTGGCTGATTTCCCCATCCTCGTAGAGAGCGGCAACGGAACGGGCCCCGGCGGGATACCCGCCGATCAGGCTCATCAAAAGAGTCGGAGCCGCGCTGCCGGGCAGCCGGAATATTTTTTGGGTCAATCCTTCCAGGCATCCTCCTGCTTTTCGCGCCAGACCGCTTTTTACCACAAAGACGGAGAGAACCATGAATGGATAAAGGGATGGAACGAGAACTTCCAGACAGTAGCCGATGCCGTTTTTTGCTCCCTGAGTCGCCTGCGCGGGAAAAATCAAAAGAGCGCAGGCGGCGGTCAGCACGGCCAGAAGAAGTGCTCCTGTTTTCCACTTCATGACAAAGATCCCTCCTATTCCCTCCATATATATGCCTTCCCGCGGATATTTACCCCTGGTTTCGCATAGCATTAGGTGTAATCACTACGGGAGCGGGGGATCCATTTTGGTACACAAAGACAATTTGCTGGCACATGCCGGGTTGAGCATGCCGACTCATATGGAGATCAACGGAAATACGGAGGCTGTGGTGGACGGGTGCAAGGGCGTGCTGGAGTACGACACGGATGTGATTCGTATCCGAACCGGCAGGCTGACGGTCCGCTTTACCGGCAGGGGACTCACCATTCGGTGCCTGACTGCAGATGCGCTGGTGGTTACGGGGTTTCTGACCGGAATCGAATTTCTGGTTTGAGGTGTTCGAGATGTTATCGCTGAGAATCACCCGGTGGCTGATGGGCTATGTCCGGTTTTCGGTGATCGGAGGTAGTCCGGAACGCTTTTTCAATTCTTCTGTGAGGTCCGGCGCCATCCTGTGGAACATCGCTTCCCGCAGAAACAGCGGCGCTTGCGTTTTTGCAGGGGGGTACAAGGGACTGCGGCCCAGTGCGCGCAGGGCCGGCTGCCGACTCCGGGTTCGTGAACGCCGGGGATTGCCGTTCCTTTTGCGGCGTCTTCAGCCCCACCGCGGAATCGTGGCCGGATTTGCGGCATTTTTGGTCATTCTCGTTCTCCTTTCCCTGCATGTTTGGTGTATTGATGTGACGGGAAACACGACGATGGATACGCGGACCGTGCTTTCGGCGCTTTCTGAAAACGGTCTGTATCCCGGCGTGCGGAAATCGGAAATTAATACGAAGAAGATCGAGCAGAAGCTGATGCTGATGTTCCCGAAAATCCGTTGGATGACCATCAATACACAGGGATGCAAGATGCAGGTTTGTATTCAGGAGAAAACGGAACGGCCTAAAATTGAAAAGCAGGAGGGTGCCTGCAATGTAAAGGCTTCGACAACCGGACAGGTGGTCGCTATCCGCGTCTTCGCCGGCACGGCGCAAGTGAAGCCGGGGGACGCCGTGGTGGAGGGGCAGCTTTTGGTCAGCGGCGTTGTGGAAAATGAGTCGAGAGAAACGATGCTGGTTCATGCTTCGGCTGAAATCATTGCGGAAACCACACATTCCTGCGAGATTCAAATCCCGCTCAGGCAGTCGGTCCGGAAACCGACGGGCAACCGGGCGGTGCGCAGAAGTCTGCAGCTGTTTGGGGCGGATTTCCCCTTAACTTTCATCGGCAGGCCGAAAGGGGATTATGATATTTCCGGTGTCCAGACCCGTTTCAGACTGTTCGGAACCCTTTTGCCCATCAGCCTGTATGAAGAGAACTGGAACGGCATGCGGACCGTCCCCGTTGAAATTTCCCGGCAGCAGGCAATCGGTCAGGCTAAGAAAAAGCTTTCAGAGTATGAACGGAATCTGCCGGAAGGAACAAAGGTCTTAAGCGCCCAGGCGCAGGATCGCGTGAAAAACGGAACGCTGGTTTATTCCGCTTCTATCAAATGTAAGGAAAATATTTCGAAACAGTCGGAAATATTAATAAAAACATAACGTAATTTTGTATATTTTATAGTGACGAACTCTCGTAATTGTGATATAATAGTCTAAAATCTATCCGGAAGCTCCTCAAAAATGCTTCGGATTTTAGGTGATGGAATGTTCGAACAAAGAATTAATATTGACCGCATGGAACAGGCGGTCGCACTTTTTGGCAGTTTGGATGAAAATATTCGGATCATAGAGCAGGAGTATCATGTCTCTATCCTTTACCGCGGCAGCGAAATGAAAATTTCCGGTGAGCCGGACAACGTCGGCAAAGCAGCCCGCGTCATTGAAAGTCTTCTGGCCCTGGTCAACCGGGGGGAAGCGCTGAACGAGCAGAATGTCCGCTACTGCATTTCTCTGGTCAATGAGGGAAGTGAAAGCAAGGTCGAGTCCCTCGCCGGCGACTGCATTTGCGTCACTTCCAAAGGCAAGCCCGTCAAGGCAAAGACCCTGGGGCAAAAACGCTATTGTCAGGCGATCCAGAGCCATACGATTACGATCGGTGTCGGGCCGGCGGGAACCGGCAA
>DHDF01000045.1:0-463 GCA_002399225.1 bacterium UBA4883
CCGGTTGCCCGCCACGGCGGCTCCAACGGCGCGTGTTCGACTCCGTCCAGGGTGCTGCCCGGTATGAAAATGGCCGGTCACCTGGGTGCGGAAAAAGTAACGGTGCAGAACCTGACCGTTGCCAAGGTGGATGCTGAAAGCAACCTGATCGCCATCCGGGGCGCGGTTCCCGGCCCCAACGGCGGCATCGTAGTGATCCACGACAGCGTGAAAGCTGCCAAGGCGTGAGGGAAGGAGGAATCGGAATGCCTACAGTAGCAGTACTTGACAAAACCGGCAAGGAAGTCGGGAAGATGGAACTTTCCGAAGCCGTGTTCGGGATTGAACCGAACAAAAAAGTGATGCACGACGCAGTGCTGAACCACCTTGCGAATCTGCGCCAGGGCACCCAGTCGGCAAAGACCCGCGCGGAAGTTTCCGGCGGCGGCAAAAAGCCGTGGCGCCAGAAAGGCACCGGCCACGC
>DHDF01000045.1:617-1024 GCA_002399225.1 bacterium UBA4883
AGACAGGGCTCCACGCGCGCTCCGCAGTGGAGACACGGCGGCATTGTGTTTGCCCCCAAGCCGCGCGACTACGGTTATACGCTGAACAAGAAAGTTCGTCGCCTCGCCATGAAATCCGCTCTGTCAAGCAAGGTCCTCGACAGCAGTATGATCGTGCTTGACAGCTTTTCACTGGAAGAATACAAGACCAAAGCCGTTGCGGAAATGCTCAGTGCAGTCGGATCCGACAAAAAAGCCCTGATCGTTCTGCCGGCCGTTGATGAAAAGATCGTCGTTTCTTCCCGGAATCTTCCCGGGGTGAAAACCGCACAGGCCAACACGTTAAGTGTTTACGATATTCTGGACGCCGACAAGTTTATCGTCATCAAGGATGCGGTCGCCCAGATTGAGGAGGTGTATGCTTAAAT
>DHDF01000045.1:1216-2315 GCA_002399225.1 bacterium UBA4883
TCCTCCGCCCGATCGTGACGGAGAAAAGTATGGCCGGAATCGGCGCAAAAACGTACACCTTCGAAGTTGCCAAATCCGCCACAAAGATTGATATCGCCCGCGCAGTGGAAGACCTGTTCGGGGTCACGGTCCGCAAGGTCAACACCCTTCACGTCCGCGGCCATCTGCGCCGGCAGGGCAAAACCCAGGGCTACACAAAGTCTTGGAAAAAAGCGGTTGTCACCCTGACAGAGGGCAGCAAAACGATTGAATTTTTTGAGGGCATGATGTAATCTCTGCCTAAAAAAGAAAAGCAGAGGCATGGATGGGGAACCGGCATTTCCCCGCAAAGCCATCATGAGGAGTGTGAAAGAATGCCAACCATCAATTTTAAGCCGACTACGGCTTCACGGCGCAATATGTCCGTAATGGATTATAAAGTCTTAACCAAAAAAGCGCCGGAAAAGAGCCTGCTGGAGACTCTTCCCAATCGATCCGGCCGGAATAGCTACGGCCGCATCACGGTCCGCCACCGCGGCGGAAAAAACCGCAGAAAATACCGCCTGATTGACTTCAAGCGCCAGAAATTCGACACCCCGGGCAAGGTCCTCAGCATTGAGTACGACCCGAACCGCTCCGCGTTTATCGCTCTGGTGCAGTATGAAGACGGCGACAAAAGCTATATCATCGCCCCGGAAGGGCTGAAAGCCGGGGACACGGTGGTCTCCGGTATGTCCGCGGACATTAAACCCGGCAATGCGCTTCCGCTGGAAAACATCCCGATCGGCACCTTCGTCCACAATGTGGAACTTTACCCCGGCAAGGGCGCACAGCTTGCCCGCGCGGCCGGAATCATGGCGCAGCTGATGGCGAAGGAAAACGGCCTTGCGCTGCTCCGCCTGCCTTCCGGCGAACTGCGCAATGTGCCGATCGCCTGCATGGCAACCGTCGGCCAGGTCAGCAACGTCGAGCATGAAAATGTCAAGATCGGCAAGGCGGGGCGCAAACGCCACATGGGCTGGCGTCCGACCGTCCGCGGTTCCGTCATGAACCCGAATGACCACCCGCACGGCGGCGGCGAGGGCAAAGCCCCCATTGGGCGTCCCGGACCTGTTACCCC
>DHDF01000045.1:2542-2753 GCA_002399225.1 bacterium UBA4883
TAAGGCGTGCAGAAAGGAGCTTGCAAGTTATGAGCAGAAGCGTAAAAAAAGGCCCTTATGTTCAGCCTGTGCTGCTTAAAAGGATACAGGAGATGAACGCGACCGGCGAAAAGAAGATTGTCAAGACCTGGAGCAGATCTTCGACAATTTTCCCTGATTTTGTCGGTCATACGATAGCGGTTCACGACGGCCGCAAGCATGTCCCGGTTTA
>DHDF01000054.1:0-242 GCA_002399225.1 bacterium UBA4883
CCGTGGGAGGCACTCTGCTCGTTTTTGCTTTCGCAGTGCAACAATATCAAGCGAATCAAGGGCCTCGTCGCGCGGCTTTGCCGGGCCTATGGAGAACCGGCCGGGGAAGTCGCGTCGTTTCCGCGGCCGGAAGCGCTCGCCGGATGCTCGGAGCAGGAGCTGCGCGCGCTGGGCTGCGGCTACCGCGCGGGGTATGTGGTTGCGGCCGCGCGCCAAACGGCGGAGGGAAAGCTGGATTTTGC
>DHDF01000054.1:508-775 GCA_002399225.1 bacterium UBA4883
TGGATGAAGCGCGCGATGAAGACCTTTTTCCCGGGGAAAAAGCCGGAGGATTTCGGGAATTTTGCCGGCATCGCCCAGCAGTACATTTTTTACTACAGCCGGAATCACCCCGAAAAGCTGGAATCCGGTTTATCTTTTCAGGGCAATGCGGTATAATAGGGGCAAATCAAAGAAGGAGTGAAAACCGATGCCGTTGGTCAACACGAAAGACATGTTTCAAAAGGCCTATGATGGCGGGTACGCAATCGGCGCGTTCAACGTCAACAA
>DHDF01000054.1:962-1617 GCA_002399225.1 bacterium UBA4883
TTCAACGTCAACAATATGGAAATCGTACAGGGCATCACAGAGGCCTGCGCAGAGCTGAAAGCCCCCGTGATCCTTCAGGCTTCCGCCGGGGCGCGCAAATATGCGACCCATACCTATCTGGTCAAGCTGGTCGAGGCCGCGGTGGTGGAACACCCGGAGCTGCCGATCGCCCTCCACTTGGATCACGGTCCCTCTTACGAGGTCTGCAAGGACTGCGTGGACGGCGGTTTCACCAGCGTGATGTTCGACGGCTCATCCAAGCCTTACGAGGAAAATGTGGAGGAGACCCGAAAAGTGGTCGAGTACGCCCACCGGTACCATGTAACCGTCGAGGCCGAACTCGGCCGGCTCGCCGGGGTGGAAGACGCGGTCAGCGTCGCGGACGACAAGGCTCAGTACACCGATCCGGACCAGGTGCAGGACTTTGTCAAAAGCACCGGCGTCGATTCCCTGGCCATCGCCATCGGGACCAGCCACGGCGCGTACAAATTTAAGCCCGGCCAGAAGCCGCGGCTCCGTTTTGACATTCTGGAGGAAGTCTCGAAACGCCTGCCGGGCTTTCCGATCGTACTGCACGGGGCTTCCAGCGTCATCCCGGAATTCGTACAGACCATCAACCGGTACGGCGGCCGGATGCCGGACGCGATCGGCATCC
>DHDF01000054.1:1798-10840 GCA_002399225.1 bacterium UBA4883
ATGGCCGTATGCAAGATCAACATCGACTCCGACCTCCGCCTTGCCATGACGGCCACCGTGCGGCAGCATCTTGCGGAGCATCCGGATCATTTTGATCCTCGCCAGTACCTCGGACCTGCGCGTGACGCGATCAAGGAAATGGTCGAGCGCAAGATTACCGCGGTCCTTGGCTGCGCGGGGAAAGCTTGAAACCGAAACCAGCCTCGTTTTTTAGAAAAAAGAGTCCGCCGGGGGAATCCTTCCAGCAGGCCCTTCTTCTTTCTGCCGCGGACTTTGACCCATCCGGGTCCTTTCGGGACTAAGGCCGCATCACTTGCCTGCTAAGGGAGATGGTTGCAATCAGAAGCGTGCTTGCACTGCTGATTGGCATTGCGCTGCTCATATTTTTGGTGACCAGGACAAAAATCCAAGCGTTTCCCGCCCTGATCCTTTCCGCAATCCTCATCGGTCTTTTCTCCGGCCTGCCGGCCGACCAAACGATCCATGCCGTGACCAAAGGATTCGGCGACACCCTGGCCAGCATCGGTATCGTCATCGGCCTTGGCTGCATCATGGGCAAATTTTTGGGAAAAAGCGGCGCCATTAAAAGAATCGCGCTGACGATTCTGAAGAAAGTGGGAATGAAACGGGCGGATATCGTGCTGGGCATCACGGGCCTTCTGGTTTCCATCCCCGTGTTCTGCGATTCCGGCTTCGTGATCCTTTCTCCCCTCGCCAAAGAATTTTCCAGGCTGACCCGTAAATCCATGATCCTGATGGGCGGCCTGCTCGGCATGGGGCTTTACCTCACGCATTTTCTGGTCCCTCCGACTCCCGGTCCTCTGGCCGTCTGCGGCGCGTTTCACATTGACGTCGGTCTGTTTATCTTTTTCGGCCTGGTTCTTTCTGTTCCGCTGTTTCTCGCGGCCGTCTTTTATTTCCGCTGGGTCGCAAAGAAGAACCCCGAGATCATCCCGGAGATGGAAAAGGCGAATTCCGATCAGCTTTCCCCCCGGCAGCGGGATACTCTTCAAAAGATTGAAGAAAGGCAAAAAAGCGGCCGGGAACTGACCCGTGAAGATCTCGACGTGTTGCTGAAAGACGAAGACATGCCCGGGGCCTTTCTGTCCTTTGCTACTCTGCTGGTTCCGATTTTTCTGAATCTCGTCAGCACCGTTCTTGAGACGCTGAAGGTAACCGGCCCGGTCAAATCCTTTTTCAGCCTGGTCGGCTCGCCGGTTTGCTCCCTTTTCATCTCCGTCTTGATGGGTGCTTACTTGTTATGCAAAAATATGAAAAAAGATGAAGCGCTTTCTCTGATGGAATCCGCTTTGACGGACGGCGGTTTAATCATCTTTGTCGCCGGCGCGGGCGGCGCGCTGGGCGGTGTCATCTCCGCGACGGGCGTCGGCACACTGATGGCGAAGGGCATTGTGGCCGCGGGCCTGCCCGCGATCCTCGTCCCGCTGCTCGTCGGCACGCTTCTCCGCTTCCCGCAGGGCTCCGGAACGGCCGCCATGGTAACGGGCGCCTCCATCCTTGCGCCGATGCTCCCAACCCTCGGGATCAATCCGGTCATTGCCGGCCTGGCACTCTGTTCTTCCGCCATGTGCCCGTCTTACATGAACGACTCCTATTTCTGGGTGGTCACCCGGTTCAGCGGATTCAGCGAAAAGACCTCTCTGAAAACATGGACTCCGGCAACCGTGCTGATCCCCTTCATTTCCGCCGTCATCCTGATTGCCGCCAACGCCATTTTCTTCTAGGAGCCGGCGGTTTTCCCCCGCGCGTGAAAAGAAGATGAAAAAATTAAAAGGCGTCTGCCGTTTTTCCGGCAGACGCCTTGTTTTTGATCTTAAACACCGTTCTAAGCAGCCCCCGGCTGCGGGCGATTTGCACTCTTACAGTTCGGTGTGCACGCATTTGGAAAGATACTCTTCACTCGTGATATACTCAACCACTTTCTCCTTTGCCAGCGTGAGGTGCTGCCGGTTAATTTCTTCCGCCCGGCCGACATCACCGGCAAGAATCGCCTTGACGATGCCCTCGTGCTCCACAATGGACTCGTCGAACCGCTGCCGGCTCACCAGCGAATAGATACGGAACGGCTGGAGCAGGGAATGGATCTTTTCATAAGTCGATTCAATCAGACCGTTTCCGCTTAAGCTGATGATCAAAGCGTGCAGAACCGTGTCGTACTCAATATAGTTTTTCCGGTCGTTGTCCCTGTAGGTCCTCTGCAGATTGCTCAGGCAGGCCGTGATGGTTTCCCTCAGCTTTGGAGTCAGATTTTTGGGGGACTGGCGGATGGAATAGGACTCGACCAGCACCCGGAACTCATACACATCGTTGATATCGCTCGCGGTAAACACGCGCACAAAAGTTCCCTTGTTCGGGATAATTTCCACCAGGCCGTCGTTCGACAGCTTGCGCAGCGCGTCCCTTACCGGAGACCGGCTGACATGGAGGTGGGCGCTCAGCTCTTTCTCCTGCAGCCACTGGCCGGGGGAATAACAGCCCTCACAGATTTCTGTTTTCAATATCTGATAAACCTGATCCTGCATGGTCGTAATCATTTTCTTCTGCCTCTCGGACAATTGTCTCATCTCCAAATATACTAAAACAGCACCGCACCCACAGCGCAGACTTTGCCTAAAACGGCTGCCGTCTGTCCGAAAGAGATCCCTTTCCTGCAAGCGAGTGTCCTGAAAATAAAAAAAGAAAGCTCCAGACAAAAAGAGCTTTCCAGCATCTGTTCAGGTAATTTATCCCTTATTCCGATCACAGTTTGTCCGTCTGTCCAACTCATTATAAAAATGCGGGTAATCCGCAACACTTCTGATGTATAACGTATTCTGCCTTTTATAAATTACCTCATTTTATAGTTTTTGTCAATACTCTTTCAAAACAGGCATAAAAGAGCGGCCCTGCGCGCCGTTTCAAAAGCGGGCCTCAGGAAAAGAGCTTTTCCAGGGCTTTCTTCGCTGCCTGATCGTCATTGGAAACACAGAGGATCACTTCGTTGCCTTTTGTTTCAAGCACCGGGTCTTTCAGCTTTGCCATCTCGGCAGGCTGGTAGTTCTGAAACCCCGCTTTCTGGGTCTTGATGCGCTCTTCCGCCTTCTTTTTCACCCGGCCGGCGGCCTGGGCGTCCTTTGCCTCAAACGCGGCGACTTCCTCCGCCGTCGCGCCGGTGCTTTCATAAACGGCGGCTTTCACAACGTCGCCGGAATCGATCCCGTACAGCTTCAGCGCCGTATCCTGTTTCAGCGCGGACATCTGATCCTGAAACTTGACGGAGTGGATGAGTCCGTCCGCCACTTTCTGCACGTCCACCGTTTTTCCTTTTCCGCCGGCGCAGCCCGGCAGCAAAAGCAGCAGAATTGCCGCAATGCTGAGAATTGCCTTTCTCATAACTTGAGCCTCCGTGTCTATTCCATATGCATTTTCAAATAATCACACCACTTAGCGCAGTATTCGGTATTCAGATGGACTCCATCCACCGAAGCATCTGCCGGCAGAACGTCGTCTTTGGAAACCGCCTGCGCCGTGTCGATAAAAACGATGTTTTCCTGCTTTGCGATTTTCTGGATCGCCCGATTGTAAGACGCGATTCTTTCGTTTTTATAAACGGAGTTCTCCTCTGATTTTTTCGCGGAAACCGGAAAGAGCGACTCGAGGTAAACTTTTGCCTTCGGGTGGTCTTTTTTCAAATCCCGCACCATCTTCCTGTAATCCGTGACAAAAGACTGCATGCTGGACCACCCCAGTTCGTTAATGCCCAGCATAACATAAATTTTCCCGAACGTATGCTCCGCCTGCGCCTGCATGACGGTTTTGTCCGTCCCGTTTACGGGAATCACTCTTTTGGTATAAACCGTGCTGACCATCAGACCCTTAACGGCATAATAGGTCGCGCCGGGGAGACCGTCGTAATTTCTAAGGCCCTCGGTGCGGCTATCCCCGATGAAGAGCGCGTCCGAAAACCATCCGGCCGGCGTTTTGGCCGCGGCGGGCAGCGCGGGGCCGGCCGGCAGCGCTCCGCCCGCGGCCGACGAAACTTTCGGCTTCGGCGAAACAGCCGAAGCCTTGGAGGACACGGCGGCCGAAACCTGCGGTGCGGAAACCGCCCGAGGGCCGGAGAGATGCTTCATCACCGCCATGGTGCCCTCCGCCACCGCGGTCAGCAGCAGCGCAAGGCATAAAAAGGCAGCAACCCGCCGCAGAAAAAGCCGCCTGCGTCTTCTTTTCCGGCGCAATACTTTTTCATTGACAGAATGCATATCGATATCCGGTTCCTTTCCTGTTCACTGCATCCGCAGCATGAATAGCTTCTTATTAATTTTATTATACTCCAATCGTACGATCCATGAAAGAGGGAAATTCAGGAGTGACAAAACTGTCATTTACTTTTTATTTTTGTAACAATTCCGCCTGTTTTTTCAGCGCGTCAGCCAGCGGATTGAAAAATCCGAAAGGAGGAACCCCAGCATATCCGCGTGCAGAACCGGTTCCCCGCTCAGAAAGGACACCGCCCGCCGCACGCACTTTTCTTCCGCCGTTAAATCTTTCATCTTCGCCCTTCCCCCGGTTCCGGCCGGCCTTCGCAAAACTTTTTTGCCGCGCCGCCAGCCTTCGCTAAAAAATGATCCCCTCTTTTTTTCCACCCTCAAAAGGGGTATAATAAAAGCGAAATATCTGTCCTATGCAGGACTTTGTGAAGAGAGGATGTCAAACACTCATGAATTTTATGGACAAAATGATCCAAAAAGCAACTGCCGACAAAAAAACAATTGTTCTTCCGGAAGGGACCGACCCGCGTGTCATCAAGGCTGCCGCCGAGGTGCTCAAGCGCGGAATTGCAAATGTGATCCTGCTCGGAAATGAAGCGGAAATTAAGAAGGCCGCGAACGGCGCGGATCTTTCCGGTGCAAAGATCATCGATCCGCAGAATACCGATCTGCACGACGATTACGCCAAGACCTTCTATGAGATGCGCAAGGCCAAGGGCATGACCCCCGAAAAGGCGGACGAAACCATGAAGGACGCGACCTACTTCGGCGTGATGCTGGTCAAAAAGGGTGCTGCCGACGGCATGGTCTCCGGCGCATGCCACTCCACCGCGAACACGCTGCGCCCGGCGCTTCAGATCGTGCGCACGGCTCCCGGCTCCAAGCTGGTTTCCGGCTTCTTCCTCATCAATGTTCCGAACTGCGAATATGGTGAAAACGGCACGTTTGTCTTTGCGGACTGCGCTTTGAACATTAACCCGAGTGCGGAAGATCTTTCCGAAATTGCCATCGCCTCCGCACATTCGTTCCAAACCCTGGTCGGCGCGGAGCCGAAGGTCGCGATGCTTTCGTTCTCCACCAAAGGCAGCGGCAAGGACGCGCTGGTGGATAAAATGGTGGAAGCAACTAAGCTTGCCAAGGAAAAGGCTCCGGATCTGCTCCTCGACGGCGAAATTCAGGCGGACGCCGCGCTGGTTCCCTCCGTCGGCCAGTCCAAGGCCCCGGGCAGCAAGGTTGCGGGCCATGCGAACGTGCTGGTCTTCCCGGATCTGAACGTCGGCAACATCAGCTACAAGCTGGTGGAGCGCCTCGCAAAAGCGGATGCTTTCGGGCCAATCCTCCAGGGCATCGCAAAGCCGGTCAACGACTTGTCCCGCGGATGCAAAGCCGAGGATATCGTCGGCGTGGTTGCCATTACCGCCGTTCAGGCTCAGAACTGCGCCAACTGAGAACTTGGTGCGTACCCGGTAAAATCAGGCCGCGCGGATGTCTACTGCATCCGCGCGGCCTTTTCTGTCGGCGGCCCCCGCACCCGGGCGGCGGCCAATGAAATTTTAAAGGGGTATCTCCTCTTCTTTTCACGCTTTGCACTTTCGCCCGAACCCCCCCGTTTCGGGCGGGACCTCCGGCCGGAACCGTTTTCATGGGATCTTCCGGATGAGGCCGCCTGCGGGCAGTGTCTTGCTTTCTGCCCGCAGGGCACAAAAAAGCACCGGTACGGAATCTTCATTCCATACACCGGCGCGCGTGAAAAGCAGGTGATTTTTTGCTCCCCCCGCCGTTTCCTTTTCACTGTACAAAAATCCATAATCCATTTTTCCAGAAATTTCAACCGAAAACGGTATAAATTCACAGGCTTTTTCGCCCCCGGCTTGCCGCCCAAGGGCGAAAGAGCTTTTCTTTTTACAAAAAAGTCCTTCAAAATTAACAAAAAAGATTAAAAATTCTTGTTCTTTTTTCCTAAGAATATGTTAAAATAGAGACAAAGAACGCCGCGGGGCGCAGGGCCATTTTCCCGCGCCCCGCGGGAATAAAACGGAGGGATCGGTATGAAAATTGCGCATGTGGCGATTTATACGCGGGATCTGAAAAGGCTCTGTGAATTTTATTGCCGCTGGTTCGGCGGCAAGGCCGGCTCGGAATGTGACAACGCGGCGAAAAGCGCTTCCACTTGCTTTCTCCGCTTCGGTTCCGGGGCGGAACTGGAACTGATGAACCGCCAGGAGCTGGGCGAAACCGTTCGGCGGGAATTTGCCGCGGGATTCACACACCTTGCGTTTGAGGCGGAAACGAAAAGAGAAGTGGAAACTCTGACCGCGCAAATGCGGGAAAGCGGCGTTCCCGTTATCAACGCGCCCCGCGAAACGGAAGACGGCCGCTTTGAAAGCTGCATCCTCGACCCGGACGGCAACCGGGTGGAGATCGTCGCGCAGCGGGTTTAGGAAAGGCGGAAAACCAACGCCCTAAGCAGCAGGCAGAACCCGTAGATGACCGGCTGGTGCACCAGGTACAGCACCAGCGCATGCCGCCCGAACCAGGAAAGGGGCGGCACCTGCGGGCGGTAGGCGAACGCCGGAATTCTGCCCGCCTTCGCCAGCTTGCCGACGAAAGTGCCCGCCGCGAACACGAAGACCCACGGCAGCATGGGAAAGTAATCGGAGCTTTCAAACCCCGGGCCGGGGAAGCCGAGCGGCGCGAGCCAGGCGGAGACGTAAAGGCCCTGCGGCAGCGCAAGGCCAAGCCCCGGGCCGTACCCGAGGTAACCGCGCGGCACGCCGCGGGTCAGAAAATAAAGCGCAAAGCAGAGGACGACGGGCACCCATGAAAAGCGGTACCGGTCGGCCAGCGGCTTGAGAAACCCGAACAGAATCATGCAGGCCGAAAGAAAATGCAGCACGCCGAACGTGATGACGTCTTCCGGCACGAAAATCCAGGTGACGAGCGTCACGCCGAGCGCGACGGCCAGCAGCCTGGTGCCCCGCGCCAGATTGGAGTGCGTCAGGTTGGAGGCAACGCCCGAAATAAAGAGGAACATCCCGGCGAAAAACGGTTCCGCAGGCATAAAAAAGCGGAAAAAATAGATGCCGACGTCATTGCCGAACAGATAGCCGAACGTATAAAATCCATGGTAAAAAATCATGCAGAACACAGCGAATCCACGGAGCTCGTCCATCAGGCAGATCCTGCCGCGCCCGGCCGGGGCAGATTGGTTTTCCGGCAATAAAGCCGCCTCCCTATGCAAAAGTATCATCCCCATAAAAGGGATGCAATCCCGTTTTGAATATGCTATAATAACACCATCCAGAGGTTTGCGCCCGCGAACGGCGCGCTGAAATTTAAGATGAAATCGTATTATTATATCATGCTGCAGGAGGAAATTACAATGCCGGACACCAAATTGACCAAAGAATTCACCGTGACGGAAGCCAGGCTTGCTTCCCGCGTGGGCAGCGGGGCGCTGCCGGTGCTGGCGACGCCGGCGGTCTCGGCTTTCTTTGAAAATACCGCGATGGAGGTCGCCGCCGGGTACCTTGCCGAAGACGAGACGACCGTCGGTTCAAAGATCACCGTAGAGCATCTGGCGCCGACCGCCCCGGGGCAGAAGGTGACGGTCACCGCCGAGTTAGAAGAGCATGAAAAGAGGATTTTCCGCTTCCGCCTGGAGGCCAGGGACAACGCCGGAGTCATCGCGACCGGGACGCACGAGCGCGTCAGCGTGAAAAAAGAGCGTTTTCTGCAAAAGGTGAACAGCCGGAAAAATGCGGAGGCAAAATGAAGCTTCGCTATGATTTGGCCCTGTTCGACCTCGACGGGACCCTGACCAATTCCTCCCATGGAATCATGAACGGGCTGAGGGCCGGGTTCCGGCACGTCGGGATGCCGGTTCCCGGTTCCGGTACGCTGCGCAGGTTCATCGGCCCGCCGCTGCTCAACATGCTGGCGGAACTGTACCCGCAGATGACCCGTGAAACGGCCGCGGAGTTTGTCAAGGCCTACCGCCGGTACTACGCCCGGCAGGGCGCTTTTGAAAACGAGGTCTACCCTGGCATTCCGCAGCTTCTGGCCGAACTGCGGCGCAGCGGCCGGAAGCTTGCGGTCGTAACCTCCAAGCCGACCACGCCGACCCGGAGGATTCTCGATCATTTCGGCCTGACGGAAAAGTTCGACTTTATTTCTGCGGCGGACGATTCCGAGACCGGCCGGGGAAAAGAATACCTGATCCGGCCCGCGCTGGTTCACTGCGGGGTTCCGGCCGGCCGCACCGTGATGATCGGGGACACCAAATACGACGCTTCCGGCGCCCGTAACGCCGGAACCGCTTTTATCGGCGTTCTGTACGGGTTCGGTTCCCGGGAAGAAATGGAACGCGAGGGCGCAAAATTTTTTACCGATTCGGTCGAAAGCCTTTCCGGCAGTCTGGTTGACAAACCTTAAACATTGTTGTATGATATGTCTGCAAATTGAATAGGGGGCGCTGGGTATCTTCCCGGCTGAGAACAGGCGAAGCGACGCCTGAGACCCATAACCTGATCTGGATAATGCCAGCGTAGGAAAACGAAATTAACGCTCCGCGCCCACAAGGCTGCGGGGCGTTTTTGTTCTTCCCTCAGCGGACTTCCGGACCAATTTTGGAGGAACAAAAAATGACAAGTGAAAAAAGGATTTCCGGAATAAGCCGGACCAACCTCAGGCTGGTCGAAAGTGCAATCATGCTGGCGCTTTCGACGGTGCTGAGCCTAGTCAAGGTGTACCAGATGCCGCTGGGCGGCTC
>DHDF01000054.1:11080-11379 GCA_002399225.1 bacterium UBA4883
ACGGGCTTTACCTACGGGGTGATCCAGCTTTTGCTCGACATTGCCAAGGCGCTTTCCTGGGGGCTGACACCCGTGGCGCTGGCGGCCTCGTTTGTGTTTGACTATCTGATCGCTTTTACGTGCCTGGGGCTTGCGGGTCTTTACGGCAAGAGCTTTTCGAAGTTCGTCGCGGGCCTGTTCACGGCGGTGATTCTGCGGTTTTTCAGCCACATCATTTCCGGCGTGACGGCTTACGCCTCCTGGCTGCCGAAGGAATGGCACGGGCACCTGTGGCTCTATTCCATCGCCTACAACGGCTC
>DHDF01000054.1:11522-11766 GCA_002399225.1 bacterium UBA4883
TCGCCTACAACGGCTCGTTTCTGTTGCCGGATTTCGGCATCTGCCTGCTGGTCGGCGTGCTGCTTTACCGTCCGCTGAAGCGCTTTCTTTAGAAAGCCGGCCCGATTTCAGTTGACATTGTCAGGCCGATGGGTTAGAATAAAGTCAAAGAAAGTCACGAAGGCTTTCGTCTGTCTTTCCCCGCAGGGGAAAAAGAATCATAAAATATCATAAAGAAAAGCAAAATGAAACCACGAAGGGAAAC
>DHDF01000054.1:11923-15752 GCA_002399225.1 bacterium UBA4883
GAAGGGAAACCGTAAGAATACGGTCCGTTTGGCGGTTTCATTTTTTTATTGATTTTCAGAAAAGAGTGATGCGCGATGAAAAAGACAATGACGGTGAATCTGACCGGCACGGCGCTGTGTATGGCCCTGGGTCTAGTCCTGCCGGTTCTGTTCCACCTATTTGGGGCGGGCTCGGTCTTTCTGCCCATGCACATTCCGGTTCTGCTCTGCGGACTGCTGTTCGGCTGGCAGTGGGGAGCCGTCTGCGGCCTCTTCGTTCCGCTGATTTCCTCTCTGCTGACCGGGATGCCGCCCATTTTCCCGACGGCGCCCGCCATGATGCTGGAGCTGTGCGCCTACGGCATTCTGACCGGCGTGTTTTACCGGAAGCTGCGCTGGAACATTTACCCTGCCCTGATCTGCTCCATGCTGGGCGGCCGGGTGGTTTCGGGGATTGCCAACGCGATTTTCTACGGCATGGCGGACAAGTCCTACGGGTTTGCCGCCTTTCTTTCGGGCGCTTTCGTGCAGGCTGTGCCGGGGATTCTCATCCAGATTATCGTCATCCCGATTCTCATTCTGGCGCTGGAAAGGGCAAGGATAATTTCCCGGGAAAGGACGTAAAAAGGAATGGAGCAGACAGAGTTAAAGACAGGGGAGATCAGGGAATTTTTTGACCGGCGCGCGGAGTCCTGGGACGGGATGTACCCGGACCGCCCGGAAAAAATCGCAGCCATCGTGACGCTGGCCGGCGTGCGGCGGGGGACACGCGTGGCAGATATCGCCTGCGGCACCGGCGTTCTGTTCCCGGAGATTCTCTCACGGGATCCGGACTCCCTGCTGGGGGTGGATCTTTCGGAAAAGATGATCGACAGGGCGCGCTCAAAATTTTCAGACCGGCGGCTGCGCCTGACCGCCTCCGACTGTTTTAAGGTGCGGGAAACGGGATTCGACACGGTTCTGCTCTACAATGCCTACCCGCATTTCCCGGACAAAAGAAGGCTGGCGGAGTATACGGCCGGGCTGCTGAAGCCGGGCGGAAGGCTTATGGTCGCCCACGGCGAAAGCAGGGAAACGATTAACAACCGTCACGGCGGGAGCATGACCGGCCGCATTTCCTGGGAGCTGCGGCCCGCCAAAGAGGAAGCCGCGGAATTTGCGGATCTTTTCAAAATCGACATGCTGGCCGACACGGCTTCCATTTATTTCTTTTCCGGCCTGAAAAAATAAAAAGGTTTTGATTTTCTTTTGTCAAAACCGCGCCGCACATCAGAACGAGCCGCACCCCGGGATAGGGGTGCGGCTCGTTCTGACGTCTGTTGGAAAAACGGACTCTGGCCGCCGTCAGGATTTGGCCGGCAGCCAGCTTTTCACCGTGTCCTCGTTCTTGTTCATCCAGGAGCGCGCGGCCGACTCCGGGTCGTCCGAATTCTCCACGGCATCCATCAAAGTCCCGAGCTGTTTGTCGGTCATCTTAAACTTTGTCAGGAACTCCGCGACTTCCGGCGCGTCTTTGTCCAGCCCCTTGCGCCCAAGCTTATGGATGGACTCCGCCTGGCCGTAAACGTTTTTCGGGTCTTTCAGGAATTTCAGATCCCAGCGTGAAAACATCCAGTGCGGCTGCCAGCCGGTAACAATGATCGGCTTCTTGCCGTCAATGGCTTTTTTGAGCGCCGCCGTCATGGTCGGGCCGCTGCCTGGCATCAGGCTGTAGTTCAGGCCGTACTCCTTGATCGCCTTGTCGGTCGTCGTCATGATTCCGGCGCCGGAATCGATGCCGACGATGGTTCCGTCAAACTGGTCTTTCACGCTGTTCAACTGCGCGATACTGTCGATTTTTACATAGGACGGGACGACCAGGCCGATTTTGGCCTTGTCGAAGCTGACGCCGTAATCCTTAAGTTTCGCGCCGTACCGGTTCATATAATCCTTGTGAGTCACCGGGAGCCAGCAGTCGAGGAATACGTCGGTGCTTCCGTTTGCCAGCGAGGTGAACAGCGGCGCCACGTCCGTCTGAACCTGTTTGGAGTCATACCCCAATTTGTCTTTTAAAATCACGCTCATCAGGTTCGTCATCGCAATGTCTTCCGACCAGTTGACATAGCCGATTTGGATTACGGGTTTCGATGCCGAAGCACTTGCGGAACTACTTTTGCTCCCGGCCGCGGAGCTGCCGCCGTTCTGGGAGCAGCCCGTGAACAGGCTCAGGCACAGGACTCCCGCCAGGAAAGCTGCTGTAATTGATTTTTTCATTTCAGTCTCCTTTCATAAATCTTCTATTATAAAAGCCGCAAAGGCTTATTTTGCCTGAAGTTTTTTGCTGTCTTTCCTGCCGAACCCCTGCGTGATGCGGTCCAGCACCATGGCAAGGATGACGACGGAAAGCCCGCCTTCAAACCCTTCGCCGACCTTCAGCTGAGTGATGCCCTGCAGCACGGTAATGCCGAGGCCTTCCGCGCCGATCATCGAGGAAATGACAACCATGGAAAGCGCGAGCATGATCGTCTGGTTCAGCCCCGCCAGAATGGTCGGCATGGCGAGCGGAATCTGCACTTTAAAGAGCATCTGGTTCCCGGTGCAGCCGAACGACCGCGCCGCTTCGATCACGTCGCCCGGCACCTGCCGGATGCCGAGGTTGGTCAGCCGCACGGCGGGCGGCATGGCGAAAATCACGGTTGCAACGGCTCCCGGCACCATGCCGAGGTCGAAGAAATACACCGCCGGGATCAGATACACAAAAGCCGGCATGGTCTGCATAAAATCCAGGATCGGCCGAATGACGCGGTTGGCCGTTTCGCTGCGGGCCATCCAGATCCCGAGCGGGATTCCGATGAGGAGCGCGATCATCGTTGAAGTCACTACCAGCGCGAGTGTCTCCATCGTCTCCTGCCACAAGCCGATCGAAACGACGACCCAAAGGCCGACCACCGTGAAGGCCGCGGTACCGCGGCCCGCCAGCTTCCAGGCCAGCACGGCCAAAATCAGAATCATAACATAAAAGGGAATAAAAGTGAAAAGATCTTCGAACCGCGTGACCACCCACAGCAGAATCCATTTGATCGCGCCGAAGAAGCCGGCCCAGTTGACCGTCATCCAGTCGACCGCCTTTTCCACCACGTCCCCGATCGGAAGTCTAATCATTGTCTTCCACCTCCTCTTCCCCAAGAATTCCGGACAAGACGGAAACTTTCATAATCATGCCGATGACTTTCTGCTCTTCATCCACCACAACGATCGGATATTTGGAATTGATGACAAGCGGAAGCAGCTCTTCGATGGAAGCGTTGGGCGACACGGTTTCCACATCCGTGTCGACGGCGTTTTTAATGCTTTCCGGATCGTGAACGCCGGATTTGAGCAGAGCAACGGCGTTGTCGATGGAGAGGATTCCCTTTAAGTGCTGTTCTTTGTCAACCACAAAGATACTGGAAATAGAAGCCTCTTTCATCTTGCGCACGGCAACGCGCACGCCGTCCCTCGCATAGGCGATCGGATCGGGCCGCCGCATGATGGTGGCGGCGGTCACGACCTTGACGCGGTTGACGTCCTGCACGAATTCCCGCACATAATCGTCCGCGGGGTTGGTAAGGATATCCTCCGGCGTGCCGATCTGCACGATGACGCCGTCTTTCATAATCGCGATGCGGTCGCCGAGTTTCAGGGCCTCGTCCAGATCGTGCGTGATGAAAATGATGGTCTTGTGCATCTTGGTCTGCAGCGCCAGAAGCTCATCCTGCATCTCTTTGCGGATCAGCGGGTCCAGCGCGCTGAACGCCTCATCCATCAGCAAAATGTCCGGATCGTTCGCAAGGGCCCGCGCCAGGCCGACGCGCTGCTGCATACCGCCGCT
>DHDF01000054.1:15853-17675 GCA_002399225.1 bacterium UBA4883
CGCGCCAGGCCGACGCGCTGCTGCATACCGCCGCTCAGCTGAGAAGGCATACGGTCCTCATGTCCTTCCAGCCCGACCATTTTGAGCGCGTCGCTCGCTTTTTTGCGGCGGATCTCCGGGGCCACGCCCTGAATTTCCAGCCCGAACTCCACATTGCTTTCCACCGTGCGGTGCGGCAGAAGCGCAAAATTCTGAAACACCATCGCAATCTTTTTCCGGCGGATCTGCAGAAGCTCTTCTTTCTTGCACTTGGTAATATCTTCCCCGTCGATCAGCACCTGGCCTGAAGTCGGCCGGATCAGCAGATTCAGGCAGCGGATCAGTGTGGACTTGCCGCTGCCCGAAAGTCCCATGACAACAAAAAATTCCCCTTCTTCCACCTGAAAATTCGCGTTGTTCACGCCGACTCCATGTCCGGTGGATTTGAGAATTTCGGCTTTTCCTTTTCCCTGCTCCAGCAAAGGAAGAATCTTTTTGGGGCTGGGGCCGAAGATTTTATATAAATTTCGGACTTCTACTTTCGGCATTCCATCACTCCTTTTGAATTCATCTTAAATACATAAAAAAGGTCGGAAAAACAGGCTGAAATCAACTCTATTGTAAAAACAGACAACTCCATTATATCTTGTAAGTTGCAGGATGTCAATCCGAGAAAGGAATATTTGTTAATATATGGAAAATTAATCGGTATGAAAAGGGCCGCAGCGGATTCATTCCATTGATAGAGTTTCCTTTTTTATGTGAATTCATGCTTTTGCAAGAAAATGAAAAATCCATGAGAAAAATTCATTGAATTTCCTAAAAATACCATATTTGCTGCCGATATACAAATTATCAGCATAAACCGAAGACCTCTCCGATTTTAAAATATGAGGCGGGAATAAAAATGGCAATTGAAGGGATTACAGCGGCCGGAAGCGGAATCCAGCAAAGCTGCCAGGACACCGAGCAGGATCAAATTTCAGAATTGGTCCGGCTGGAACAGGATGTTCAAAAGCTAAAATCGGATTATAAGGATCAGGCGAAGGGCAATGGGATTTCTCAGATTGAAATTAACAGCAAAATCAGAAAATATGAAAAACTGATTTCAAAAATTGAACTTGAAATCCGCCAGCTTAAGAAAAAAATGTCGTCTAAACCGGTCGAGCAGGAAAAGGGCCGGAAATCGGACGATATTTACAGGCGCGGAAGAGACAGCGCTGCCTCGGCAATCGCCGCGCTGAAAGCATCTTACCGGATGCTGTTTTCCCCTTCCGATCCGACCATGCAGGAAACGGAAAACAGCGGCGAGGCGGATGTCAGCGCATTGGCAGACAGCAGCAAGCTCAACGATCTGGTCTGAAGCCTTCTTCGATTCCCTGGTGACAAATGCCATCTTTTGTAAGGCAGCTATTTAAAAAGGGAAGATCTGCTTTGAAACGGACTTTTTGCAGCCGTTTTCAGCAGATCTTCCCTTTATTTTTAGGATGGTTTTCCGGCAGTCCGCCGAAAGGCTATTCCCGCGATTTTTCGTACAGCCTCTGGATCAGCCGCATGATGTTTTCGGCGGAACGGGATTTGTCGAATCCATGGCAGGAGGAGCGCATTTCACTGAGCTTGCGGCTGTCGGCCAGCAGCGAACGGATCGTTTCCCCGCAGTCTTCCTCTTTTTGCAGCTTCACCGCCATATTGTGGGTCAAAAGAAAATTCGCGTTTTCCTCTTCCTGGCCAGGGATCGCGTCGAACACGGCCAGCGGAATGCCGCAGGCAAGCGCTTCCGAAACGGTCAGCCCGCCGGGCTTTGTGATCAGCAGATCCGCGGCGTGCATGTAATTTTCCACCT
>DHDF01000054.1:17803-22376 GCA_002399225.1 bacterium UBA4883
GTGCATGTAATTTTCCACCTCGTCGGTGAAAAACACCAGTTTGGTCGGCTTCGGGCTTTCGGGAATCCGTTTTGCGAACTCTTCGTAAAGCCTTTCATTGCGCCCGGTGATGACAATGATTTGAAAGTCCAGGTCCAGCCGAACGATCTGCCGGTAAATTTTCAGGATATTGGTTACCCCGAAGCTGCCCGCCATAATCAGGATTGTGGCAAGCTGCGGATGAAGACCGATTTTTCTGAGAAAGGCGGGCCTGTCCCCCGCGGTGAAAAACACATTTTCCACCGGGATGCCAAACGGGTAAATTTTTTCTCTCGGCACGCCCATGGTTTCCATTTCTGAAATCATGTCGCCGTCCGCGACCACATAGGCGTCCACATGGTCCGCGATCCAGGCGCGGTGCGGACCGTAATCGGTCATCAGGCAGATCAGCGGCGCCGCGACGGCCCCGGCTCCTTTCAGGTGAGAGATCATCTCGGTCGCAAACGGATGGGTAGAAAGGATCACATCCGGCCTCTGCTCTTCCAGAAGCGGGAGCAGCTTTTGGCTGAATGCTCCGCTGAACCTGGTAACAAGGCTGGAAAGGAGACTGTCCCGATTGGTTTTGCGGTAAAGGCGCCCAAATACCTTCGGTGTTTTGGTCGCCAGAAAATGATATCCGTCACAGACGGTTTTGTCCAGCACGCTGCTGATGCTCTTCAGCGCATCGGCCACAACGACCTCGGTTCCGGCGGAATGGCTTGAAATATAAGCCTGTATGGCGCGTGAAGCGCGCACATGGCCCCCGCCGGTCGCCGCTGTCAAAATTAAAAGTTTCACGGAAACACCCCTAGAATCAATCAGAATACAAAATCTGTGCGGATTTTGACGGTTATACCGGAATTATTATATCATATATTTGGTAAGGATACCACGCTGTTCCCGCACGGGCCGAAAGGCAAAGCGATGGTAACAGGACTGTGACTTTACGGATGAGTGCAGAGAGACTATAATGAAAACGCGGTCGAATTTGACCGAACAGGGGGTAATGAATTAAGATGACTGTGAGAAACAGAGCCAGGCATACCGGTGCCGCAGGACATAAGGTGAAAACAGCCGTCACCGTAACGCTGGCGCTTTTGGTCGTCGCGGGCGTTGCCGTAGGACATAAAATCTATGCTCAATACAAATATTCTCAGGAAATCGCCAAAGTAATCGATCAGAATACATTTTACCAGGGGATCAAAGTACAGGGAGTCGACCTCGGCGGAAAGACCATGAGCGAGGCAAAATCCGCCGTGCAGACCGCCCTTTCCGGCGTTGTTCCGTCGGTGACGCTCAAGGTTGCATCCGGAAACCAAACCTGGGAAGTCACGGAAAAGGATCTGAAATTTCAGTACAACACGGACGAGGTCTTAAAGGAAGCCTACGCCTACGCGCGCAGCGGCAGCCGGGAAGAGCGCTACCAAAAGGTGCAGGCGCTGAAGACTTCGCCGAAAAACTTTTCAGCGACTGGAAAAGTCGAGGAATCGTCTCTCCAAAGTGCCCTGAACGCCATTGCGGCCAAGGTAGACGTCGCGCCGCAGAACCCGCACGCAACCTCGTTTAACGCGGCAAGCGGGCGGTTTACCTTTGCCGACGGGACAAACGGCGTTTCGGTCGACCGCCAAAAAATGCTGAGCGATGCGGAATCCGTGCTGTCAAAAGGCAATTCGGGCAAAATCATCCTTTCAACCAAGTCGGTCCCGTTCAGCGGGACGCTGGCGGATTTGGAATCCCACATGAAAAAACTGGGATCTTTCAGTACGGTCAGCAAAAATTCCGCAGACGGAACTTATAATATGACAAAGGCTCTTCTTGCGGCAAACGGGGTTTCCGTAAAGCCGGGAGCCACCTTTTCATTTTTCGGCACCGCGGGCAAATGCGGAAAAGCGCAGGGGTACAAACCGGCCGGCGCCATTCTGAACGGAAAACTGGTGCAGCAGTACGGCGGCGGCATCTGCCAGGCTTCCACCACGATTTACGGCGCGGCCACCCGCGCGGGCATGACAATCACAGAGCGGCACAATCATTCGATTCCTTCCAGTTACTGCCCGATCGGGCAGGACGCCACCGTCAGCTACCCGGGGCTGGATTTCAAATTTTCCAACCCGACCAAATACGCCGTCTACCTGGCCACGTCGGTGCAGGGCCGCGTTTTGACGGCAGCCATTTACGGCTATCAGTCGGACGACTACGACTCCATCAGCGTCACGTCCAAGGTAACCGAAACGCTTTCGGCTCCATCGCAGGCGCGGTATGTCGCGGACCCGTCGCTGAAAGAAGGTAACGTCCGGATGATTTCCCGGGCGCGCTCCGGCTACCGGGCCACAGCCCAGCGAACCTACCTTAAAAACGGGTCGGCAGTAAAGACAGAAGCTCTGCCTTCATCCTATTATAAGCCGGAGCCGGCCTATTACGCAAAAGGGACCGGTAAAGCCTCGGCTTCCTCTTCCTCCGCCGCCGGGGGCAATGCCGTCGTCGCTGGGAACGACGACGTCACACAGCAGGGAAAACCTGCGGCGTAAGTGAAAAAACACCAAAAAACCGCTTGACTTTTTTACCGCAATCTGCAAAAATGAGAAAAGACGGCGCAGCCGAGTTCCAATCCGGCCGCGCCGCGGTTTCAATTTTAAATTTTACAACAGGCTCAACCGCGGGTGCGGGAGACGCTGCCCTGGAAAGGAAGGACCAGTTTGACTGAGTCGCATACACCGAAAATCAGTGTTGTGATGCCTGTTTATAATGTGGAAAAATATGTGGGAAAATGTCTGATGTCGCTGGAAGAGCAAACTTTCCGCGATTTTGAGATCATCGCGGTCAACGACGGTTCAAAGGACAGCTCCCTCGACATTCTTCGCCACTTTGAGGTGAATTACGACAACATTGAAGTCATTGACCAAAAAAACGCCGGCATGTCGCAGGCAAGAAACGCCGGAATGAAACAAGCGCGCGGGAAATACCTCTCCTTTGTAGACAGCGACGATTACGTCGCGCCGACTTTTCTGGAAGAACTGTACGCGGCCTGCGAGGAAAACGGCGCGGAGATCGCATGCTGCTACTATTATTATCGATTTATCGAAAACAATTTTCTTTTTGAATACCCTTTTCGCTGCAAAGGGGTTTTCAGCAGCGCCAAGGCCATGAACAAACTTTTGCGGGACGTGCAGATCCAAAGTCTGGTGTGGAACAAGCTGTACCGCCGCAGTCTTTTCACGGATTACGGCATCACCTTTCCCTCCATGTGCTTTGAAGATATGGCCACCGCCCACAAAGTATTTGCCCACGTAAACCGGGTCGTCGTTCTGGACCGGCCGCTTTACTACTACAACCAGCGCCCGACCAGTACGCTCGGCACCATCAACGCGAACAAGATCAACGATTTTATCCGCGCCATCGCAATGGTCCGTATTTCCCTCGAAAAAAACGGTCTGTATAAAAAATACAAAAGGAGCTACCAAGCACTCGTCAGAAAAACCTGTAACTGCTGCTATTTGTATGTATTAAAAATGCACGGCGAGAAAAAATGTATGCGTGGATGCATGAAGAATATGGGACGGGTTTCAAAAGCGATGCGGTACTACAGCGCCGACAAGATCAATTCAGCGGCGCTGCGCGATTTTTCTGAAGTGGTTGCGTCGCCTGACAAAGAACTGGAGAAAAATTATTCGGTCTGAAAGTGAGAAATGCCGGGACGCAATCGAGGTGAGCAATGGGTGCCGTCAGAGCAGATAGTGGATAAAAAATCAAAGATGCAGAAAATTTTTCAAATATTTCTGTTTGCGCTGACATTGGGGATGTTGGCCTATTTTTGTATTTCCGGAAATAATCTTGCCGTACTGATCCAGAGCCTGCCGCATATCAATCCGTTTTGGATACTCTGCGCCTTCGCGAGTGTGGCCGTAAACTGGTTCATGGACAGCCTGATCATTCATACCCTGATCTTTCACTCCTCGGGCGGCCGGTACCGCTTTGGCAGCGCGTTTCGCGTGACGATGGTCGGGCAGTATTTCAACTCCATCACGCCTTACGCCGTGGCCGGCCAGCCGATGCAGTTCATGGCGATGCTCGGCCAGGGGATTTCCTCCGGCGTTGCCATTTCCACGCTGGTCCGGAAATTTTTAGCTTACCAGACTTCTCTCACCCTGTACTCGCTGGTCGTCATCGTGATGAAGTACCAGTTTTTCTGCAGCAAGTTTCAGGGGTTTATGGCGCTGACTTTCGTCGGCTTTCTGTACCAGGCGGCCATCGTTATCGCGCTGGTCCTCTTTTCTTACTGTCCCGGCTTCACCACAAAGATCATCCGGGGAATCGTCTGGGGGCTGACCCGTTTTCACCTGGTCAGAGACTCTGAGAAAACGGGAAGAAAAGTCAGGGATCAGCTCCAGTTTTTTCTGCAGAATAACCGCGCGCTTCAGAAGGAACACTCGCTTGGAGTCAAAATTTATATCTTTACGTTTTTGCAGCTGACGGCGCTCTTTCTGGTGCCTTTTTTTATTTACAAGGCATTCCACAATCCCGGCGCGCCGGTGTTTGACATGATCGCGGCGCAGAGCTT
>DHDF01000060.1:0-3291 GCA_002399225.1 bacterium UBA4883
GCTGAAAAACGGTGAAACATGCCGTGTGGTTTCCACCAGCCTGATTGAGGCCGGCGTCGATGTCGATTTTCCCCTTGTGTACCGGGAAGAGGCCGGTCTGGACTCGGAGATTCAAGCGGCAGGGCGCTGCAATCGGGAAGGAAAACGTCCGGCGGAACAAAGCCGCGTCGTCCTGTTCCGTCCGGAACAGGCTTACTGCGGCCATCTGCCCGATTCGCTGCAGCTTCCGGCTGAAGTCGGCCGGCTTGTCGCCGAAAAATACGCGGATCTCGCGTCGCCGGAAGCGATCCGCTGCTATTTTAAAACAATGTATCATGTTTCCGGTGAGAAACTGGACAAAAAGAAAATCACAGATCAGCTGGAAGACGGTGCGGCCAATAACTTCAGCTTTCCCTTTGCGAAAATTGCGGATCAGTTCCGCTTCATTGAAGAAGACACGGTCTCTATTCTGATCCCCAAGGAAAAAGAAGCCTGCGATCTTCTTCGGCGGTTCCGCACGGGGGAAAAAAGCCGGAAATTATTCCGGGCTGTGGGGCCTTATTGTGTCAGCACTTACCGATCCCATTTTCGAGCGTTGTACAACGCCGGAAAAATCGAGCTTTTGGACTGCGGCATCGCCGTTTTGTCGGATCTAGATCTATACTCGGAAGAAACCGGGCTTTCGTTTTCCGCGGACTCCGGTGTCGCTTGGTTTGTATAAAGGCTTGAAAGAGAAAGGGAGAGAGGAGCTTTTTATGGGCTATGGAGTAAAAGTCGAAGTCTGGGGGCCGCTGGCCCTCTTCTGCCGTCCTGAAATGAAAGCCGAACGCGTCTCCTATGACGTGATGACTCCGTCGGCTGCGCGGGGCATCTTGGAAGCAGTCTACTGGAAGCCGGAGATCCGGTACAGGATCGACCGACTCTATGTCTGCAACCCGATCCGGTTTGCTAACATCCGGCGAAACGAAGTTTCTGAAAAACTGCCGCGCGGCGACGGCCTTGCCGCCCTGAATGGAGAAAAAGTACCGTATTTATATACGCCCACCGTCATTCAGCAGCGGGCTTCCCTGCTGCTGCGCGATGTTCGGTATGTCATTGAAGCTCATTTTGAGCTGACGGGAAAAGGCGGCGAACGCGACTCCGAAGAAAAGCACTATGCCATTCTGATGCGCAGGCTGAAACAAGGGCAGTGCTTTCACCAGCCGTGTTTTGGGTGCCGGGAATTTTCGGCGTCGTTCCGCTTGTTTGAAAGCGAATCGGTTCCGACCGCGCCGGAAAACATGGGCGACCGGGATCTCGGCTACATGCTGTATGACATGGACTATTCCGACCGGGAAAACATCCGGCCGATGTTTTTCCGCGCGGTGATGCATAACGGATGCATTCCCGTCACGGGAAGCGAGGTGAAACGATGATTTTACAGGCGCTGACGCGGTATTATGAAATTCTTGCGAAGGACGGCAGACTTCCCAAGCCGGGCTATGCCGCTGCGAAGGTTTCCTTTGCGCTGAATCTGTCGGAATCAGGGAAACTTTTGAATTTTCTGCCGCTGAAGCAAGAAGAGCAGCGCGGAAAAAAGACAGTGGAGGTTCCAAAGGGAATGATTGTGCCGGAGCCCGTGACGCGGGCGGTCGGGATCCTACCGAATTTTCTGTGCGATAACTCCACTTATTTTTTGGGACTGGATCAAAAGGGCAAGCCGAAACGCTCGCTGCGCTGCTTTACCGCGAGCCGAGATCTGCATCTAAAAATTCTGGACGGCGCGTCTAGCCCGGCGGCAAGGGCAGTGACCGGTTTTTTCCGCTCCTGGAATCCTCTTACCGCGGAGTCAAACGCCGCTTTCCGGGAACGGGAAGAACAGGTCTTAGCCGGCGGAAACTGTATTTTTATGATTGACGGCGGTGAATTTGCACAGGACGATCCGGAACTCTGTCATGCCTGGGAAGCATACCGTAAGTCTCTGGACCAGGGCAGACGAATGACATGCCTCGTCACCGGCAAAGAGGAACCGGTGGCAATTCTTCACGCTAAAATCAAGGGCGTGACCGGTGCCCAGACGGCGGGAGCCAGCCTAATCAGTTTTAATTCACCCGCTTATGAATCTTACGGCCACGATAAAGAACAAGGGCTTAACGCGCCGGTCGGAAAATACGCCGCTTTCGCCTATACCACCGCCCTGAACCATCTTCTTGCCGACCGGGAACATCGAATCAAGGCCGGAGACACCACCGTAGTCTTTTGGGCGGAAAACGGCAAGCCTGTTTATCGGAATATTCTTTCCGCCATGCTCAGCCCCCAGAATGAAGATCAGAACAATCTGCTGAGCAGCATCATGAAGCGCGTTGAGGACGGCAGGCCGATCGCCGAAGACGTCGAACCGGAAACGCCGTTTTATATTCTCGGCCTTTCGCCGAACGCGGCGCGGCTTTCGGTGCGCTTCTTTCTGCACGACAGCTTCGGCCATTTTATCAAACACATCAACCGGCATTACGAAGATCTGGAAATTGTACATGCCCCGCAGGATTTTCCCTATCTGACTCTTTACTGGCTGCTGCGTGAGACGGTCAATCCGAATGCGAGCGATTCCTCATCTTCCCCGCTGATGAGCGGAGAGGTGCTGTATTCCATTCTGATGGGACAGCCGTATCCGCGGGCTCTGCAGAACGCAGTCCTGCTCCGTATCCGCGCCGAACAAGACGACGCCGACCGTCACACGCGGAAAATCACCCGTGGCCGCGCGGCAATTCTGAAAGCCTGTTTGCTGCGGACGCCGGACCATCAAATTGATAAGGAGGTACTCACCGTGTCATTGAATCCTGACAGCAAAAACCGTGCTTACGTTTTGGGGCGCCTTTTCGCCGCACTGGAAAAAACGCAGAGAGATGCCAATCCGGGCATCAACTCCACCGTCAAAGACCGCTATTTTACATCGGCCTGCGCCACACCGGGCAATGTGTTTCCCACACTTTTCAAACTTTATGAAAATCACCTTGCAAAACTAAGAAAGATGGAAAACGGCAAGGGCATTGAAATCCATGACGAAAAGCTGGTCGGCGGCCTGATGGACAAGCTGGATCTCGAGGACGACCCATTCCCGTCCCACCTTCTGCTGAACGACCAATCTATCTTTATTCTTGGCTATTATCATCAGGTGCAGGACTTTTTTACCCCGAGAGCAGACAGAAAAAATACGGAGGAGGAATAAAAAATGGCAGACCCGATTCAAAACAGATATGAGTTCGTAATCCTTTTCGATGTGGAAAACGGGAATCCGAACGGAGATCCGGACGCGGGCAACATGCCGCGCATCGA
>DHDF01000060.1:3533-3703 GCA_002399225.1 bacterium UBA4883
ATTTACATCAAAGATACCGTCCCGCTGAACACGGCGGACCAGAGGGCCTATGATGCACTGGGCGTCAAGCCGGACAAGAACGGCAAGGTCAGCAAAAAAGATAACCCGGACATCGACCGGCAGATCCGGGATTTCATGTGCAAGGACTATTACGATATCCGCACATTCGG
>DHDF01000060.1:3904-6598 GCA_002399225.1 bacterium UBA4883
CAGGTGCGCGGCCCGGTGCAGATTGGTTTCGCTCAAAGCATTGATCCGATTGTCCCCCAGGAAATCACGATCACGCGGGTTGCCATCACCACCGAGGAAGACGCGCAGAAAAAGGGCACGGAGATGGGACGCAAATATATCGTCCCCTATGCGCTGTACCGTGCGGAAGGTTTTGTCTCCGCCAACCTGGCGCGCCGGATCACCGGATTTTCAGACGACGACCTCGCCCTGCTGTGGCAGGCGATCCTCAATATGTTCGAAAATGACCGTTCCGCTGCGCGCGGAAAGATGTCGGTGCGCGAACTGATCGTTTTCCGCCATGACAGCGAGCTGGGAAACGCTCCGGCTTATCGGCTGTTCGATACCGTGACCGTCGAGCGGAAAGACAAGTCCGCTCCGGCGAGACGTTATTCCGATTATGCGGTGGCGGTCCATTCTGAAAATCTGCCCGGCGGGGTCACCTGCACCCGAATGATTTAACGATGGAATATCCGGAAGAAGAATTTCTTAATCTGGCAGGAATTCAGCATTTTGCTTTCTGCCGCCGACAGTGGGCCCTGATCCATATTGAACAGCAGTGGAATGAAAATCTGCGCACGGCGGAAGGACGGATTCTTCACGACAACGCGCACAACCCGTTTTCCGAAGAAAAACGCGGAGATTTGATCCTTTCCCGGGGAATAGCTGTGTCGTCTAAAACTCTTGGAGTCAGCGGGATCTGTGATGTGGTTGAATTCCACGCATCTGAAGCAGGCGTGCCAATTTTCGGCAGGGAAGGGAAGTGGCTCCCTATGCCCGTGGAATACAAGCGCGGGGAGCCGAAGAAATCGGATGCCGACCGGCTTCAGCTCTGCTGCCAGGCCATGTGTCTGGAGGAAATGCTGCTGTGCGGCCGCATTCCGAAGGCCTGTCTGTATTATGGAGAAACAGCCCGGCGGGCAGCGGTGCCTCTCAATGAAGCTCTGCGCACTGAAGTGCGCGGGATGCTTTCGGAAATGCATGAGCTGTACCGGCGGCGGTATACCCCTCGCGTCAAGCCGACCAAAAGCTGCAATGCCTGTTCCCTAAAGAATCTTTGTCTGCCGCGCTTGTACCGTACAGGTTCCGCCGCCGACTATATTCATAAACGGCTGGAGGAAGTTCCATGAGAATTCTGGGAAATACACTGTATGTGATCACTCCTGACGCCTATCTGTCTCTGGACGGAGAAAATGTGGTGATCCAAAAAGGCGGGGATGAACTCCGCCGGATCCCGCTGCACAATCTGGATGGAATCGTTGCCTTCGGGTATACGGGCGCCAGCCCGGCCTTGATGGGGGCCTGTGCCGAACGCGGCATTGCTCTCACGTTTCTGACGATGCACGGACGATTTTTGGCCCGCGTCTGCGGGTCGGAACAAGGGAACATCCTGCTGCGAAAAGAACAGTACCGGGTGTCTGACAATGAGAAGCGCAGTGCGGCAATTGCAAAGAACATGATTACCGGGAAGCTTTTTAACTCGCGTTGGGTGATTGAACGGGCGATTCGAGACTATGCCATGCGCTTGGATTTTAAAAAGTTAAGACACGCTTCTGATTCTATCGCAAAATCACTGAAAATGCTTCAGTCGGCCGTATCGCTGGAGGAGATCCGCGGAATCGAAGGGAAAGCCGCAGTCAGTTATTTCTCCGTTTTGGATGATCTGATCCTGACACAGAAAGAGAGCTTCTCTTTTCACGAAAGGAATCGGCGCCCGCCGATGGACAATGTCAACGCATTGATTTCATTTGTGTACACATTGCTGATGCATGATACTGCCTCGGCTCTGGAGTCGGTGGGACTTGACCCATACGCGGGGTTTCTTCACCGCGACCGGCCTGGCAGACTTTCCCTTGCGCTGGATCTGATGGAAGAATTCCGCTCGGTTCTGGCGGATCGCTTTGTGCTGACCTTGATTAATACCCGCCGGGTTGCCGCCAAAGGCTTCTTAAAAAAAGAGGACGGAGCTGTTTTGATGGATGACAACACACGCAAGGCTGTTTTAACCGCATGGCAGAAAAAGAAGCAGGAAAAGATCACCCATCCAATGCTTGGGGAAAAAATGGAATGGGGACTGGTTCCGTATGTGCAGGCACTTTTACTGGCCCGTTTTCTTCGTGGAGATCTCAATGCCTATCCGCCGTTTTTATGGAAGTAGGTGACTCTTATGTTGGTTTTAATCACCTATGATGTCAATACGGAAACCAGCGCCGGAAAAAGGCGGCTGCGAAAAGTTGCCAAAGTCTGCGTCAACTATGGACAAAGAGTGCAGAATTCCGTTTTTGAATGTGTCATGGATGCCGCTTTATGCTGCACCGTGAAGCACAAGCTGAAACAAATCATTGACCCCCAAAAAGACAGCCTGCGGTTTTACTACCTGGGAAATAATTATAAGACCAAAGTTGAACATTTTGGTGCCAAACCGTCTTTTGACGTGCAGGATCCGTTGATTGTATAGTAGACTAATAAATTGGTGCGAACCCAAAGCACACATGATTTTCCGGGAACCTTCGCACCAAAAGAAAAGCGGAACTTATATATTTTTTAAGAAAATATATAGGTCCCGCTACAAAACAGAACAGATCTATTGTGCAAATTGGTATATGTATCACAGCTTTTTTACTTACTATTAATGCATTTTTGCTGTCGCTCCCCGTGCGGGAGCGTGGATTGAAA
>DHDF01000060.1:6754-6895 GCA_002399225.1 bacterium UBA4883
GGAGCGTGGATTGAAATTGCTGCGGTTCCGTTCCGGGCCGGGGCCGGGATTACGTCGCTCCCCGTGCGGGAGCGTGGATTGAAATCCTCCGTGAACCCATAGGCGCACATATCTTTGAACCGTCGCTCCCCGTGCGGGAGC
>DHDF01000008.1:0-5033 GCA_002399225.1 bacterium UBA4883
GTTTTTGTAGTGCCGGGCCCCAGCGCCGTTGTCTCCGCGCTGGCTGTTTCCGGGCTGCCGACCGGGCGTTTCACTTTTGAGGGGTTTCTCAGCGTTTCTCACAAAAGCCGCCGGGAACACCTGGAACAGCTGAAAGCGGAACATCGCACCATGGTGTTCTATGAGGCGCCGCACAAGCTGGCCGCCACTTTGGCGGACATGGCCGCCGCCTGGGGCGGCGAACGGCGAATCGTCTTGGTTCGTGAGATGACCAAAATTCATGAAGAAGTCCTGCGCACCACGCTCGCACAGGCGGCGGAACATTACGCGGGGGAACCCGCCAGAGGGGAATTCGTCCTTGTGATTGAAGGCGCGCCGGAATCGGAGCCGAAAGAATCTTCCGCCGAAGAAGCATTGAACCTGGCGCGGGAGTATCTGACCCGGGGACTTTCGGCCGCTGCCGCCGCAAAGCGGGCCGCCGCCGAGACCGGGCGGCGGAAAAACGAATTGTACCGCGCGCTGACGCACGGGCCGGACGGCACCGGAAAGGAATCTTCCGCCGGGCAGGAAAAATAATCAGAGCCTTCCCTCGAAAAAAGAGGAGCGGTAGTCAGACGCCGTCCGGCCGGATTTTCAGCCTTTCCACGGCGCTGCAAACAGCCTTCCACTCCGAAGCGGCCTGATCCAGCGCTTTTTCCCCCGCGGGAGTCAGCCGGTAATACTTTCTGGCGGGTCCGGGATGCAGGGTGTCAATGCGCACGCTTGCGCAGCCTGCGGCAGACAGGCGGCGCAGAACCGCATAAACGGTGCTGCGGTCAACCGATGGAAACGCTTCGCCGATCGCTTTCAGAATATCATATCCATACTGTTCGCCCCGCGCCACCACAGACAGCACGCACATTTCCAGAACCCCGCGTTTCATCTGACCGTTCACACAGCCGCCTGCTTTCGACGGAGGTTCAGGCGGTGCAGCAGAAGGAACAGGGCCCACGCCGCCAGATTTGCCGCAGCGGCACCAAGAAAGCAGGACATAGCCTGCACTCCGCCGTCATAGGTTTCCGAGACGTTGGAAAGCGACGCCCACAGATTCAGGTACAGCGCAAAGAAGAACGTGTCTGCAAGCAGCCGGTGCCGGGCCGCCCGGCATCCGCGTGCGGCGGAAAGAAATGAAAGCATACCGGAACCCGCGAGAAGTGCGGGTCCGGCCTCCAGGCACATGCCGGCAGCAAAAATCAGACTGGATGGAACGCCGCGATCCAGCCGCAGAACCAGCGTAACCGTAACCGCCGCGCCGGCTGCCAGTAAAGCAAAAAGGACCGCCTGCGCCCGGACGGCCCAGCGGCGATGCCATTTCTCCTTTGCACCCGGCCATTCCGAAACGGCGGCCTGCGCAAACAGTGCCAGCGCTGCGGCAATCCCTATGCTTCTTTGCGGCTCCGGATTGCGCAAATTCCAAAACGAGGCCGCACACAGGGTGCCGAAAATCAGCATCACCACTGTAAATCCGACGGCCTTTCCGGGTCCGCCGCCCCGCTGCCTTTCTTCCTCCAAAATTCGGTCGGCCGCCTGGTCCGGCGGTCCGAATTCCGCACTGATCTCTTCTTCACTTTTCCCTTCTGACCGTCCCGCCGCAAAAAAGCCTTCATAATCCTGTAAAATTTCGCGGATCTGCGCCTGCGTTCGCTTCCCCCGCAACATCCGCGACAATGCAGTCAAATAGCTTTTTTTGTCCATGGTCATCCCTTCTTCTGTTAGTGATTATCAATCACTAGCAGAATAGCATTTTTCCCACTCTCTGTCAATCGGGTGGACTTTTTTCTTTATGCCCTTTATAAGTTTGACGGTTTCCTTTATACTGAAAATAACATAAGATCAATAATAGGTGAATGAAAATGAGCTTTCTTGAATGGATTAGACAAATTTGCAAAAAAAAGGCGGATGCAGAAAACGAAGGGCCGAACCACGGCGGCTGGGAGCGGCAGCTGGAAAAGTTCGCCGTCTGTGAATGCGGCCAGCCGAGCGATATGATCTCAAACTTTGGGGCTTTTTTTAAATGGGGAATGCTCTCTGTTTTAACCGGGGCTGTCGCCGGCGGGGCAGGCACCCTGTTTTATTTTTGTATTCGATACGTTACTCAACTGCGCACCCTCCACGGCTGGCTGCTCTGGTTCCTGCCGCTGGGCGGCCTTGTCATCGTATTTCTCTATCGCCTCTGCAAGATCACGGAACCGAAGGGAACCAACCTGGTGATTGAAGCGGTGCGCTCGCCGGAGCCGATTCCAACCCTGATGGCGCCGCTGATCTTTGTCGCAACGGCGATCACGCATTTGTTCGGCGGCTCCGCAGGCCGCGAAGGGGCTGCGCTTCAGCTCGGCGGAAGCCTTGGGTACCGGATCGGAAGATTTTTTCATCTGGATGAAAAAGATCTGCATGTTATGACCATGTGCGGCATGGCCGCCTGTTTTTCCGCTCTGTTCGGAACGCCGCTGACTTCCACGCTGCTGGTGATGGAGGTCATCACCGTCGGCGTCATGTACTATTCGGCGCTGGTGCCCTGCACCATCGCGTCAATTGTCGCGGCGGGCATCGCACAGTCTTTTCATGCCATTCCGACGCAGTTCGCCGTCACCGGCACCCCCGAAATCGGCATTCTTCCGCTGCTGAAGGTCTCTCTGCTCGGCATTCTCTGCGCGATTGTCAGTATTCTGTACTGCTTTGTCATGCACGGTGCCGGGCTGCTTTACAAAAGATGGATTCCGAACCAGTACCTCCGCGCGGCCGTCGGCGGTGTTCTGGTGATCCTCTTGGCGCTCGTTTTCGGACGGGATTACCTCGGCATGGGCGGCGATGTCATCGCTGCGGCGTTCCTCCACAGTGCACGCCCGGAAGCTTTTTTGCTGAAACTGATTTTCACCGCCCTAACGCTCGGCGCGGGATTCCGCGGCGGCGAAATCGTTCCCGCTTTCTTCGTCGGCGCGACCTTCGGATCCTTTACCGGCTCCCTGATCGGCCTGACCCCGTCGTTCGGCGCTTCCATCGGCTTTATGTCGGTGTTCTGCGGGGTGACGAACTGCCCGCTGACCGCATTCGTCCTCAGCGTCGAGGTATTTGGAGAAAAGGGAATTCTCTATTATCTGCTGGCCGCCGGAATCAGTTATATGCTCTCCGGATACTCCAGCTTGTACAGCCAGCAGAAGATCCTCTATGCAAAGGACAAATCCCTGTATATTGGCGGAAACGATTCAAAAAACTGAAAACATAAAAGCAGGAGCGGGCCCCTTCCCCGGGGGCCCGCTCCTGCTTTTATGCCTGAAAGACATTTTCACTCCAGAATGGATGTAATCTTTGTGGTGATCTGCACGGCGCTTTTGCGGTATTCATACCGAAACTTCCGCATCACCCGCTGCACGACGCCCTGCGCGGTTTCGGCCGTGACGGTTTGCAGCATGGCAATGTACTGCGTCGCGCTGCATGAAGCCACCGTATCTCCCCTTCTCATGCTGGTCAGAATCGCGCTTCTCAGCTTTTCCGAGGCGGCCCGCAACGCTTCCGGCTTCAGGATCTTTCCATTTTCCCCGCTAACGGTAAAAAGGATTAAAAAAATCGACAGACCTGTTCGCGGCATCATGCGCACCTGGGAACGGTAGAGGCATTTAAACATGTCGTAGTCGCAGTAAAAAGCCCCTTTCATCATTGTTTTCTCCCGAAGATCGTTCTGGATGGTTCCCAGATCCGTCTGTAGCCGGCCGCTTTCCGGAATCCCGCTGAAATATGGCCGGAAAAGCCCGCTGAGATCCACGCCGAACTCTTGATAAAACACTTTAACGGTCTGGTTATAATAGTCGAACGCCATGCCCTTCTGCCCTATATTGGAATAGGCCTGCAGCAGGAGAATATGGAAGGGTTCCTCATAGGGAAACAGACGGAGCGCACTCTGGCAAACGGGGATCATTTCCTCGAAACGCCCCTGCGCTGCCAGCAGTCTGCATAAACCGCAGACACAGCGGCTGTAAATTTTCGCGTAGCGCTCATTCTGCAAAATAACCCACGTGCTGTAAGAGGATTTTGGTAGAAATTCTCCCTGATAAAGCCTGACCGCTTTCTGATACCATCGGATGCGTTTTTCTTCTGAAGCCCTTGTGGAAAACGCCTTGTCTGCGCACCGGAGGAACTGCTCGGCGTCTACCCAGCAGGCATATTGATTGTTCCACGCATAGGTCCCATTTAAAAAGATGATAAACTGGGACTGATCCCCCGAGAGATCCCGCAGCAGGGCGCGTGCGCGGTAAACCAGATTTTTCAGGGCGTTTTCCGGATCTCCGCATTCACGGCCGTCCCAGATATTCTGCAGAAGCTGATTGATTGACGACGGATGATTCCGACGTGCCACCAGGTACTGAATCAACATCCAGACACGCTTGGTGCGGCCTTTTAGATTTGTCAGAGTATTCCCGTTAATGGTGATCGAAAATTCGCCGAACATTTGGATTCCAATCTTTGCACTTTGCTTGGAATGCAAAATCTATCCGCTCCCATCCGAAATTCTGACTTAATTCTATCATAAAATAAACTAATTGACAAGAAAATTTGGTAAACTCTACTCAAAACCTTTTCAGGGTTCCAACGGGAATTCGTCCGTTTCCTCTAGGTCTTCCAGAACGACCTTATGCAGACGCCTGGTCTCACAAAGGTTGATCACGCGCTGATTCCGGCTGCCGCGAAAGTGCAGCGTAAGGTCTTTCTGTTCCTGAAGGAACGGCCCGTCCACCAGGATATCCGTCTGCTCCAGCAATGCGTCCACCTCCGGGCGGTGCAGGTCCAGAAGCTCTTCATACAGGTATCCGGTGTAAGTCGTCACATCCAGCCCGCGCTCATGCACCATGCGGCCCAGTTCTGCAAGCGGCCCCGGCTGACAGAAGGGTTCTCCGCCGCTGAAGGTGACGCCTTTGAGCAGCGGATTTTTGCAGATCCGGCGGAACAGGCTGTCGACCGTCATCGGGGTGCCGCCCTCAAACGGATGCGTCTGAGGGTTGTGGCATCCCGGGCAGCGGTGC
>DHDF01000008.1:5179-5584 GCA_002399225.1 bacterium UBA4883
TGGCAGCCGGGGCAGTTGCGGGGGCACCCCTGGGTGAAGACGGCATAGCGGAAGCCGGGGCCGTCCACGATGGATTCCGGCTCAACGCCGCACACATTCAGTTTAGAGCCCATGTTTGACCCGATCCTTTTCCTCCGCGCGCTTCGCGTCGTTAAACCGGTCCAGCGTGCCGACCAGATACCCGGTAATCCGGCGAATGCGTTCAAATTTCGGCCCTTCTTCTTCAGTGCGGTGACAGCGGGGGCACTCGTTGTCGATAATGCCGTTGTAGCCGCAGACCGGGTCGCGGTCCACGGGGTGGTTGACGGAACCGTATCCCACGCCGCTTTCTTTCATGCAGCGGATAATGGCCTCGAACGCCTCCAGATTTTTCGCCGTGTCGCCGTCCAGTTCCACATAGCTGAT
>DHDF01000072.1:0-1450 GCA_002399225.1 bacterium UBA4883
GGCATCCGCACGTTCGAGACCGCCACGCGCAGCACGCTGGACGTCTCCGCCGTTCCCGTGGCGCGCGAGCGGAGCTGCCTGCCCGTCATCGTGGACCCCTCCCACGCGGCGGGCCGGGCCGCCTACGTGGAGCCGCTGGCGCTCGCGGCCGTCGCCGCCGGCGCCGACGGGCTGATCGTCGAGGTGCACCCCGATCCGAAGTCCGCGCTCAGCGACGCCGCGCAGCAGCTTACCCCCGCGGCGTACGGCTCGCTCTTCGCCAAGGTGCGCAGGGTGGCGGAGGCGGTCGGCCGCACGGTCTGACCGGCGTTTTCCGGCGGCCCCTTTTTCGGGGCCGCCTTTTTCGGCCCGTTTACGCCTTTTCCCGAAGAAGAAAATCGCGCGGTCCGCTTCCGGATTCTCTTCTTATTATATATTGGGACGGGATTCCCCCGTTCTCCCCAGCGCGGAGCGGCGTCCTTGAATTGTAAACCAAACAGCAATATAAAGTTGACAATTGAGCGCCCTTTTCCTATAATATATGGAAAGCAGGGAGAGATGAAAATGAAAAACAAATCGCTGTTCCGCATGATTCTCAGCGCGCTTTTCGCCGCGCTGACCGCCGTGGCCGCGCAGATTTCCATTCCGATCGGGCCGGTGCCCATCAGCCTGGCCACGCTGGGAGTCTACCTCGCCGGCGCGGTGCTCGGCGCCGGCGGCGGCGCGGGAAGCCAGGCGGCGTACCTGCTCCTCGGCGCGGCGGGGGTGCCGGTCTTCGCGGGTTTCCGCGGCGGCGTCGCCTCGCTTGCCGGCCCGACGGGCGGTTACCTTGCCGGCTATGCCGCGGCCGCGTGGCTGGTTGGGCAGGCGGCGGAAAAATTCGGGAGAAAGCCGCGGGTGCTGGCAGGTTCCATGGCGGCGGGACTTGCTGTCTGCTATTTTCTGGGCACCGGCTGGTTTATGATTGTGACCGGACGGGGACTCTGGGATTCCCTGGCGCTTTGCGTCTTTCCGTTTCTGCTTGGGGACGCGCTGAAGATTGCGGTTGCCACGGCTCTGGCGGCCAGGCTTGGTGTGGTTTATGACCGGCTGGACCGCAACGCGCGTGCGGCGTAAACCGTTTAAGTCCTCTTTGCAGCGGAGCTTTTCCTAATTTTGCCTTTACAGTTAACTAATTTATATTATTTGGTTAACAATCGAAAGAAAAAGTGACTGCCTGCTTCCTAATTTAAAATGAAACTGTAGAGAACGAAAGAGAAAGAGCCTAAACAAGAGAAAAGAAGAGTTTATAGCAAATAAATTAAAAATACGGCTATTTTCTCTTGACATCCATGAAGGCCTGTGGTAACATCGAAGATGTAGTTTTCCGCGCTGATTTTGCATGCGGAAATATCCTATTTAAAAGTGAAAGTAAAAAGATACCGATCAAATTTCAGGAGGTAACAAACCATGTCCACCTATATGCCGAAAG
>DHDF01000072.1:1566-1852 GCA_002399225.1 bacterium UBA4883
CCACCTATATGCCGAAAGCCGGCAGCATTGAGCGTAAATGGTACGTCATCGATGCCGCCGGAAGGCCGCTCGGGCGCGTAGCCGCGCAGGCCGCTGCTCTGCTCCGCGGTAAGCATAAGACGACTTTTACGCCGCATGTCGACTGCGGTGACCACGTCATCATCATCAACTGCCGGGAGGCGGTTTTAACCGGCAAAAAACTGGCTAAAAAAGTTTATTATCAGCCCACGCTTTATGTCGGCCACATGAAAAAAGTCGTGTACTCGACCCTGATGGAAGAAAAGCC
>DHDF01000072.1:1970-4465 GCA_002399225.1 bacterium UBA4883
TCGACCCTGATGGAAGAAAAGCCCTGCAAGGCAATGAGACTGGCCGTCAAAGGGATGATCCCGGACAATGCGATCGGCCGGGCCGCCATGGCGCGGCTCCGCCTGTTTGAAGATGCCCAACACAGTCATGCCGCCCAAAAGCCGCAAGTCTGGGAACTGTAAGGGGAGGATCACAGAATGTACGAAAAAGCACCTTATTTTTATGGAACCGGAAGAAGAAAAAGCAGTGTCGCGCGCGTCAGGCTTTACCAGGGCAGCGGTAAGATCACAGTCAATGAGCGTAAGATTGATGATTACTTTGGTCTGGAAACACTCAAGCTGATTGTTCGCCAGCCGCTTGTTCTGACAAAGACCGACGAAAAATTCGACGTTGTCTGCCGCGTTGCAGGCGGCGGCGTGACCGGGCAGGCCGGGGCTATCCGCCACGGCATTGCGCGTGCCCTTTTACAATACGACTCCGAAAACCTGCGCCCCATTCTTAAAAAAGCCGGGTTGCTGACCCGTGACCCAAGAATGAAAGAGCGCAAGAAATACGGACTCAAAGCCGCTCGCCGCGCACCCCAGTTTTCCAAGAGATAATTTGCATGTTTTGTTCCCGCAGATTTGTAAATCTGCGGGACTTTTTTATTTCCATATCAATTTGATTCCTAGGGTTGGCAGAAAGGACCGCGTCATGGAATGACGGTCCTTTCTTGAGTTGGAACGTCGGTCAAAAACGCGCGGGGGACCAATTTTTCGAAGTGAAAATTTAACGACAATTTTTTACAGTTCGTTACATCTTTGGCGAATTTAGGAAATCACCAAAAAACTCAGCATCCATGCGCTTTCCGGAGATCGTATGAACAAAATATGAATGAGTTTGTAGCCATTTTGTTGCTTGGGAAGCATAAAAAACAACTCTGTTACAACTGTTACAGGTTTGTAACCGTCATTTTCTTACATGTTGCACAGAAAACAGGGGGGGCCAAAACAAGGCACCACCGATTTTAATGTCAAAATAAGAATTTAAAATGGTCGGAGCTTGTGCATGTTGCACAAACAAGGGCAAAGATAAGATTTGACATATAGGCATTTGGTGAATATAATACAACACATTGATGTAATTCCTCAGTACGGAAGGCCGGCAAGTGGGGAAAGAGATGTGAAAATCCCGCTCCGGCTGAAGAAAAAAGGTGAATTTATGCGTAAGAAATTCGAGCCTGTTCTCCGGTTTTTCCGGAGGCTTGCAAAAGCGATGAAGTTTTCTTTCCGGTCCGGGTTTTCACGGCGGGCCGGCGTTTCTGTAAAAAGAGTGAAAGCATGGTTTTGCAGCTTTTTCATGGGGCTTTGGAAAAATTGGAATTCAGCAAAAAAAGCCGGGCTTCTTCGACGGATGACCGCATCGCTGCGAAAGCGGAAAGAGGCCGCGATCCTGCTGTTCCACAGCCGGGTCCCGAATCGGGAATCCCTGCTGCATTCCATGTTCTTCAAAAAAGTCGCCGCGCTTGCGCTGATGGTTCTGGTTACGGTAGGTTCCGTGGGGACGGTTATGGCGGCCACCCACAGTGCGACCGTTTTGTGCGACGGGGTTGCAAGCCGGGTGGAGATGACCTCTCCGGAAACGGCTCAGATCCTGCTGAAAGCGGGCGTGAAGACCAGCCCGGGCGACCTGATTGCTCGCAGCGACGATCCAAACCATGCAGGCGATGCCGTTATCTCGGTAAAAACCGCGCGGAAAGTCAGCGTTGAGGCGGACGGAACCGTAAAAACCGTGGTTGCCCATTACGGCGACACGGTGAGCGACGTTCTGAAGACAGCCGGTGTTACACTGGATTCCGACGACCTGGTGACTCCCGCCGAAAGCAAACTGGTAAAAGACGGTGACAAGATTCAGGTTACCCGGATGGTTCAGGTCACGATCGCCGCGGATGGCAGCGAGGTTTCTGCCACCGTGCGCGCAGGCAGCGTTTCAGAAGCGATCCGGCAGGCGGGGGTACAGCTTGGACCGGAAGATACTCTGAGCGTTGCACTGGACGAAAAGGTCAGCGCCGGAATGAAAATCGGAGTTTCCCGGGTGGCCTACAAAGAAGTGACGGAGACGCGCCCCATTCTGTTTCAAAGCGTCACAAAGAAGGACGCTTCTCTCCCCGCCGGCAAGACGAAGATCCAGACGGTGGGTGAAAATGGAAGCGAGCAGGTTGTTGTGCGCCAGAAGCTGATTGAAGGCAAAGTGACCGGCACGCAGGACGTCAGCACAACGGTTGTCAAGCAGCCGGTCAGCCAGGTCACGGCGTTCGGCACAAAGCGGAGCGCGGTTACGGCGATCAGTTCCAACGGGACGGCATTGGACGGAAACGGCAGGCCGCTTCACTTTAAGCGGGTCCTGACCGGAAGATGTTCCTGCTATACCGGGGGAGGCACTACCTCTACGGGTGCGAAAGCCGCGTTCGGGCGCGTCGCCGTAAATCCTAGCATCATTCCTTATGGCACAAAGCTGTATATCTGCTCGCCGGACG
>DHDF01000072.1:4629-5127 GCA_002399225.1 bacterium UBA4883
CGGTTATGCGGTTGCCGCCGACACGGGCGGGGCCGCAATGCGCGGCGCCATCATCGCCGATTTGTACTACGATTCCTATTCGCAGTGCATGAAGATCGGCACCAGGACGATGAACGTTTATATCCTGTAACAGCGCGGATGATGAAGCCGGGCCCGAAGACCCTGTTTTCCCGCACAACCTGGGCGGAGGCTGCGAAGCCTCCGCCCTTTTTGCGCGGGACGAAAGAAAGCCCCCGCGGGGGCAAAAGAGGGAATCGACCGATGTGCGGCTTTTTTACTGCCAAAATTGAATCCGCAGCATACTATAAGAGTGCGGGACCAATATATTGAAACCGCTTAATCATAGATTGTCTGCCGGGGCCAGGCTCCGGCAGACACCTGTGACAACGGGCAAAATTCAGTTGAAAAAAGAAAAGAAGTAGGGTAAAATAAAGAACGTTAAAATGGGGAGGAATAGAACATGCTGATCGCTTCTTCCATGCTGGCGTCGGATTTTTC
>DHDF01000072.1:5264-5385 GCA_002399225.1 bacterium UBA4883
TCCATGCTGGCGTCGGATTTTTCAAAACTGAGTGACGAAATCATCCGAATGGATATTTCGGGCGCGGACTGGATCCACCTGGACGTGATGGACGGACATTTCGGGCCGAACCTGACATTCG
>DHDF01000072.1:5590-5820 GCA_002399225.1 bacterium UBA4883
ATGATCGACGAACCGCTGCGCTATGTGCCTGTGTTTTTAAAGGCGGGCGCCGACGTCATCTCATTTCATGTGGAGTCTTTCTCGGACCCCGGCAAGACCATCGAGGCGATCCGGGCAGGCGGCGCGAAGCCGGCGATGGCAGTGAAGCCCGGCACGCCTGTGCAGGAGGTCTTCCCGTTTCTCGACCGGCTTTCCATGGTACTGGTGATGACGGTGGAACCCGGGTTCGG
>DHDF01000072.1:5962-6820 GCA_002399225.1 bacterium UBA4883
ACGGTGGAACCCGGGTTCGGCGGGCAGAAGTTTATGCCGAAGATGATGGCGAAAGTCCGTGCGTTAAAGCAGAAGAAGCCGGAGCTTCTGGTCCAGGTGGACGGCGGAATCAACCCGGAGACCATCGCTCTGGCCGCCCAGGCGGGCGTGGATGTCAGCGTTGCGGGAACCGCTGTCTTTCGTGCGCTGGACGCGCGGGCTGCGATCCGGGAACTCAAAGCGTCGGCCGAAACAGGCCGCTGCTGACGGAGGTGCGGTACGATGCCGTGCGGAATCAAACTAGAGCCGGCGAAAGAGCTTTCGCTCAAACAGCCGATCGCTACGCTTCCGGCACCGAAGACGCTTCCGGTGCCGAAAATGTTCGCGCCGCTGCGCCGGAAAAAAGCCGGAACCGCCGCAATCCTGAATGCGGCGCGGACCGCCGGCATTGTGGATGAACTGGACGGAAAACCTCTGGAGGAAAAACTGATGTGGTTTGCCGCCGCAGAAACCAGGGTCCTTATCGCCGTCTGTTTCGACGAAGATCCGATGACCTCCGCCGAACAGGCGGTGCTCCGCGAGAGCGCGTCCCGGATTGCCGCCGGGCTGGAGCTGGCGGTGCGTGCATGCGGCGCTTCGGTGGGGAAAATTGCGGCGGCAAATCAAAAAGAAGTCCAGCGAGTACAGAAAGACTGTTCCGGCACCATGTTCCTGACCGCAGGCGGCCGTTACCCGGCTTTGGTCCTCCTGCGCCGGGCGCTGTCGGAAACCGGGCGGAAGGCGGGGTTTCTCGGCGGGCAAGCCTGTCTTGCCCTGTCGGATGCGGCGGACCGCGGTCTGGCGCAGAGTGAAACGGTGGTGACGGTGGCCGGGGACGGC
>DHDF01000072.1:6947-13263 GCA_002399225.1 bacterium UBA4883
GACGGTGGCCGGGGACGGCGCCCGGCAGTGGAAAAACTGCCGGGCGCGCCTCGGTACGCCGATAGGAGAAGTCCTTTCCGCCGGGGAACCGCTTCCGGAAACGGCGCTGGCCGTCGTCGGCGCTTCAGTTAACGGTAGAAGCGTCACCGATCTTTCCGGACCCGTAACGGCGACAACCCGTTGCGTTCTTGCAATGAAGCGGCCGCCCCGGCGCACCGTTTTGCCCTGCATTGGATGCGGGCGGTGTCAACGGGCCTGTCCGCGCGGGATCTTGCCGTGGATGATCCTGCAGCAGATGGAGTCCGGTTCCCCGGACCCGTTCCGGCTGTTCAACGTTGAACGCTGCGTCCGGTGCGAGGCGTGCAGCGTTGTTTGCCCATCTCAGATCAATTTGGCTGCCGCAGTGGCGCGTGCGGAAAAATTCAAAGAAGGCAAGTGCAATCCATGACCCTGACGAATGCCGCTCCCCCTTATGTGAAAAGCGAGTTTACCGTTTCTTCCATGATGCACAGCATGCTGGCGGCTCTGCTGGCCCTGCTGGTCATCCCTGTCGCCCATTATGGGCTTCGTCCGCTGGTAGCCGCAGGGGCTTCCGTGCTGACCGCGCTTCTGTGCCGGATTTTATTCCGTCTGTTCCGCGGGAAGGGCGGTTCCGTCTCAGAGGCTTCGGTGCTGGTGACAGGCCTAATGGTGCCGATGCTCCTGCCGCTGAATACGCCGCTCTGGCTTCCCTGCACCGCCTCCGCATTTGCCGTCCTGGTGGCCCTGGAACCGTTCGGCGGATTTGGGCGCAATCCGTTTAATCCCGCCGCGGCCGGCGTGGCGTTTGTCTCTCTCTGCTGGCCGAAACGGGTGTTTTCCTATTTCGACCCGTCGCAGCCCGCATCGTTTCCGGCTTTCGGCGCCGGGGTGTTCCACGTTGCCCAGTCCCCGGCAGAAATTTTGAAACAGGGTTTTAAACCGGAGATCCTCCCGCTCGACATGCTGTGGGGGAATTTCCCGGGACCGCTCGGCTCCACTTTAATCCTGGTCATTGGGGCTTGCGGCCTTCTGCTGTTTCTGACCGGGGCGGGGAAAGCGGAGACGACTCTTTGCTTTCTCGGTGCGGCTGCTCTGATTGCGGCGGCGTTCCCCCGTATCCTTTGCAGCCCGCTGACTTCCGTCAAATATGAGATTATGTCGGGCTCGCTGCTTTTCTGCTCCGTGTTTATGGTCACTGACCCGGTCACTTCGCCGCGCACGTTCCCGGGGCGGTGCCTGTACGGCGCTTTCGCCGGGGCGATGACCATGGCGTTCCGCTGGTTCGGCGCCTATGAGCAGGGCGCCTGCTTTGCGCTGCTGGTGGCAAATGCCGCGGCTCCGGTGATCGATTCCGCGGTGTTCCGGCTCCGCGGCTGGGAGGGGGCGGCTGCATGAAAAAGAATCGACTGCTTCTGCGCGGGGCGGTTCAGATTTTTCTGAACGGGATGCTGTTCCGGAACCCCGTGCTGGTTGGGGCGCTTGGCATGTACCCGATTGCGGCGGCTGCGTGGAATCTGAAAAACGCCGCGGCGCTTTCCGTTCTGTTTTTGGCCCTGTCGCTTCCGTCATCGCTGGTGCTCTGCCTTTTGGGCATGTTGGTTCCGCGCTGGTTTCGCCCGGCCCTAGTCCTTTTGGTTTCCGCCGCGTTTTATGTGCCGGCGGGGCGCCTTGCGGACTTGCTGATTCCGGGTTCCGTTTCGGCCCTCGGCATGGTTGCCGGACTGATGATCTGCAATTCAATCCTCTTTTCCCGCGCGGAGGAATATGCGCCGGAGCATGTGGCGGTCGCGGTCGCGGCGGATTCCCTGGGCTGCTCCGCCGGTTTTGCACTGGTGGCGTTTCTGGCCGCGCTGGTGCGCTCGGTCTGGCTCGGGAAAATTTCCCTTCCGTTCGCGGCCGGTTTTCCCGCGGGCCGCGCGGCCGATCTTCCGTTTGCCGGGTTTTTGCTGCTCGGCTTTCTGGCGGCTTTCCTGCAATGGGGAAACCGGCTGCGGGCGCGGCACCATGCGGAGAGAATAAGAAGGAGGATGCCGTGATGTTTATCAGACTGCTGTTGACCGCTTTTGCGGCGGTCGGCGCGGAAAACCTTCTGTTCACCGGCGGCGCCGGGTTCAGCCGGGCGTTGCGTTGTGCACAGCGCCCGGATACGGTCGGCATTTACGCCCTGCTGGTGACCTGGTTTACACTGCTTTCCATGTTTGCCGGCGTCTGGCTTGACCCGCTTCTGCCCGTTTCCGGGAATGCGGGGCTGGTGCGCGCTTCCTGCTTTGCGGCGGTGGCGGCGGCCGCATATGCGGTCACTTTTGTTCTACTGCGGATTGTCCTTCCCGCCTGCGCGGAAGAAAAAATCGCGCCGCTTCTGGCTCCGGCCGCCGTCAACACCGTAGTGCTGGCGATGCCGTACCTTCGGCGGAGCTTTTCACTCGATCCGGTCCAGGCGGCCGGGTATGCGCTTGGGACCGGCGCCGCGTTCTATCTCGCGTCCGTGGTTTTGAGCCATGCGCTGGCGGTTTGCCGCAATCCGGATATGCCGCAGGCGTTTCGCGGCCTTCCCGCTTCGATCCTGTATCTTGGCATTCTCTCCATGGCGTTTGCGGGATTTGCCGGGGGAAGGGTGTTTTAACAATGGGAAACCATGCAAGCGATACGGCGGTCCGCTTTTACGCGGATGCCGATCCCTCCCTGCTGAAATACGCGGTGATCGCCGCCCGCTGCCGCGGAAAATGGGTGCTTTGCCGGCACCGGGAACGGCGGACCTGGGAAATGCCAGGCGGGCACCGCGAGCCGGAAGAAAAAATCGAACACGCCGCCCGGCGGGAACTTTTCGAAGAAACCGGCGCCCTGCGGTATGCGCTCACGCGGATCGGCGTATACTCCGTGACGGGAGAGATCAACGGCGGCAGGGAATTTTTCGGGATGCTTTACTTTGCGGAAATCGAAACGCTCGGCCCGCTTCCGCCGTATGAGATGGCTGAAATTACTTTTCTGGACGGTCTGCCCGGGAACCTGACCTACCCGGAGATTCACCCGGCGCTGTTTCTGCGGGCGCTGCGGTTTCTCGGTGAAAAAGGGAACAACCTAAAAGGGGAGTCTTAATCAATGAGTCTTAGAAATTTATTCTTTTCGGGGGCAATGGCAGGTCTTTTGATCCTGGCCGGGTGCAAGGCGAAAACGTCTCCGCCTGTGAGCAGCCGCTCCGGTCAAAGCTCAAGCCAAAGTATCAGCTCACAGGCGGAAGAGTCTTCTGTAACCCGGCCGCAAAGTGCTGCTTCCGAAACGGCTTCGGCGGTTTCCGTTGCAGCAAAGAGCGCCGCTTCCCGGAACCGTTCTGCCCGCGGCACGGTTCCGGCTTCTTCCGGCGCGGCGCCGAGCGTGGAGTCGAAAGATAACAAAGGATACGAGATCAGCACGGACGGGACCTGGGAAGCCTACGACAGCAATCGGGACAACTGCAAGCTTCATGTCAGGAAAAAAGACGGCAGCGGGGAGAAAGTGATTGTGAACGACATCGTTTTGTGCCCGTGCCTCGCGGGGAACTGGGTCTACTATTTCAATACGCTGGATGAAATTGATAAGATCAGGCTGGACGGCTCCGGAAAAACGAAAGTCTGTTCAACAGACGGTTTTGGGGGGTTGTGCGGCAGTACCGCGATTACCGCGTCCTACAAAAACGGAGCAATTGTGTACCGGACGCAGCAGATGCCCAGTGGGGGGGACAACAGCTCCTATCCGGCCTATTTCTACAGCTTGGATACCAAAACCGGAAAAGTGACGAAAGTTAAAAGTTGAGCTTTTTTGAGGCACGGAATGCCTTTTCAAAAGGAAAGGGGCTGTTGCAAAACTTCCATTTTGCAGCAGCCCCTTTTTTCCGGTCTTTCCGCTAATCGTATTTGATCGCTTTGATAAAATCCTCAATTTCTCCCTTTTTAGCGACCGTCCCCTTGCAGCTGAGCATCGTGTTGTCGATGCGCACCAGGGTGTAATAAAGCTCGCCATTCTGCGCAGTGTATTTATTATAAGCATCTGCATCAACCGCGCTTTTCCCACCGGTCGCCGTCAGATCCTGCTTCAGGGAAGAAAACTGATCCTCCGCCGTGGAAGCATCCGCGAAAACGGTGAAAGCGATCTGTGTATCAGACCCGCTTTTTGCGGCAATCAGCGATTTTGTGTCGGATCCATAAGAGGTGTCGGCCGCCTGTGTCACCTTGTATCCGAGGGATGCGGCTGTTTTCTGAAAAGAAGCGGCGGAAGCCGGGTTGCGCGCGGAACAGGCGGAAAGAAACAGAATGCCCGTAGCGAACACGGCGGCGAGAAACACGGCAGTTTTTTTCACGGTAAACCCTCCATCGGTCCTTTTTTCTAAGACAACGATACGCATTCGAAAAGATAAAATCATTATAGCCCGCTTTTCTCCTGTTGACAAGTCCCGCGCCGCCGGGCCGCTCACGCTGTTTTACTGCTATCAATTTCCAAAAACAACCTTGTTAAATCTTGTATAGTAAGGCTTTTCCTGCGGATAATAGGATTGTAAATCACCACATAGGAGGGAAATTAATTTGAAAGCCACAGGAATAGTCAGGAGAATCGACGACTTGGGCCGTGTCGTAATACCAAAGGAAATACGCAGAACCCTGCGCATCCGTGAGGGGGACGCCCTCGAGATTTACACGGATTCGCAGGGAGGGGTCATTTTTAAAAAATATTCCCCCGTCGGGGAGCTTTCCACTTTTGCCTTTCAATATGCGGAGGTTCTGAATCGAACGGCGGGCCTGCCTATGTTGATTTGCGACCGGGATCATATTGTTGCCGCCGCCGGAGTTTCCCGCAAAGAATACCTGGAGCGCCGGATCACGCCGGAACTGGAAGAATGTATGCAGTCGCGGCGGACTTTTGTCAATGCCAGCGGGGAAAAGCTTCAGCCGGTGGAAGGGATCGACCGGAAGGCGAGCGTCGTCTGCCCAATCCTGGCTTCAAGCGATGTCATGGGTGCCGTCATTCTGCTGGAGGATGAGACGCAGGCTGCTCCGGATGAAACCCAAATGAAACTGGTGCAGGTTGCAGCGGCATTTCTTGGCAAGCAGATGGAAGAATAGCGGAATCTTTCTTAAATTCTCTTGCAATTTTGTGTTTTCTATGCTAAAATGAAAAAGCATTTTACAGATGGGATGAAAGAGTGGGGTGACCCGCTCTTTTGTTTGTATAGCGGGGTGAAGCATTTTGGCCGGAAAAGGAAAAACGGGGGGCGTTTCGGGTACGGTATGGAAACTGGCCCTGCCTTATGCGCAGCAGCTGGGGCTTTCCATTTGGGATGTCCGCTATGAAAAGGAAGGCGGAGCCTGGTACCTGAGAATTTTTATCGACAAGCCCGGCGGGGTAGGTATCAACGACTGCGAAGCCATGAGCCGCGCGGTCAACGGGCCGCTGGATGAGCTGGACCCGATCAAGGAATCCTACTGCCTGGAGGTTTCTTCGCCCGGGGTCAACCGGGAACTGAGGCGTGAAGAGCATTTCAGGGCCTGCCTGGGGTCCCGCGTGACGGTCCGGCTGATCCGCCCGATGCCGGACGGCTCGAGGGATCTTCAAGGGGTCCTCAGCGGGTATGGGGACGGTCAGGTGCGCCTGAAAGCCGACTCCGGGGAAACGGCCGCAGTGCCTCTTCGGGACACCGCCTGGGTGCGTCTGCTGGAAGACGATGAATTGAAGGAGTATGAGTCAACATGAACAGCGAAATTTTTGACGCCCTTAATCTGCTGGAAAAGGAGCGCGGCGTTTCGGCCGATTTTATGGTAGATCGGATCAAAAAAGCGATCGTCACCGCCTGCAAGAACAGCTATGGCAACGAGGACTGCGTGGTAAACATGGATCCGGCGAAAAAAAACTTTGAAGTTTACCTGCGCAAGACCGTCGTTGAGGACATAACGGAAAAGGGAAAGGAAATCACGCTGGCAAAGGCGCGCGAAATCGATCCGGCCACGGGTCTGGGCGATATCGTCGCCGTTCCCCTCAACACCAAGGATTTTGGGCGCATCGCCGCGCAGACGGCGCGGAACATCATCCGGCAGGGTATCCGTGACGGCGAACGCAGCCGGCTGCTTCAGGAATTTGAAAGCAAGCATCAGGAACTGGTCAGCGCCGTGGTCGAGCGGGTTGATCCGCGCTCCGGCGCCGCCACGCTGACCATCGGCAGGGCGGAGGCCGTGCTGCCCAAATCGGAACAGGTGGCGGGGGAAAAGCTGCAGGAAGGTGACCACATTAAGGTGTATGTTGCGGATGTCAAGGATACGGAGCGCGGCCC
>DHDF01000072.1:13480-15313 GCA_002399225.1 bacterium UBA4883
GTCCTGAGCCATAATCCGGATGTGGATGCGGTCGGTTCCTGCATCGGCGCGAAAGGGATGCGCGTCAACCGCATCGTTTCAGAGCTCGGCGGCGAAAAGATCGACATCGTCCAGTACAGCGACGATCCGAAGCAGTTCATCGCCTCCGCGCTTTCCCCGGCGAGCGTTGTGGACGTCGTCCCGGCGGAAGATGGTTCCCGCGCCTGCCGGGTCGCAGTGCCGGACGACCAGCTTTCCCTTGCCATTGGGAACAAGGGCCAGAATGCCCGTCTTGCCGCTAGACTGACAGGCTGGAAAATCGACATTAAGCCGGAAAGCGGCTTTTACGACGAACCGGAAAAAGAAGCGCCTAAAAAGCCTGTGGAAGAAAACGAAGAAAAATAATTGCCGAAAGGGCGGGTTGTGATGCAGAAGAGAAAGATTCCGCTGCGTATGTGTGCCGGATGCGGCCAGATGAAACCGAAAAAGGAACTGGTCCGCGTTGTAAAGTCCCCCGAAGGGGAGATTTCTCTGGATACGACCGGCCGCAAATCCGGGCGGGGCGCCTATGTTTGCAGAAATCCGGAGTGCCTGAAAGCCGCCCGCAAGGCCAGAAGGCTGGAAAAAGCTTTTTCGTGCCGGATTCCTGACGAGGTTTACGACCGCCTGGAGGAGGAATTGGATGGGGAAAAATGACCGGCTGCTCTCTCTGCTCGGACTTGCCCGGCGCGCTGGAAGACTCTTTCTTGGCAGCGACGCTGTGCGGGAGGCGGCGCGCCGGGGCGGATGCCCGCTGATTCTGCTTGCAGCGGATCTTTCCCCGCACACGGTCCGCACAGTCCGCGCGGCCGCAGAGGGGAAAAAGGTAAAAATATTGCTTCTGCACGCAACAATGGATGAAATCGGCTGTGCAATTGGAAAAAGGACGGGGGTTCTTGCGATCAATGATATAGGGTTTGCAACAACGCTGCTCGCGCTGAGCGCGGAAGATTGAGGAGGAATTTATACTATGATGATTAAATACAGGGTTCACGAGGTTGCGAAGGACCTGAACGTCCCGAACAAGGATGTGATTGACACCTTGCAGAAGTATACCGGGGAAACCAGAAAGCATATGACCGCTTTGACGGAAAACGAACTGGATATCGTATTTGAAAAATTTACCCAAGACCATAGCGCAGATAACCTGGACACCTATTTTGCACAGGCCAGCCGGCGGGAGCCGGTCGTGGAACCGGAACATCCTGATGTTGCGGTCCGCGCCCAGCCTGCGCCGGTGCCCCGCTCTGCCTCCTCCTCGCCCGCACCCCACAGAAATGACGGGAAAAGAACTGAAAACAAGAGGCAATCCTCTGAAAACCGCCCGCGCCCCACACAACAGCACGGCGGTCCCCGCCAGCGCCCCGGGCAGCAGCAGAACCCCAGCGGAAACCGGAATGCGCAGAACACCCAGAATGAACGGAAACAGCCGCGCCGCCCGCAGCAGAAAAGCATCCGCCTGGGAACCGGAAACACCGTTCAGCGCCCCGCAGGAAGAATTGTGGACACGCATGCTTCCCATGTGGAACTGGACAAATACAATGAAAAATATGATCGCCTTGCCTCTGAAAAGGTCAAGCCGAACGACAATGTGGTGAAAAAACAGAAACTGACTCAGCGCAGCTCTCAATACCGCCGCAGACCCCGCAACGCCCGCAGAGAAACCGAAGCGGAGCGCCTGCGCCGCATTGCGATGGAGCGCAAAGCCAAACCGATCACCGTGCAAATCCCCGACCAGATCACGGTCGGCGAACTGGCGCTCCGCCTGAAGGCAACAGCTGCGGAGGTCATTAAAAAGCTGATGGGCATGGGTGT
>DHDF01000046.1:0-545 GCA_002399225.1 bacterium UBA4883
CTGAAAGCCCTTTCCAGAAGTATGCTGAAAAGAGCCAGACACGCGATCAGCGGTGCCGTCTGCAGCGGAAGAACCGCAAGCTGAAGAATCGGACGGAATAAAAATACCGCCGCAAAAAATCCAGCCGTCATCGTTCCGCACAGAAAGACGCGCAATTTATCGAAGGGCAAGCACGCTTTGTAAACGGCAAGGATCTCCGTAAACCCGACTAAAACATAAAGGATGGTATGGAGAACGGTATCTGAGAATGAAATTCCAACGGCTGGAGCCAGAAAAAGTACGAGAAAAAAATCCGCCAAAATGGTCAGAGCGTTCGGAAACGCCTTCCGTAAAGCGGAGTGCAGGAACGTTTCCGTTATTTTATGGTTATCCGGTTCAAACGACATGAAAAAGGAGGGGTATCCCTCGATTATCATGTCGATCAAAGTGATCTGGATCGGGATAAATGGGAAGGGAATGTTCAGAAGCATGCAGGCGATGGACATCAGGACGGAATAAATGGTTTTGACAAAGAATATTCCGGCAACCCGTGTCACGTTGTTGAC
>DHDF01000046.1:693-4976 GCA_002399225.1 bacterium UBA4883
CGTCGGCCTTCGGCCAGAACGTTCGGCAAAAAAGTAAAATCCGAATTCAACAAAACCAGCTGGGAGACCTGTCGTGTGGCGTCGCTGCCTTCCGACATTGCAATACTGCAGTCCGCCTCCCGCAGAGCCAAAACGTCGTTCACGCCGTCGCCTGTCATCGCAACGGTTTTGCCCTGTTTCTTGAAAGACTGGATCAGTTTTCTTTTCTGATAGGGAGAGACACGGCCAAAAACGCTGTAATTTTTTGCCGCCTTATCAATTTGTTCATCCGTTTCACAGGGGGACATATCGACGACTGAATCGTACCCTTTCAGGCCCGCGGATTTTGCAATTGCTGAAACGGTAATCGGGTTGTCCCCGGAGATGATTTTAATGTCGACGCCTTCCTTTTCAAAGAAATCCAGCGTTTTCGCCGCATCCTTTCTGATTGGATCTGAAACGGTCAGAAAAGCCACGGGAGAAAGGGCCGGAAGTTGATCGTCTACGATTGTTTCTTTCGTAAAGGCCGCCAGCAAAATGCGTGCTCCGGAATTTTCCCGCTCCGAGATCTTTGGCGGCAGCGGCCGGTCGGTCAGTCGTTCGGGAGCGCCGATTACGATCGACCCGACATCCTCAAAGGTCATGGCGCTCCATTTTCTCTGCGAAGAAAACGGGACTTTATGGATCGGATGAAAGCGGTGATTTTTACTGAAACGGTTCCTCAGCGCCTGAGAGGTCGCATTATTGTCATCTGAATTCTGCAGAAAAGACCCCATCAGATCTTCGAACGGAACCGGGAGAGACGTTCCCGCAACCGGATCGACGCTTTGGACGGACATTTTCCCCTCGGTAATGGTGCCGGTCTTGTCCAGGCACAGAACGTCCACATAGGCCAGCGATTCCAGTGAAAACAGATCCTGTACCAGGACTTGTCTTTTCGAGAGTTTGATAACGCCTGAGGCCAGCGTAATGCTGATCAGCAGAACCAGCCCTTTCGGAAGCATCCCCAAAAGCCCGGCGGATGTGGAAACAATGGCTGGGGCCAGTGCGTCATAGCGGAAAAAATATGCTTCAACGAACAGCAGAATCCCGAGCGGCACGATGAAAAGTCCTGTAAACCGGGTCACTTTCCTCATGGAGCGCAACAGCATTGAATGGATGGCCTTATATTTTTTGGCATCATGAGCGATTTTAGACGCGTAATTATCCAAGCCCACATGTTCGACCTGCGCGCAGCATTTTCCACTCACAACAAGACTTCCCGACAGAAGATGGTCGCCCGGACGCTTCAGAATCGGGTCCGATTCCCCGGTCAGCAGGGATTCGTTTACTTCCGCTTCGCCATGCAGCAGGATGGAATCGACGCAAATTTGTTTTCCCATATCGAACACGACGATATCGTCCTGAACCAGTTTCTCAATCGCACAGACCGCTTCTTTGCCGTCGCGGATCACCGTCGCTTTCGGCATGGTGACGAGTGAAAGTTTCTCAACCAGATTTTTGGCGCGGATCTCTTGTACGATGCCAATGCAGATATTCAAAATAATGATGGAGAGAAAAGCGATATTGGAATATGAATGAACTGCGGCAAGGCAGATCGCAATGATAAAGTTGAATAAATTGAAGAGAGTCAGCACGTTCTCGCGGATGATCTGACCGTTTGACTTGGTGATTTTTTCAGGGGTCGAATTTCTAAGCCCGGCCTTTTGCCGGTATAGGACGTCCCTTGTCGACAGGCCGGTTTCCCAAGAAGGCGAAAACCTTTTGCCGGCGTCGGACTGGTTTTCTGCGTGGAATTTCTGATCCGGATTGTTGCAATTCATGGATTTGCTCCTTTTAGCACATAAAGAAATGACCTGTAAGTAGGAGGGATCTGAATCGGCCCGCCCGCCGCGGCGATCGCGCCCGTCGTTCTGCGGTCGATTTGCCTTCGCCCTTGTCAGGGGTCCCTTGAAACCCGCGGTCACCAATCTGACCCAGAGATCCAGGGGATCAGCGTCAGATGCGCCGTGTGGAGATCGGCAAAAATTCGGTGATCCCCTGGACGATCCCGTAAATCAACGCTTGAAAAAGATTCATTTGAAACTCCCCACAAATTTTCTGGAATAGATGATCTTAAAACCATGGTAAACGGTGAAGATTAGAATTCTATTAGACCATGGGCTTATTTTTTGCTTTTTTTATTTGTGAACCGAGAAAAATTTTTCAGAAATTCATGCTATTATATTTTTTATGTTAAAAAGGGTCGTGTTTCTGTGCGGAGTGAGAATTCCATCAAAAATATCACGGTGAATCTCGTCAGCCAGCTGCTGAGCGACGTGCTGAGCTTTGTCTGCAGAACGGTTTTCATCCGGATGCTCGGCGCGACCTACCTCGGCGTCAGCAACCTGTTCATCGGGATCCTCTCGCTGCTGTCGCTGGCGGAGCTCGGCATCGGGACCTCGATCATCTTCAGCATGTACAAGCCCCTCGCCGAAAACGACCGCAGGAAGATCGGCGCGCTGATGGGCCTTTACAGAAGGGCCTATCATGTCATCGGGCTGATCGTCGCCGCGGCGGGCCTTGCGCTCACGCCGTTTATCCCGTTTTTCACCGGCTCGCCGGCTATCCCGCATCTGACGCTCATTTATCTGCTGTATGTCTTCAACAGCACCATCACCTACTTCTTTTCCTATAAGCAGAACATTATCCTCGCGGACCAGAAGGGCTATATCTGCACGCTGTATCAGTACGGGCTCTGCATCGTGCAGAATATCCTCCAGATCGTCATCCTGATCCAGACGAAAAACTTCATCCTCTATCTCTGCGCGCAGATCCTGTTCAGTTTTCTGACCAACTTCCTTCTGTCGGTAAAGGCCGACAGAATGTACCCCTATCTGAAACGCTACCGGAACGCAAGGCTTTCCGGAAGAGACCGAAATTCCATTTTCAGGAATATCCGGGCGATGTTCATGAACCGCATCGGCGGGGCGATCGTGAACGGGACCGACAACATCCTGATCTCCAAATTCGTCGGCCTCGTGAGCGTCGGCATCTACGCCAACTATTTCATGATCACCAATACCATCAACAACCTGACCTCGCAGATTTTCTCCGGCGTGACGGCCAGCGTCGGAAACCTCGGCGCGGTGGAGAGCAACCGCAAATCCTATGAAGTTTATCTCTCCATCAATTTCGCCGGGTTCTGGATCTTCGGGTTCTGCTCCATCTGCCTGTTCTGCCTTTTCAATCCGTTCATCCGCCTGTGGATGTTGTGGACGGGCAAGGGGGCGGAACTGCTGTTTCCGATGACGGTCGTCTTTCTGATCGTGTTGAATTTTTACGTGACGGGGATGCGGCAGGCCACCATCATGTTCAAAAATACGTTCGGCCTGTTCTGGTACGACAGATACAGGTCGCTGGTGGAAGCGGCCGTCAATCTGGGCATGTCGATCGTCCTTGCCCGGCAGATCGGCGCGGCCGGCGTTTTTCTCGGGACTTTTATCAGCACGATCACGGTCGACTTCTGGGTGGAACCGCTTGTCCTGTTCCGGCACGGTTTCCATCGCCGGGCTTCCCCCTATTTCATCCGATATGTGTTCTATACGGTCTTCATTTTTGCGGTGGGGTCCCTCACGTGGTACGCCTGTTCCCTGGCGGGGGGATATTCCTTCGGGAGCTTCGTCCTGAAATGCCTGATCTGCCTGATCCTCCCGAATCTGTTGTCCCTTCTTGTCTTCTGCCGGACAAAAGAATTTCAATACCTGAAAGGGTTCGTCCGTCTCCCGGGATTTTCAAGAAAAAAATAGTGTGGCCGGATCGCAGAGGACCCGGCCGCTTTTTATCCGCCGTTCGGCTCTTTTTATGTTTGCGATCCCCTGCACCCGTTTTTGGCGTACAGATCGCTGTACAGGATCCTGCGGTATTTCTGCACCGCGTTTTGCTCGCCCAGCAGAGCGCGGGCCAGCCCTTCGCAGTAATGGGCGGGCGGTGTAAACGGTTTGCCCTGAATCTGCGCCGGCATATTCCCGGTCAGCTCGTAGTAGAGCTGCGCGCCGTTCCCGCAGGCATGGCCGTCGTCGGCCTGTACGGGACGACCTGGTCGTAGGTGAGATTGTCGCCGCCGTCGTTATAATCCATGATTTCATCTTCAGAACATTTTTCTTTATTCTATGAATTTTCAAAAGAGCGGGTGCCAAAGACCGTAAATTCAAACAGACAGAAAATATTTTTCGCCATACACTTGACAGGACAGATTTGTATATGATAGGATACAAACATCTCTTTGCACTGCGTAAACAGCTACAGTACAAACTGAGCAGGCG
>DHDF01000046.1:5107-7057 GCA_002399225.1 bacterium UBA4883
CAGTACAAACTGAGCAGGCGATGGACTTACGGGATTTTTCCGAAGTTTGTGGGGCTGGGCCGTCGGCGGCAACAGGTTTCGATGATTCGATCACCTGTGGGACAGTAATCTGTCCCGCAGGTTTTTTTATACTCATTTGGGGATAGTCACTGATTTATGCAATGCCATAGAGCTATCACACGAATGCCTTGACAGGCATCAGGAGGTAACTTGCTATGACAGAACAGATGGAAAATCCGTCCGCTGCCGGACTGACGACCGGTCAGGCGGAGGAACTGCAGGCAAAATTCGGGAAAAACGAACTGGCGCCGCGGAAGAAACCGAACGTTTTCCGTGAGATCCTGAAGGCGCTTTCCGAGCCGATGTTTCTGCTGCTGCTCGCCGCGGCGGTCGTCTATTTCCTTTTGGGCGAACCGCGCGACGGCGCCGTCATGCTGATCTTCGTGCTCGGCGACATCGGCATCGACGTGAGACAGGAGTGGAAGACGGACAAAACGCTCGAGGCCCTGAAAGACCTTTCCGCGCCGCAGGTCCGGGTGATCCGGGACGGCGAAGAAAAGACGATCGACAGCGCCGATCTGGTCCCGGGCGACCTGATGCTGCTTTTCGAGGGCGTCAAAATCCCGGCCGACGGGGAGATCGTCCGGGCAAACGACCTTTGCGTCGACGAATCCTCCCTGACCGGCGAGGCCGAGGGCGTCTGGAAAGCCGCCGCCGGCTCCGCGGGGAGGGAGCAATCGGATCTCTGGCGGCGCGACCGGTGTTATGCCGGCACCATGGTCCTGCAGGGCAGCGCGGCGGTCCGCGTCGAGAAAATCGGGGCGGCGACCGAATACGGGAAGATCGGCGCGAACGTGGCGAACGCGCCCGGGAACCCGACGCCGCTGCAGAAACAGACCGGCGGGCTGGTCCGGCTCTGCGCGATCATCGCCGCCGTGCTGTGCGCGCTGGTCGGCTGCGCCACCTGGCTGAACATCCCCGACCATCTCTTCAGGGACCGGCTGATCGAAAGCGTCCTCTCCGGCGTCACGCTGGCCATGGCGATGATCCCGGAGGAATTCCCGGTCATCCTCACGGTGTTCCTCTCCATGGGCGCCTGGCGGCTGGCCAGAAAACACTCTCTGGTGCGAAAACTCCCCGCGGTGGAGACGCTCGGCGCGGTTTCCGTCCTCTGCGTGGATAAGACCGGCACGATCACGCAAAATAAAATGACCGTCCGGGAAACATGGGCGGCGGACGGCGAAGAAAAGCACCTCGACAAGATCATGGGCATGGCGTGCGAGACCGAGCCCTACGACCCGATGGAAAAGGCGATGCTCGCTCGCTGCGAGAGCCAGGGAATCACACGCGAGCTCCTGTTCTCGGGCGAGCTTGTCAAAGAATATCCGCTCACCAACGAGGCCAAAATGATGGGTCATGTCTGGAAGCGGGAAGGCGGGGTCCTCATCGCGGCGAAAGGCTCGCCGGAGAAGCTCCTGCGGCTTTGCGGCCTGACGGATGCGGAAAAGAACACCGTGCAGGCCAAGCTGGACGGGATGTCCCGGCAGGGCCTGCGCGTCCTCGCCGTCGGCGAAAGGACGCTGCCGATCGGCGGCAGCGTCCCGAAAGTGCTGCCGGACTGCAAATTGCGGCTTTGCGGCCTGGTCGGCCTCGCCGATCCCCCGAGGGAGTCGGTGAAGGAGGACACCCGGCGCTGTACGCGGGCCGGCGTCCGCGTTGTGATGATCACGGGCGACAGCGGTACGACGGCGAGCGCCATCGCAAAACAGGTGGGAATTCCGAACTGCGACAAAGTCATTGCCGGCGACGAACTGGATCGGATGACCGACGCGGAGCTGTGCGAAAAGGTGCGGAGCGTCAGCGTCTTTGCCCGCGTGGTGCCGGAGCATAAGATGCGGATCGTCCGGGCGTTCCGGAAAAACGGCGAGGTCGTCGCCATGACGGGCGACG
>DHDF01000046.1:7257-7386 GCA_002399225.1 bacterium UBA4883
GGCGACGGGGTCAACGACGCGCCCGCGCTCAGATACGCCGACATCGGCATCGCCATGGGGAAACGCGGCTCGGAGGTTTCGCGCGAGGCCGCGGATCTCGTCCTCATGGACGACAATTTCTCGACCATC
>DHDF01000046.1:7508-8304 GCA_002399225.1 bacterium UBA4883
GACAATTTCTCGACCATCGTGGAGGCCATCCGCAACGGCAGGAGAATTTATGACAATATCCGGAAAGCCGTCGGATACGTGTTCGCCATCCACATCCCGATCGCGTTCGCCTCCCTGCTGGCCCCGCTGCTCAAGATCAGCCCGGCAAACCTGATGCTCCTGCCGATCCACGTCGTGCTGCTGGAGCTCATCATCGACCCGACCTGCTCGATCGTTCTGGAACGCCAGCCGGCGGAACGCGACATCATGACGCGCCCGCCGCGCGACCCCGGCGGGAAAATCATCGACGCCCCGGGCCTTGCCAAAAGCCTGCTCCAGGGCTTTGCCGTCTTCGCGGCCTCCTTCGGGACCTATTTTGCCGTGCTGCAGGGGAATCCACGGAGCGGTGCGCCGGTCGCGCGCGCCATGGGCCTTGCCGTCCTCTTCCTCTGCAACATCCTGCTCGTACAGGTCAACAGCTCCGGCACCGATTTTGCCTTTCAGTCGCTGAAACGCCTGAGGAAAGACCGGGTCCTGTGGGCAACTGTGATCGGGACGATCCTGGGCCTTATGCTGATCCTGTATACTCCCGTCTCCGGATTCCTGAAGCTCGCGCCCCTGAGCGGAATACAGCTTTTGATCGTGATCGGCGTCTCCCTTGCGGCCGTCCTGTGGTATGAACCGGTCAAGCTGGGGAAAAAGCTGCCGGCCGTGTCGGGCAGACGCGGCGCCACCTTCTTTTAAAGGGTGAAGGCCTTTCTCTATTGATAAACTAATTAGATTAGTTTATAATGAAATAACAGTAGTAGTGGGGGAA
>DHDF01000046.1:8427-9220 GCA_002399225.1 bacterium UBA4883
TAGTGGGGGAAGGCTGAAATTTATGGGTACAAAAAGAGTCCTAAATTCACAAGTAATCTTAAATGCTGCGGCAGAACTCGCGGAAGAGAAGGGGCTTGAAAATGTCTCATTGCTTCAGGTTGCGGAAAAGCTGGGAGTAAAATCGCCATCGCTGTATAATCATCTGAGCGGATTGAAAGAACTTTCATTGGGCATTGCGAAACTGGCTATCAGCAGGCTTGACGATGCAGTCCGAGGCGCAGCAGTTGGTCGGTCAAAAGAAGATGCACTTATGGCCATTGCCATGGCCTACCGGAAATTCGCAAAGGAAAACCCGGAACTTTATAAAGCGATCCTGCGGTTCCCGGATTACAGCGACGGCGACATTCAAGAGGCCGGACATTCCGTTGTCCGCATTCTGTATCGGGTCATGGAGCCGTATCGTTACAGCAAGGAAGAAACAATCCATTTTATCCGCGGCTTTCGCAGTGCGCTTCACGGATTTGTTTCTCTGGAAGAAGCGGGCTTTTTTCAGGGCACTGAGGCCGATGAGGATACCAGCTTCGTGCGGCTTGTTTCGCGCCTTCTTTCGACCTTGACTCCTGCGGAGGAATCTTGATATGGTTCAGTATATTGCTTTACCGATCGTCGGTTTTATCGTTGGCCTGTTGATTATTTCTCTTGGGGGCGGCGGCGGGGCCGTTTATGTAGGAATTCTGACCGCTTTCTTCAATATTCCACCCGCTATTGCGGCGTCCACTTCGTTGGCGACTACCATTCCCACTACTGCCGTGGGAACGTTCAGCCATTGGAA
>DHDF01000046.1:9236-12857 GCA_002399225.1 bacterium UBA4883
ATTCTGACCGCTTTCTTCAATATTCCACCCGCTATTGCGGCGTCCACTTCGTTGGCGACTACCATTCCCACTACTGCCGTGGGAACGTTCAGCCATTGGAAGGCAGGAAACGTAAATTGGCATTTCGGTCTTACCATGCTGATCGGCGGCGTGGTAGGCTCCATGGCAGGCTCCTTGTGTTCCGGATTTCTGCCGGAGAATTTGTATAACAAAATTACTGGCCTGATTCTTCTGCTGTTGGCTGTTCAGATGCTTGTTTCGTATATCCGGAAAAAGCGGAAAAAGAATGAGACGCAAGATGCCGGTCAGACAAATCAAAAGTCCAATACGGTGAAAGCAGTATGTTTCGGTCTGCTCGGAGGGATGATGTCCGGTCTTGTCGGCCTAAGCGGTGGTGGCCCCATCCTCGCGGGGCTTATGATTCTGGGATGTCGGGCACTTGAAACGGTGGGTACTTCAGTGCTGGTGCTTCTGGGCATTGCCGTAACCGGATTCGTCACACATCTCGGTATTGGAAATATTGATTGGAAGCTCGTGGGCCTCCTGACGATCGGGACGATATGCGGTGCTTTCGTGGGACCGCTTCTTCTAAAAAGGATCGACAAACAAAAGCTGGAGAAAGTCCTTCAGCCGGTGCTTTTCATTATGATCGTAGTCATGGGCGGCATGGAAATGTTCAAATAGCAATTGACGCTTGGCGCCGTCTGCATTCATGAAAACCGATGGCTCCCAATCTGCGAAACCGTGCTGGTCGGCCCCTCTCTGAGAGCAGGAAAAACCTTTGTAACGGACAATATAGAAGAGACTGTCTGCCTGGGCGGGACCGGCATGAGAAATCAATAATACAGGACCGCCAGCTTTTTATGGTCGTTCAATTCCGGGGGAGGACAAAAGCCGTGGCGGTCGACCTTGCCGTTCTGCCGGCGCGGGAATTCGTCCGTCTGGATGAAGCCGGTCGGGATGGCGTACCCGGGGACGCGCTCCAGCAAAAACGCGCGCAAAGCCCGATGGTCGATCTTTGTGTCCGCGATGAAGTAGCCGAACAGGATATTGGTGCCGCCCGCGTCCGTAAAACAGGTCACGCAGGCTTCGGTGATATGGGGATATTCCAGCATATAATTTTCGATGCCGCCGGGTTCGACGCGGAAACCGCGGATTTTAAACATATTGTCCTTGCGGCAGACATATTCCATATTCCCGTCCGGAAGCATGCGCACGATGTCGGAAGTTTTAAAAACGCGCTGAAACGGAGGCTCCCCCTCGAACGGATTCGGCGCGAAATGGGCCCGGTCGGCTTCCGGAAGATCCAGATACCCGTCGCAGACCTGGGCGCCGGAAATCCACAGTTCCCCCGGCTGGCCGGCCGGGGCGGGTTCACCGTCGTCGGTCACAATATAGCCTTTCAGAGCGGGGACCACCTTGCCGATGGGATAAGCCGGGCGCGAGTCCTGAACCGGGTAACGGCTGATCACGGCGCACGCCTCGGTGGAGGCGTAGACATTGACGATGCGGTAGGGGCGTTTCTTCAGGTGGCGCGTCATTTCGCTGCCGACCATCAGGAGGCGGAGCGTGGTGCCGCTGTCGATTTCTATGTATTTGGCCGCCATATGGGGCGGTAGGAACGTCGCGGTGACCCCGTTCCGGATATAAAACGCCGCAAGCTCCCGGATGTTTCGTCGGATGGACGCCGGCACGATCTGAACGGTGCATCCCAGGGACAGGGAGGCACAGAAATCGTATACCGAGGCGATGAAGAGCAGGCTGGCAAAAGACGCGAACGTATCGTCGGAGCGCAGCGGCAGGCAGTCGAAATTGCTGACGCTGGCGGTGATATTCGAGTGCAGGATCCGCACGCCCTTCGGTTTGCCCGTCGAGCCGGACGTGAACAGGACAAGGGCCAGCTGATCGGGACGAGAGCGGTCCTGAAAGGCAGGAGGCCGGTCGCAGGCGGCGACGGCGTCGTCGTAATACCCGCGGTCGATGCAGACGCGGGAATGAACGGATTGCATGCAGCTCAGATTGTGGGCTTCCGGGCAACAGAGATCGATGGTGACGAAAGCGGCGCCTGCTTTCCATATGCCGAGCACGACGGCGGGAGTGGCCACGCTGCGCCCCGTCGCGACGGCCACAACGTCGCCGGGCCCAATGCGTTCATGGTCCGTCAGGGTATGGGCCAGCTGGTCGGAACGTCGGTCCAGCGTGGCGAATGTCATTCTCTCGCCCCCCAGGCAGACGGCGTCTTTGTCCGGGTACCACTTGGCGGCCTGCTGAAACAACCCGACGATCGTGTGGGTGACGAAATCTTCCTTATGGGTAGAGAGGTAATCCGACAATAACTTCTGCATATTAGCGCCTCGTCTCCTTATATATCGTTGCAGAAATTGAAAAAGGATACCGCATCAAACCGTTCTTTGCCGCAGACTCTTCGGGGGCTTCCGTTCCTGGAAAGGATCCATCGAAGGGATGCGCCTGGCCCCGAAGCAAAGCACATCGCCGCGGGGAAGGATGATTTTCCGGATCGCATCGTGAAAATTTGAAATTTATATCAAAAGAACTAAAATTGCAGAAAATTGATTTTAGGCGTAATAGTTTAAAATAATCAAATTATAATTGAAAAAACTAGTTATATTTTTACAATCCAATTATACTATAGAAAGCGGTACATTTCAACCTATTTTTTGAATTTTTAAAAAATTAGTTCATAGAATCAAAAATATGCATCTGAAATCATCCGATGAAAAACCTCTCCTCTTAAAACAAAAAAGGGATCCCAATCGACCGGCCAATGCGGAAGGCTGCATAGGAAAAGGCAAAAGTTATGAATTAATCCGGTTAAGTAAGGAAGTAATAGGATAAATTGACCAAAATGCAAGGCGTTTTCGCAACAATACGCTGAAAAATCAATTTAGCGGAAGAACTGTTGCAAAACATATTGCCAATGGGGATACGATGTGCTACATTTAAAATACGATCAATTGAACGAACTAAAACCAGATGGATGACCGCTGTGACAACCCAGTGGGAAGAACCTTGTGTAAAATCATGGGAAAATTTTGCAGGTTTTAAATTTTAGTTCAATTGAATAACGCTCTGGAGCACCCCCGGCCCCCGGCCGACGGATGCGGCAAAACAGCCTTTCGGGGCCGTGCCTGCGCGAAACGCAAAAAACAATCGAAAGGGAGAGATCATGATGCAAGATTTCATTCTGACGGAGGAGCAACAGGATCTTGTGGCGCTTGCAAAGGATTTTGCAGAAAAGGAAGTGAAACCCGTCGTGGCCGAATGCGACCGAAAGGGCGAATTCCCGATGGACGTATACAAGAAATTCTTTGAGGCCGGCTTCCCCACCATGTTTGTGCCCGAAAAATACGGCGGCCTCGGCGCCGGTGCTTTGAATCTGGTGCTGATCAACGAACAGTTTGCCAAAGTGGACGCCGGTTTCATCGTGAGCGCCACGACCGCGGAATTCGGCTCCACGCCGGTCCGCATCGCGGGGACCGAAGAGCAGATCGCCTACTATATGGGGCGCGTGATGAAGGGGCAGCTGGGGGCTTTCTGCCTGACGGAGCCAGACGCCGGCTCCGATGCCGCCGCCACCCGCACGACCGCCGTCCGCAAAGG
>DHDF01000046.1:12966-13741 GCA_002399225.1 bacterium UBA4883
CAATAACAAGACGACGGCCGTGAAGGTCGGCGACGAGTATGTCCTCAACGGGCACAAGTGCTTTATCACGAGCGGCGGCCTCGCGGGGATGTACACCGTTTTCGCGACCATGGACCGCTCTCTTGGCGCGAAAGGCATTACCTGTTTTCTGGTGGAGCGCGAGCGCGCCGGCGTCAGCGTCGGGAAGGACGAGGACAAAATGGGGCTCCGCCTGTCGAACACCGCGGACGTTATTTTCGACGATGTCCATATCCCCGTGGCGAACCGGATCGGCGAGGAGGGCGAGGGCTTCAAAATCGCCATGAAGAGCCTGGACCGCAGCCGGGGCGTCAATTCGTACGGGTGCCTGGGGATCGCGGAGCGCGCGATCGAGGAAGCGGTGGCCTACGCGAAGCAGCGCGTGACGTTCGGGCGCCCGATCATCAAAAACCAGGGCCTTCAGTGGATGCTGGCCGATATGCAGATCCAGTGCACGGCGGCGCGCGCGCTTCTGTACCGTTGCGCGGAGATGATCGACAAAACCGGCCGGTACGACACGCAGCTCGGCTCCATCACCAAGACGTTCGTCAGCGACATGTGCATGAAGGTCACGACGGACGCGGTGCAGATCTTCGGCGGCTATGGATACAGCCGTGAGTATCCGATCGAAAAGCTGATGCGCGACGCCAAAATTTTCCAGATCTTCGAGGGGACCAATCAGATCCAGCGCATGGTCATAGGCTCTCAGTTGCAGCGTTGAGCGCGCCGGGCGGCTCGGCGCAGGCGACGGGTCGAA
>DHDF01000046.1:13848-14223 GCA_002399225.1 bacterium UBA4883
AGCGTTGAGCGCGCCGGGCGGTTCGGCGCAGGCGACGGGTCGAATCCCCGGGTGTTCCGTCTTACATACGATCAATGCTCGGAAAAGCACCCGGAAAAATTCAGCGATTTTATGGAAATTGGAGGTCGAAGGAAGAATGTATCGGATTGTGAAAAAGAGGAACCTCAATCCCTCCGTTACGCTCCTGTCGGTAGAGGCCCCGCTGGTTGCGGCCAAGGCGCAGCCCGGCCAATTTATCATTCTGAGAGTGGACGAAACAGGCGAGCGGATTCCGCTGACCATAGCGGATTACGACCGCGAGGCCGGCACGGTGACGATTATTTTCCAGACCGTGGGGGCCACGACGAAGCTCCTCTCCCAAAAGGGGGAAGGGGA
>DHDF01000046.1:14513-14652 GCA_002399225.1 bacterium UBA4883
CGACGTGATCATCGGCTTCCGCAACAAGGATCTCATCCTCCTTCAGGATGAATTCAAAAAAGTCAGCACCCGCTATTTCTGCACGACGGACGACGGCTCAAACGGCATGAAGGGATTCGTGTCCGACATCCTGAAGGCA
>DHDF01000055.1 GCA_002399225.1 bacterium UBA4883
ACATAGCAGGAAGTGGCACCGAGGTGAATGATCGGTTCCGCCTTCGGACACTGCACCCCATAGGCATAAACATGGGACATCACGTCGTGGCGGACCTCTTTTTCACGTGCTTCAGCCACTTCATAGTTGATTTCATCCTTGTGGGCGATCATCTCGTCAATTTGCTCCTGCGTAATCGGCAAACCAAGATCTTTTTCTGCCTGTGCCAGGGCGATCCAAAGCCTGCGCCAGGTTCTAAATTTTTTTTCAGGAGAAAACAGATAACTCATTTCCCTGCTTGCATACCGTGTGGACAGCGGAGATTCATAGGTGTTTTTCAATTTTCGGCCTCCATGTGCAGATCAAAGCCGTTGAATCGGCTTACAATAATCGTAATGTTTATTTGCAACTAAGTAATCCGGAATTTCGGCCGGATACTCTCCCGAAAAGCAGGCGTCGCAGTATCCGCCGCAGCCGGTTTTAGAAACTTTTAGCATCTTCGGCAGATTTTCCAGCTTTAAAAAGTCGATTGAATCGGCGAAGCTCAATTTCCCGATTTCCTCGACGCTGTGGTGGCAGGCGATCAGTCCCTCTTTTGACGGGATATCAGTTCCATAATAGCAGGGCCAGAGAAATGGCGGGGAACTGATTCTAAGATGGATTTCTTTCGCTCCGGCTTTTTTCAGCATGGAAACAATCCGCGCGCTGGTCGTGCCGCGCACAATGGAATCATCCAGCATCACGACCCGTTTTCCTTTTACTGCGGTGTGCAGAGCATTGAGCTTAATCCGCACGCTGTTTTCCCGCTCCGACTGGCTCGGCTTGATAAAAGTCCGGCCGATATAGCTGTTCTTGACAATTCCCTTTTGATAGGGAATTCCGGATTCTTCGCTGTAGCCAATCGCCGCGTCGATGCCGGATTCCGGAACCCCGATGACAATATCGGCGTCCACCGGATTCTGCCTGGCCAGCAGACGCCCGGCCTCTTTCCGCGCCTCATAAACACTGATGCCGTCAATGACGCTGTCCGTGCGGGCAAAATAAATATATTCAAAGATGCAGAGCGATTTTTTTTCCGTAACCGGGTCTCGGATGGAGCGCAGTCCGTTCTGATCGGCCACGACAATCTCGCCCGGCAGAACATCCCGCACAAATTCCGCGCCGCAGGCATCCAGCGCGCAGGTCTCGGAAGCAAACACATAGGAGTGATTGACCCTGCCGATACACAGCGGACGGAAGCCATGGGCGTCACGCGCTGCGATCAGCTTCTGAGGGCTCATGATGACCATGGAATATGCACCGCGAATTTTTTTAGTGGCGCGGCGGACGGCCTCTTCAATCGAAGGTGCATTGACCCGCTCACGCGCAATCATATAGGCGAACACTTCCGTGTCGATGGTTGTCTGAAAGATACATCCCTGCCTGGCCAGCAGCTGGTGCAACTCATAGGCATTGGTCAGATTTCCATTATGCGCAATTGCAAGAGTCCCTTTAATATAGTTCATCACCAAAGGCTGGGCATTCTCCCGTATGCTGGCCCCCGCTGTGGAATACCGAACATGCCCCACCGACATCTGGCCTTTGAGATGGTTTAGAATCTCATGGCTGAAAACTTCCGTGACCAGCCCCATATCCTTGTAATAGGAAATTACGCCCCTGTCGTTCACCGCAATGCCGCAGCTTTCCTGCCCCCTGTGCTGCAAAGCCAGAAGACCGTTGTATGTGGCATAGGCAGGGTCCAGAGTGCCGTCGGAATAAACGCCGAAAACACCGCATTCTTCATGCGGGTGCCCGGGCTCCGTGACGGAACGATTCAAAAGATCACCATCCATTTCTTTTTACAGGCCGATTCTTTTCATAACCTCTTGGTAGGCTTCTTCCACCCCGCCCATGTCGCGGCGGAAACGGTCCTTGTCCAGCTTTTCGTGCGTATGAACATCCCACAGGCGGCAGGTATCCGGAGAAATTTCATCCGCCAGGAGAATCTTTCCATGATAGCGGCCAAATTCAATCTTGAAATCAATCAGCTCAATATTGACGGAAAGGAAAAATTTGCAGAGGAGTTGATTGATCTTCAGCGCCATTTTTGAAATTTCGTCGATTTCTTCTTTGGTCGCAAAACCGGCCGCGAGAATATGATACTCGTTTACCATCGGATCATCCAAAGCATCGCATTTATAGCAGAATTCCAGAACCGGGCTCTTCATTACGGTCCCTTCCTCCATGCCGAGGCGCTTTGCCAGACTGCCGGCAGCCTTGTTGCGCACAATGACCTCAAGCGGGACAATCTGCACTTTTTTTACTAAGGTCTCTCGGTCGCTGAGTTCTTTCACAAAATGGGTGGAGATTCCCTCTTTTTCCAGCTTCTGAAAAAGGTAGTTGGACATTTTGTTGTTGACAACGCCTTTCCCAACGATCGTCCCCTTCTTCTGGCCATTAAATGCGGTCGCATCATCCTTGTAGTCTACAATGCATAAATCGGGGTCGTCAGTTGCAAAAACTTTCTTGGCTTTTCCTTCATAGAGCTGTTCCATCTTTTTCATTTGATTATCCTCCATACAGTTAAATAAAGTTTACAAAAGAAGAGATTTTTGTAATGTCGATGACCGAAAGCTGCATGCTGTTGACATGCTGGGCACAGTTGAGAAATGCGTTTGCCGTATCGAGTGAAGTCAGACACGGGATTCCCGCTTCCACGGCATTGCGGCGAATCAGATATCCGTCGCGCTTATGTGCATCCACTTTGGACGGGGTATTGATCACCAGGTCGATTTGTCCAGAAATAATATCATCGAGGATATCCGGTTTTCCGGACCCGATTTTCCGGGTGCGAATGGTCGGAATTCCGTGATCGTTGAGGAAATCTGATGTCCCTTGAGTGGAATAGATCTTCCAACCCAGGTCGTACAGCCCTTTAGCAATCGGCAGCATTTCCTCCTTGTCTCCGTCTTTTACCGTGACGATTACGTGCCCTTTTTGGATCTTATGAACGCCGGCACCATAAAAGGCCTTGATCAGGGCTTCATTGTAAGTGTGCGCAATGCCGAGCACCTCGCCGGTCGATTTCATTTCGGGGCCGAGGTTCACATCCTGGCCATAGAGTTTTTCAAAAGAGAACACAGGCATTTTGATGGCAACCAGATCCCGGTCGCGCTGAAGGCCGTAATGATAACCCATGGCCGGCAGTTTCTTCCCGAAAAATGTGCCAACAGCCAACGGGACAATCGGGATGCCCGTCACTTTGCTGATGTAGGGTACCGTGCGGGAAGAACGCGGGTTTGCCTCAATGACATAAACTTCGTGATTTTTTACAATATACTGAACATTCAGAAGGCCCACCACTTTCAGGGCTTTTGCAAGGCGGCGGGTATCCTCCACAATTTTGCTCTGCATTTCCTGCTCCACACCGATTGCGGGGTAAACGGAGATGCTGTCGCCGGAATGGATTCCGGCACGCTCAATATGTTGCATGATGCCGGGAATCATGGAATCGGTGCCATCGCAGACGGCGTCGACTTCGACTTCCGTGCCCATGATGTACTTATCGACCAGAATCGGATGTTTTTGCGCAACCCTGTTGATGATTCCGATCTGCTGAACGATGTCTCCATCCGAATACGCGATCTGCATCCCCTGGCCGCCAAGCACATAGGACGGGCGCACCAGCACCGGATAACCGAGTTCATGGGCAGCTTCAATTGCTTCCTCGCAGGTGAACACCGTTCTGCCCTCCGCGCGCGGGATTCCGCACTGGTTCAGAATGGCATCGAACCGCTTGCGGTCCTCCGCTTCATCAATGCCGTCGGCCGAAGTCCCCAGCAGCGGCACCCCCATCTTTTCAATGGACCTTGCCAGTTTGATCGCGGTCTGACCGCCGAATTGAACGACGGCTGCGTCCGGCTTCTCCAACTGCACAATATGAAGGACGTCTTCCTCCGTCAGCGGTTCAAAATACAGTTTATCAGCAACGTCGAAATCCGTGCTGACGGTTTCCGGGTTGTTGTTGACAATAATTGTTTCATAACCGAGCTTTTTTAATGCCCAAACACAGTGGACGGAGCAAAAGTCGAATTCGATTCCCTGACCGATCCGGATGGGCCCGGAGCCAATGACCAAAACCTTTTTCCTCTTTTGCTGTGGGACAGATTCATTTTCATTTCCATAGCAGGAATAGTAATACGGAGTTTCCGCTTCAAATTCCGCCGCGCAGGTATCCACCATTTTATAGACAGGCTGAATCTTCCATTTTTCTTCAAGGCGGCGGATTTCATCGACACTTTTTCCACAGAGTTCTGAAATTGTTTGATCTAGAAATTCATATTTTTTTGTCTGAAACAGAAGTTCGGAGTTCAGTGCCCCTGACGTCAGCTTTTTTTCCACCTGAACGATGTTATAAAATTTTTGTAAAAACCAGCGGTCGATTTTTGTAATCTCGTGAATCTGGTCAAACGAAACGCCGCGGCGCAGAGCTTCCGCAATCGCCCACATGCGGCGGTCGTCGATGACATGCAGCCTTTTTTCCAGTTCCGGGTCCGACAGCTTTGCGAACTCGGGGTCCTGCAGGCTGTACACATTCTGTTCCAGGCACCGAATCGCCTTCATCAGCGCCGCTTCAAAGTCCGGCGCGATGCCCATCACCTCTCCGGTAGCTTTCATCTGCGTTCCAAGGATCCGCTTGGCAAAGACAAACTTGTCGAACGGCCAGCGGGGGATTTTTACCACGCAGTAATCCATCGTCGGCTCAAAGCAGGCATAGGTCTTTTT
>DHDF01000141.1:0-13240 GCA_002399225.1 bacterium UBA4883
TCAGCGACGTGTTATATAATACTATATTTCAGGGCAATTGTCAACACAAAAAAACATTTTTTTCAATTTTTTTGATTTTATGCTTCCATTTTCAACCAAAGCAAGGTCAGATGCCAAGTTCGCTTAGGCGACAGGAAAACTCTGTAGCGGAATCAGGGAAAAGCGTATCTGCAGACTTATTGGGCGGCGGGCAGACCTTTTTTACCTACCCGCCGCTTTACAGCCTTGAAAAGCCATTCCATTTAGCCGTCCAACCTTTTAAAGACCATTTCATACCCATCGCAACCATAATGAAGGGACCGGTTGACACGGCTTATCGTGGCTGTTGAAGCCCCTGTGGTTGCCACAATCTCACTGTAAACTTTTTTATGACTCAGCATATGGGCAACCCAAAGCCTTTGCGACATTGCCTTGATCTCCGGAACCGTGCAGAGGTCTTCAAAAAAGGCATAGCACTCCTCCGGCGTCTTCAAACTAAGAATTGCGCTGAACAAAAAATCCACGCTGCTGTCCTTCAGCTTTGAATTCAATCAAACCACTCTCCCAACTTTAACAGAATAGCATTTCAGTGCGGAAAAGTCAAACAAAGCTGATGAAATTATTTCATTTTATTTTGGCAAACTGCGAAAATCTTTTTCATGATAACGTCAACGCCCTCACCCGACACGGCGGAACATGGTATAACCTGGATATCCGGGTAAGGTGCAAACTGGCCTTTGTAGGCCGTCTCCTGGGCCGTACGCGCCGTTTTGTTCAGTTTATCGCTCTTCATTGCGGCCACTAGGCAGGGAATCTCAGCGTCGCGCAGATAGCGGATCATTTGAAGATCGGCGGCGGCCGGCGCGTGGCGAAAATCCATTAGCTGAACAACCAGACGAAGGTTGCGCCACTGGCGAAAATAGCCTTCCGCCAAATCCGACCACCGCAGCTTCTCCGCCTTAGAAACCTTCGCATATCCATAGCCCGGCAAATCGACAAAGCGGCAAAAACCCAGATTGTAAAAATTAATCGTCGCAGTTTTTCCGGGAGCAGAACTGATCCTTGCCAAAGACTTTCGTGAAAGCAGTCGATTGATTAACGACGACTTTCCCGCATTCGACCTGCCTGAAAAGGCAATTTCAGGCACCGTAGACACCGGGAGCTGGTCTGCCAGCCCGGCAGACATCTCAAAAACTGCCGTTTCTATTCCCATTTTTTCACCTCACTGCGGAATAGAAGCAGTATTGGAAGGCAGGTGCTCCACTTTCTTTGCGGCTGAAAAAGGTTTCGACTCCGGCAAATCCGATTCCTGTTTCGACACCGGCATCTTTGTGAGCGCGATCCGAAGCACCTGATCGATCTGATGAACCGGCTTAAATTGAATTGATTTCTTTACCACCGTATCGATATCCTCCAAGTCTGAAACATTGTCCTCCGGAATGATGACGGTCTTTATCCCAGAGCGATAAGCCGCCATGGTTTTTTCCTTCAGGCCGCCGATCGGCAGGACACGGCCCAGCAAAGTGATTTCACCGGTCATGGCAACATCGTGCCGGACCGGGATGTTACAAAGTGCAGAGGTAATGGCCGTGGCCATGGCAGTTCCGGCAGACGGACCGTCTTTGGGAATGGCACCTTCCGGCGCATGAATATGAATGTCATATTTCGTGTAAAAATCATGGCTGATTCCAAGCACATTTGCCCGGGTGCGGATGCAGCTGATCGCGGTGCGCGCGGATTCTTTCATCACGTCACCGAGGGAACCGGTCAACTCAAGCTTGCCAGTTCCATTCATCACTGCCGCCTCTATTGGCAGAAGCGTTCCGCCGACACTGGTCCATGCCAGTCCGTTGACCAGCCCAACCATGTCCCGTTGGTTCCGGTTGTCCTTTTTAAATTTTTCCGGGCCGAGAAGTTCTTCCAATTTGGCTGCATTGATCACAATTTTCCTTTTGCGATCCTCAACAAAATACTTGGCACATTTTCTGCATAGAGAAGCAATCGCGCGCTCCAAAGCCCTGACGCCTGCTTCCCGCGTATAACCGGCAATCAGCTTGTGAACTGCAGCCGGTGTGATCCGCATCTGCGCAGAACTGATCCCATGCTTTTTCAGCTGTTTCGGAATCAAGTGCTTCACAGCAATGTTGTATTTTTCCAAATGCGTGTAGCTGCCAAGGGTGATGACATCCATCCGGTCATACAAAGGCTCAGGAATGGCGCTGGCATCGTTTGCAGTCGTGATAAACAGCACATGGCTCAGATCGAACGGCATATCGATGTAATGGTCGTAGAAAGCGCTGTTCTGCTCGGAATCAAGGACTTCCAGCAATGCAGACGAAGGATCTCCATGGAAATTGTTGCCCATCTTGTCGATCTCATCCAGCAAAATCAGAGGATTGTTGGTTCCTGCCTGTTTCATGGCATTGATGATCCGTCCAGGCATGGAACCGATATAAGTCCGCCGGTGCCCTACGATATCGGATTCATCCCGTACACCGCCGAGCGAAACGCGGACATACTTGCGGCCCGTTGCTTCTGCAATCGAATGGGCGATGGATGTTTTGCCAACACCGGGAGGCCCCACCAGGCAAATGATCTGCCCCTTGATTTCCGGAGACAGTTTCTTTACGGCCAGGATCTCCAAAATCCGTTCTTTGACTTTTTCCAGTCCGAAGTGGTCGCGATCCAAAATTCGGTGCGCTTTCCGCAGGTCGATATGCTCCTTGCTGGAAACATTCCAAGGCAGATCCAGACAGGTCTCAAGGTAACTTACAATGACGCTGCCTTCATGGGACCCTTCCGGCATTTTGGAAAGGCGGTCACATTCTTTCATTAATTTGTCGTGCTGCAATTTTGGCAGACCGAGTTTTTCAATCCGATCCCGAAGGCTGTCCGCCTCCTGCTGTGGATTATCTTCTTCGCCGAGTTCATAAGAAATCGCTTTCATCTGTTCCCGCAGAAAATATTCCTTTTGATTGCTGTCAATCTGTTCTTTTGCCTTCTCGCTGATCTTACTCTCAATAGACAGAACCTGCGTCTCTTTCTTCAGAATTGCGGCAAGTTTTTCCAGCCTGCGGACCGGATGCAGCTCCTCAAGAATTGTCTGCTTTTCTTCAAAATCAAACATGATGTTGGAGGCAATGTAATCCGCCAGTTCCCCACAGTTTTTTTTCTGAACAACGCCGATGACGATGTCCGGTGGAATATGGGTGTAATTCTGAATAAACTGCTCGAAAAGATTCTGCGTATAGCGGACTAAGGCCTCCGTTCTGCGGGTTGTCCTGGCCGGCAGGGTCTCGACTTTTTTGACGTGAACCCGCGGAAACGGATTTTCTGATTCATAAGAGGTGACGGAAGCGCGGTAAAGCCCTTCCGCAAAAAGGCGGACACCATCGTCGCTGCGGCGAATTACCTGTTTAATTTTTGCCACAACTCCCATGGAAAAGATCTGTTTTGCTGAGGGATCATTGTCTGCAAGATCTCTTTGTGCGACGAGAAAAATCATTTGATTTTCTTCCATCGCTTTCTCGAGGGCAAGAATGGACTTCCGGCGGCCGACATCAAACTGTAACAGCATGCCCGGAAAAATCACAAGTCCTCTCAGTGCAAGCGCCGGGATAGCGGCATCCTCTTGCTGGATGCCAGTTTCATTCATACTCATAAAAAAAAGCTCCTTAAAAAAAAAACTGTTGCAGAGCGAATGATAACCGCGCTGCAACAGGCAAATGGTTCACTCAGGAAGCGGTGTCCTTTCTTCCCCTTTTGTTGGGAGACGTTATCTTGAGTGCCACTGGTTTTCGATCCGGATTGTAGGTAATTTCCGATTTTGCTCTATTTTCCACTGTATCCTGCGTGATGACAACTTTCTCGATCGTATAATCGGACGGAACCTGATACATCAAGTCCACCAAAATATTTTCCATGGCAGAGCGCAACCCTCTGGCCCCTGTTCGGCGTTCCATCGTCTTTTTTGCAATTGCCCGGAGCGCTTCCGGTTCAAACTCCAACTCCACTTTGTCAAGCTGGAACAGCTTTTTATACTGGTTGACCAAACTGTTTTTGGGCTCCGTCAAAATGCGGATCAGCGCTTCTTCATCAAGGCCGTCCAGAGCCGCAATCACCGGCAGCCTGCCGACCAACTCCGGAATAAGGCCGTATTTTACAAGGTCATGCGGAATGACATCTTTCATCCAAGAAGTAGAATCCAGCTCCGCCTTACTACGGACCTGTGCCCCAAAGCCAATCGAGGAAAAAGACGAACGCTGCTCAACAATTTTATCCAGTCCGTCAAAAGCCCCGCCGCAGATAAAAAGAATATTGGTCGTGTCAATCTGCAAAAATTCCTGCTGCGGGTGCTTTCTTCCGCCCTGAGGAGGAACATTGGAAACCGTGCCTTCCAAAATCTTCAGCAAAGCCTGCTGAACGCCCTCGCCGCTGACATCCCGCGTAATGGACGGATTTTCGGATTTTCTGGCGATCTTATCGATTTCATCGATATAAATAATTCCGCGTTCTGCTTTTTCAATATCAAAGTCTGCTGCCTGAATCAGACGAAGGAGAATATTTTCCACATCTTCGCCGACATATCCGGCTTCCGTCAGGGTTGTGGCATCCGCAATGGCAAACGGAACATCCAGGATTTTCGCAAGAGTCTGAGCCAGCAAAGTTTTTCCAACGCCGGTCGGACCGAGAAGAAGCACATTGCTTTTCGTCAGCTCCACATCGTCCTTGTCACGGCCATAGTAAATCCGCTTATAGTGGTTGTAAACAGCCACCGACAGGGCGATCTTGGCAGCTTCCTGACCAATGACATATTCGTCCAGCTGCCGCTTAATCTCCTGCGGCTTTGGCAGTTCAGCAACTGATTCGCCGTAGCTTTCCTTCCTTGCGGACAGATTCTTTTCATCATTCAGAATGGACATGCACAGTTCAACACATTCATCACAGATAAAAACGCCGGGTCCCGCGATCAGGCGGCGCGCCTCGCTCTGCGGTTTTCCGCAGAAGGAACAGCAGATTTCTCTTCCCTTGTTATCGTCGTTGTTCGGCATTCTATCACCCTATCTCATCGCTTCGTAATGACCTTGTCGATCAGTCCGTACTGGACCGCTTCCTCCGCAGTCATAAAATTATCGCGTTCGGTATCTCTCATGATCACTTCCAGCGGCTGCCCAGTGCGCTCGGCGAAAATCTCATTCAGTTTCTTCTTAATCTGCAGCATATGCTCCGCCTGAATCTTAATATCCGTCGCCTGCCCCCGGGTGCCGCCGCTCGGCTGATGAATCATGATATCGCTGTTCGGCAAAGCATAGCGCTTGCCTTTTGTGCCAGCCGTCAGTAAAAATGCACCCATGCTGGCAGCCATTCCCATGCAGATGGTAGATACATCACATTTAATATACTGCATCGTGTCGTAAATTGCAAGGCCCGCTGTAACGGAGCCTCCGGGGCTGTTGATATAAAGGCTGATATCCTTGGCCGGATCCTGACCTTCCAGATACAGAAGCTGGGCAACCACCAAGCTGGAGGTGGTATCGTTCACCTCATCGGTCAGCATCACAATCCTGTCGTTCAGCAGACGGGAAAAAATATCATAGGAGCGTTCGCCCCGATTGGTCTGTTCTATAACATAAGGTACTAAGCTGCTCATTCTTCTATTCCTCCAGCAACCGGCAATATTAGAGCTTTGGCGAATTCTCGGAATTTATTCCATCATCTGAGGGCTTTTTTTCCGTTTTTGGCGATTCCTTTTCTTCCGCAACCACAGCGTTGTCTCGTACCAGATGGAACGCCTTTTCCACCGACATATCTTTCACCAAGTCTTCCTTATGGACAAAGGACTTGACTTTATCGACCTCTGTTTTATAATTTTCAGCTAATTTAGCGTATTCCTTCTCGATCTCTTCCTCAGAAGGAGTGATTTTTTCCAACTGAGCGATTTTTTCAAGTGCAAGGCGGAATTTTACCTGGCGCTCCGCTTCGGGTCTGAACTGTTTGCGAATTGCCTCCATGTTCTGGCCTGTATATTTCATATAAGTCTTCACATTCAGGCCTTGGGATTGCAGCCGATAGCTGAAATCTCGGAGATCTTCATTGATCTGATTTTCAAACATTGCCTCCGGGACATCAGCTTTTAGTTTGGAAACCAGCGTGTTGACCAGTTTATTGTCCATTTCGTCATTCGCTTTTGTTTCCGCGTCTTTCACAAGCTTTTCGCGGACATCCGAGCGATACGCATCCAGTGTGTCAAATTCGCTGACATCCTTGACAAAATCATCGTCGACCTGCGGGAGTTCTTTTACTTTGATCTCATGCAGTTTAACATGAAAAATCGCATCTTTGCCGGCAAGATTCTTTGCACCGTAGTCCTCGGGAAACTTTACGTTGATGTCGAATTCATCACCTGACCGATGTCCCGCAACCTGATCTTCAAATCCTGGGATAAATTGGCCGGAACCAAGCTGAAGGGTATAGTTTTCAGCTTTGCCGCCGGAAAATTCCTTGCCGTCAACGGATCCGTCGAAATCAAGGACGACAATGTCTCCGTTCTGCGCTTCCCTGTCCTCTACGGTGACCATCCTGGAATTGCGATTACGGATTTTTTCAATTTCGGCATCTATATCGGAATCCATCACTTCCTGAACTTTCTTCGTGACAGGAATTCCTTTGTAATCCTCAATCTCCACTTCCGGTTTTGTTGTAATGGTCGCCTTAAACACCAGACCGTCTGCACCTGCGGAAACCAGATCAAAATCGATCTTGTCTTCAATCATCTCAAGCTTTGATTCATCAACCGCCTTTTCCAGTGCACCGGGATATACGGAATTGATTGCTTCGTCGTAGAATACCTTGTCGCCATAATATTTCTCAATGAATCCGCGGGGCGCTTTTCCCTTGCGAAACCCCGGGATCGTAATTTTTTTGCTTTCTTTATGGTAAGCCGCATCCACGGCCTTTTCAAATTCTTCCGCATCCACAAGAACCTCAAGCTGGTAACGGTTCTTTGCCACCTGAGTGGTTGATTTTAAACTCATTTTTATTTCCTCCTGCAAATCTGCGATTAACGAAGTTAATTATATCACATGAACGATAAAGTTTCTACCTTTCACTGAAATGTTTTTAATTTATTCATTTTACCAAAGCCGGCGTGAACCCGAGATAGTCACAGGAAATTAAATGCATGCGGATTCCCCGGTATTCCCCGATCGGCGCCCGTTTTGCAGCGGCACTTCCATGGATATGGCCAAAATAGCAGTCTTTAACCTGGTTCTGTTCCAGAACATCGAGGATTTCCCCGCATTCCATTCCCGCATAAACGGGCGGATAATGCAGAAAGACGACGGGAGGCAGGCCCTGCCTGCGGGCGTCGGCAAGTGAAGCGTTCAGCCGCCCAACCTCCCGGTTGACGATTTTTTTATCCTGCGGGCTCTCTGCATTGTAAAGCCAGCCGCGCGTACCGCACACGGCTCTTTTCTCCACCGCCGCAGCGCAATTATGGATAATCCCAAGATCCTCAAAACCGTTTGCACTGAAAAATTCTTCTATTTTTCGCTTAGTCGACCACCAGTAATCATGGTTTCCCTTCAGGATCAGCTTTTTGCCAGGCAATTCATGAATAAAGCGAAAATCCTGAACGGAATCCTCCAGTTTCATAGCCCACGAAATATCTCCCGCAATCACAACGGTATCTTCCCTGCCAACGACGGCGGTCCAGTTTTTCCGCAGACGTTCGGTATAATTCTGCCAGCCTTCAAACACATCCATCGGCTTGTCGGTGCCAAAGGAAAGATGAAGGTCCGCAATTGCAAATAAAGACATGGCAACACACTCTCAAACGGATTTTAGAACTGCTTCCCATTACAGTTTCTGCGCTGTCGTTCCGCTTTTTCCGGCAGACCGGCTTTTTCAGCCTAAAAGTAAGAGGAAAAGCCGAATGCATTTTCGATATGGCGGCAGGACTGCACGGAGCGCCCGGTCTTTTCCATGATGATTCCGATGACATCAAACCGCGGCTGAAGGTGAGTCGGATGTTTCTGCAGATAGAGCAGAGCGGTTTTGGCAATTCTCTTTTGCTTCCCCGGTGTAACCGCCGCTTCCGGCGGGACCATGGAGCGGGACTCCCGCGTTTTTACTTCAACGAACACAAGATACCGACCCTTTTCGGCGATGATGTCAACTTCTCCAAAACGGCTGTGGTAATTCCGCTCTAAAATCCGATAACCGTCTTTTTCGAGGAACTCGGCCGCATAAGCTTCCCCGAACGGACCGGTGCGGTTATTTCCCGCCATAACCCGGCAAGATCTTTTTTAAGAAGGTCCTGCGGTGCACCGGGCAAGGACCCAGCCGGTGCAGCATTTCCACATGAAGTTTGGTTCCATAACCCTTATGCCGCGCAAATCCATAGTCCGGATAGATCTTGTCTATCCGGCACATCAGCCGGTCACGGCTGACCTTTGCCAGGATGGAGGCCGCCGCGATACTGGCGGAAAGCGAGTCCCCTTTTACAATCAGACGGGTTTTCACGTCAAGATTCGGCATGCGGTTTCCATCTACCAGCGCAAGGTCCGGTCTCGGATTCAATTTGTCGAAAGCCCGACGCATGGCAAGAAAAGTCGCCTGCAGAATATTAATTTCATCAATTTCATGCTCCGTTGCAAAACCGACCCCACAGTCCACCGCCGTTTGTAAAATCACATCGTAGAGAGCTTCCCGCTTTTTAGGGGTCAGCTTTTTGGAATCGTTTAGTCCATCAATCTGAGCATGAGGCGGCAGCACTACGGCTGCGGCAAACACCGGCCCCGCAAGAGGACCCCGCCCCGCTTCGTCGATTCCGCAAACCAGCGGAAAACCGTCCGATCGGGCCGTGTCCTCATAAAGATGCCAGTCGATCATTTCACTCCACCGGCTTTTTCCAAAGTAATTCTGCCGATCTTGCCGGCCCGGAACTCATCCAGCAGCATAGTGGCGGCGCGCTCCGTGTCGATTTCCCCGCCGCGGAGAAGCATCCCTCTTTTCCTGCCGATCTGCTCCAGAAGCTCATAGCCGCTCAGACTTGGGAGATCGCCCTCCAGCTTATACCTGCGTTCCAGCAGAGTTCCGTAATCGCCGCGCAGTACCTCGAGCAAACGGCAGGCAAGGGTTTCCAAATCCATAACATCGTCTTTTACCGCTCCGGTAAACGCCAGATGCTCCCCGACGACAGGATCCTCAAATTTAGGCCATAAAATTCCCGGCGTATCAAGGATTTCCATCTCTTTCCCCACGGGAAACCACTGGCTGCTGCGGGTGACGCCGGGTCTGTCCGCAACGGAAGCGCGGCTGTTCTTGGAAAGCCGGTTGATCAGCGAACTTTTCCCTACATTTGGAATTCCAGCAACGAGGATCCGAATTTTGCGGCCCATCATCCCCCTTTTCTTCCATAGTGCCAGCTTGTCTGCAAGGATTGATTTTGCAAGCGGCAAGAACCGGTTCAGGCCGGCACCCGTCCGGCAGTTCACATCAATCGCGCCAAGACCGCGCCCCCGAAAAAAGGCAATCCAATCGCCGGTCATGGCGGAATCCGCCAAGTCGGACTTATTCAGAAGAATTACACGTGGCTTTCCGTCCACCATGCGGCCTAGATCCGGGTTTTGGCTGCTCGCCGGAATCCGGGCGTCAAGGACTTCAGCCACAGCATCAACCTGCCGGATATTTTTTTCCATTTCCCGCCGGGTTTTTGCCATATGGCCAGGAAACCACTGAATCGGTTGCCCTTCCTGCATAAAACTCCCCCTTCTTCTTAAGAATTCACCCTTCCAAAATGACTGAAAGGGAAAAGAATCCATTCCGCCTTTCCCAAAATAAAACGCTCATCCACCATTCCGACATGGCAACTGCGGCTGTCGTCGGAAACCGGGCGGTTGTCGCCAAGAACAAAGACACAGCCTTTCGGTACGGTTACAGGAAATTTGTAATCGGCAGGCTGCGTGGTGATACCGTTTCGAATATACCGGGATTCGTCCAGCTGCTTTCCGTCGACACTGACGACGCCTGTCTGAAAATTAATATCCACAGTCTGATTTTCCAAAGCGATTACCCGCTTGATAATCGGTTCCGAAAGTCCCCGTGTGTGGGTGATAATGATTACATCTCCCCGCTTGGGCTGATAAAACTCGCTGAACAGAAGGACCCGGTCGTCAGAGTGAAGAGTCGGCAGCATGGAAGGACCGCTGACGCTGACCACCCGCAAAATAAAGGAAAAGAAAACCGTCACAACAATCAGAGAAGTAATCAGCGCTTCCATCCATTCATAGCAGCTGACAATCCCGCTGGCTGGGATGGAGGGCCTTTTTCTCTTGTCTGGCAGCGTCTTCTTTTTTCCCAACGAAAAATCAACTCCTTATCCCACAATTTTACATTATTTCACGATGGAATGGAACGGATTTAGAAGGAAAACCACTTTGCCGATCACATACCGGCAGTCAATCATTCCAACTTCTTTAAAACGGCTGTCTTCCGAAATTGTCCGGTTGTCTCCCAGAACAAAAATATGGCCGGCCGGTACTTTTTGCGGGAACGTAACATCGTATTGATCTTTTGTGATTCCATTTTTAATATAAGCCGATTCATCAAGCTCTTTTCCATCAACCAAGACGGTACCGGCCGCAAAATTGATATCGATCGTCTGCCCGCCTGTTGCAATCACACGCTTAATAAGGCGTTCATGCAGCCCCGTCGCATGCTCGTCGATGACCACAACATCACCGCAAGAAAAATGTCTGTCCATACAAGAAACCAGGACCCGGTTGCCGTTCTGGTAATTCGGCTTCATGGAATCTCCGTCTACAACAATATTCACCCGGAACAAAAGCACGAATAAAGCCATAATGACAGCCAGAGAAAGGATTAGGGCTTCCACCCATTCATAACAACTTTCTGCCCTTTGGTTGTCATGGTTTTTATCGGCTTCGCTTTTTTCCAGCGAATCGGCATCCGCCATCTCTTTCATACCATTTCCTCCGATCAAAAGAACAAAAAAGGGACACCGAAATGTCCCTTTGTAAGCACCCTATCTAGTTCTTACTAAATTTTGCTCTTTACTTTCGCAGCTTTGCCGACTCTGCTGCGCAGATAATACAGCTTCGCACGGCGGACACGGCCTTTGCGGATCACCGTAACACCCTTCACATTTGGGGAATGAATCGGGAAGACTCTTTCCACGCCCACACCGTAAGAAACACGGCGAACGGTGAACGTCTCACTGACTCCGCTCCCTTTCCGGGCGATTACCGTTCCTTCAAACGCCTGGATTCTTTCTCGATCTCCTTCGCGGATATTAACATCCACTCGCACGGTGTCACCGATCTGAAAGGCAGGCAGTTCCGACTTTGTCGAATCCTGTGCAATTGTCTTTAATGCATCCATTTTAATTAATCCTCCTAATTTTAGACATTCATGCCGAGGGCAGAGGACTGTCCGTTTTAATGCCCTGAGTGTCAGGTATTAAATCCCATCGGATTTTCCGACGGATCTCAAATACTTTTTAATCATACCACATTCCGGCAAACGGCGCAACATTTTTTTATCGCTTTCACTGCTAATCATACTTTCCTTTTTTAAAGGTAAGCAGAAACATCAGATAGATGCAGATCAGCAGAAGGGCAAAATTTCCAGGCGAACGGAACAGCGCCAGAAATCCCGCGACAGAAAGAGGCGTGAGAAAAAGAAACGACACCACCCCCACCGCCCTAGCCGCTACGTCCGGCTCCCAGCGCATACAGAGCAGCGCATACAGAGCCTGTCCCCCATCCAGTGGTTCAATCGGCAGAATATTGAACAGAAACAGCGCACAGTTCGCCAGAATAAAGTTTCCGGCCGCAGGGCGAAAAATAAGCGGCAGCAGACATGCCGCAAGATTGACCGCAGGCCCTGAAAGCGACACTGCAGCATCCCGCAGATATCCATGGTCCGGCCTGGAAGTGCGGATTATATCGACCCCATAAAGATTAAACCGGATTTCCTCCGGCAGGCATTTGAGTCCGCGCATCACCACGAGATGACCGCACTCGTGAAGAGCTGCCGCCGCCAGCCCGGCTGCCGCGATGCCGCTTCGATCAAACAAAAGCAGCAGGGCGATCAGAGCAAAAAAGAAATAGCTGAACGTCACCCGGCAGTTTCCGAGCAAAAAAGTCATGAGGCGGCTGGCTCAGACGGCGCATTTTCATTGATCTTCGGAACGCTGCCCTGCGACTGTGCTGATGCAGAAGAATTCCCCTGCCCTTGAGAAACCGCCTGTTTTTCCGAGCTGGAAGAGGAATTCGGCGCAGCCGCATTGCCACCATTCTCCTGGGCAGAGGAAGGTAACGTTTGGCTGTCTCTGGGGTTGGAAATGGTGGACCAGAGATTGACCACCACATGCTTGATATTGTCCATTTGTGCATCGGCGACAATAGAATCGTTTAAAGATTCCCAGTACCAATTTTTCATCTGCTGGTAAACGGTGCCTCCATTCAGCCGCAGAGCGATGGCTGCCGCCAGAATTGCCGTGCATACGCCGATTTGAATTGCCGTCAGAAGCCTCGTGCTTTTCCTGCGAGCTGCGCTGCGGGCCGCTTTTTCCGACCGCCGCTTTTCCCAGTCGTCATCGCTGGATTCCCAATCCTCTTCCGGTGCTTCCCTCGAACTTTTCTCTTCGGAGGTTTCTTCTTTCAAATTTTGGTCTTTCTGATCCGTTTCCATTCTTGTGTCGCGCTTCATTGAAAATCCTCCCGCAAATTACGTTCAAATCATCATATGAAACAAAAGGCGGAAACAGAACAAGTCCGCCTCAAAAGTAGGGACAAAACCATATGGGGGTCTGACAGCGGGTATTTTTTGCAGGCCGTTCTTGTAAATCAGCGTCAACTCTGATAAAATCACAAGTAAAGAAAGAAGGATTTCACATGGATCTTGCTTTGACGGAATTTGCGCAAAAAAAAATAGCAACCGCAATAAAAGCCTTGAACGCCAACCGCTTCGACGCTCGTTTTGTGGCGAACCGGGAAGAACTTTTGAAGCTGCTGAACGAACTGGTGCCGGAACGTGCCGTTGTGGCAAACGGAGGCTCCATAACGCTGGAGGAAACCGGCGTGATGGATTTTATCCGCAGCGGTAAATTCCAATACCTGGACCGCTACCGTGAGGGGATGGACGACGAGGAACGCCGGGATATTTTTTTGCGTTCCCTCGGCGCAGACTGGTATTTTACCAGTTCCAACGCCATCACAATGGACGGCCAGCTTTT
>DHDF01000141.1:13380-13613 GCA_002399225.1 bacterium UBA4883
ATCACAATGGACGGCCAGCTTTTCAACATCGACGGCAACTCAAATCGTGTCGCAGCAATTGCCTATGGCCCCAGAAACGTCGTTGTTGTCGCGGGAGCAAATAAGTTGGTGCAAAACCTAGCCGATGCCGAAAGCCGCGTGAAAGGCCGGAGTGCCGGAGCCAACTGTCTCCGTCTGAAAATTCAAACCACCGGCTGCTCCATCACTGGAAAATGCACCGACTGCAAAAGCCC
>DHDF01000141.1:13772-14102 GCA_002399225.1 bacterium UBA4883
ATCAGCAGTTTTCAGCATGTGCCGGGCCGGGTGAAGGTATTTTTACTGCCCGAAATACTGGGCTATTAGCAAAAAAAAGATCGCGTGAATTCACGGTTCTCGCAAAAGCTCCCGGTTTGTCCGGGAGCTTTTGTCATGAAAGAAACATTTGTCTGCATTACGATTTATTTTTTCCCGTTTCCGGAATCAGTGCCGCCGCACTTTTCGGCAAAATCGTCAAAGCTGTCGGTTGCTTCAAAGTCGACATCGCTGCCCAGCGAGGCAAAATGTTTTCGCCCGCATCGGATTTTTGCCGTCTCCGTTGGGCGAAGTGCTTCTTCCTGAATATTT
>DHDF01000141.1:14235-14711 GCA_002399225.1 bacterium UBA4883
CCTTCGTTTCCAGAACAAAATAAAGCTTTTTTTCTCCATCCTGCTCCACAAGCAAAGCCCAGTCCGGGTTATAGCTGCCCAGCGGCGTGGAAATTTGAAACCAGGCCGGCAGCTTTGCATAGAGCTTAACCGCCCGGTTTGACTCCAATTTTTCGGCAAACCGTTTTTCATGGTCGCTGTCGTAAACGACATAATGATAAGGCGATTTGGTGCTTTTGATCATATTGCGTTCCAGATAGCCGGTAAGCTCTTTCTGTTCAAACAGTTCCTGCGCATAGTACTCTTTCTCGCCTAAACGGGTATATTTGACGCCATCCACTAAGAAACTTCGCATTTCCTTCTTTAAAATAGAAGCGGTAGTCTCCATGTATTTCTGCGGATTTTGATAGAAGCTGTTCAGTGTTTGACTTTGCACCAGAATGGCAACAATCGTGCGTCGGGTTAGATTGGTGGCATTCTGAAGATAAACGATCGGA
>DHDF01000141.1:14847-15556 GCA_002399225.1 bacterium UBA4883
TGGGCAGCGGCTGCCCGCCGACTCCGACAGAAAGCCCGCGATGTTCCCGCTCTTCGGCAGCGACTCCCCCTTCCGAGAGATTCACCGACGCCTTTGTAAAAATCAATTTGCCCGGCTGAACGGCACTCAATGTTTTCCGCATTTCCTCACAGCACTTTTCGATCAGCTTTTGACTGTCAAAACTGACTGAATAAGTCGTTTTGTACTTAATGTGATCCCAAAGTTCCTGAAACTCCGGCTGGAGGAAAACGGCCTTATTTAAAGTCACTCTGCGCCTTTCGTCGGCGGAACGAATTCTGAGGCTGCCGCATGCTTTCCGGCAGACCATCTCAATCGCCGGCTTGCTGCTGGCCAGGCTCGAAGGGATTTCCAGCAGATCGTCCCGCAGCGCTCTGCGCAGCTTGTCCTGCACATGGCCGGAAACATCCAGATAACCTTTTTCCACAAACATCTGAAAAATCCCGCCTGATTTTTCTTCCCCCAGATAGACCGAAGAACCATCCGCACGCTTCACCGAAAGGTTTGCGAAAGAATGTCGTTCCAAAACGCCAAAGCGGATTCCCTCCTCCGTTTCATATTCCCGCTGCAAACCGGCGGCGAAATCATCGTAGCTTTCATTCGCCATCACCGTCAGGGTATTGATGGCGCTGCCATACCGGCGTTCTCCGTTTTGATCGACGCAGAGACGCAGGCCGCGGCCGATTTCCTG
>DHDF01000065.1:0-5573 GCA_002399225.1 bacterium UBA4883
GCCGATTCCATGCAGATTTACCGGGGCCTTGCAATCGGCACGGCTCAACCGGCCGAGAGGGAAAAAAGAGGGGTTCCCCATCATTTGATCGGATTCCAGGACCCGGAGCAGCCGTTCAGCGTGGCCGATTATGTCACTTTGGCTTCGGAGTGCATCCGGGGGATCCGGGAGCGGGGAGCTCTTCCCATTGTTGCGGGCGGCACGGGCCTTTATGTCGGTGCTCTGCTCCATCGCCTGGATTTTTCCCCGCAGCGGAAGGATGAGGCGCTGCGCGCGGAACTGTTCCGGAAGGCGAAGACCCAGGGACCCGGTTCCGTTTGGGAAGAACTCCGGGCTTTCGACCCGGAATCCGCCCGTCGCATCCATCCGAATAACGTCTCGCGCGTGATCCGCGCCATTGAGGTTTACCGTAAGACCGGCGTAACCATGACGGAACAGAGAAAGCGCTCCCGCCGGAGCCCTTCTCCGTATGATGTGTGCATGATCGGCCTGGCTTGTCGGGAACGGGCAAAGCTTTATGCAGCCATTGACCGCCGCGTGGATGCGATGATGGAAGCGGGGCTTTTAAAAGAAGCGGAAAGAGTCCTTGCTCTGCCCAGTGAGACGACTGCCCGGCAGGCGATCGGCTACAAGGAGTTTCTTCCGTATTTTGAGGGCAGGTGTAGCCTGGGGGAAGCGGTGGAACAGGTAAAACGGGAAAGCCGCCGCTACGCCAAGCGCCAGATGACCTGGTTCCGGCGTCAGGAAAATGCGGAATGGATTTACCTTGATGAAGAGCAGGGCGTTGAATCCGTAAGCCGCAGAGCGGTTGAAATCCTGCGCGGAAAGGAGTGGGATCTGCTGTGAACAATCCGGTTCTGAAACGGATCGCGACACTGTCTATCGCCTTGTTGATCCTCTTTTATGTCGGGTACCAGATCTATCGTTCCCACTACTCCAGCATCCACACGGAGACCGCGTCCTATTTTACCGGTTCCGAGTCGGTTCAGGTGAACGGCTTTGCGGTGAAAGATGAGACTTTGCTGCCTGGCAGCAGTACGGGAGTGGTCGATTATGTTCTTTCCGCAGGCGACAAGATTGCGAAAGGCGGAACCATCGCACAGATTTATTCCGACTCTCAGCAGGTAACCGCGCGGCATGAGATGGAATCCGTAGACAGCGAGATCAAACAGATCCAGGCGCTGCAAGAGGCGGAGGACACCTGTATGGCTACTCCGGATGCTTTGGATACCCAGATCCACCGCAAGATTACTGGAATTCTCGACCAGGTGGTGGACGGCTCCCTCTCTTCGCTACCAGAGTCGCGCACGGATTTGCAGTACCTGCTCAATGAGCGGCAGATTACCACGGGGAAAGCGCCTGATTTCAGCGCGAGGCTTGATGAACTGCAAAAGCAGGAAAAGACGCTGAAGAGTGAGGCGGGGACTCCGCTTAGCAAAATTACATCCCCGGCCGCAGGCTTTTTTAGTCCCTCTGTCGACGGCTTTGAAACGGTACTCAACTATTCGAAAGTAAAAAACCTGACCTGCGACCAGATCAGAGCCGCGCTCAATGCCAAGGCAAAAACATCCGGCAGCGGATCCGCAGGCAAAATCGACAGAAACTATGACTGGTATTTTGTGTTTGTGGTGTCTTCGGGGCAGGCTGAAGAATTCCGCCGTCTGGTGAGTGAAGGCACAGTCTCCCTTCAGTTTCCGTTTGTTTCCAATTTGACCATCCCCGCCTCTGTTGCCGCAGTCAACCAGTTTGGCTCCGATTCGCCGGCGGCCGTGATCCTGCAGTGCAGTTATATGAATTCGGCGCTGACTACCATCCGGAAGGAGACGGCGCAGGTGATTGTGAGGCAGTACACGGGAATTCGCGTCAGCGAAAAGGCCATACATTTTGAAGCTGCAACGAAAAAAGTCAAAAATGGGAAAAAAGACACTGTGGAAAAAAAGAATGTCAGCGGGGTTTATGTTCTGCGTGGGAACCAGATCAGTTTTCGCCAGGTTGTGCCAGTGTACAGCACCGGTAATTATGTCATCTGCGCTTCAAACCCCGACTTGACGGATCTGATGACAAGCCAAACTGTTCATTTGCATGATGAAGTTGTTGTGGAAGGGACCGATTTATATGACGGAAAAGTTATCCAGTGAGTTAAAGCAGCGCTTTTTGGATGTGGAAGAAAATTTAAAAGTAGTTCGCGAAGAAGTTGCGGAAGCCGCCGTGAAAAGCGGAAGAGTTCCGGAGGACATCACCCTTTTGGCCGCAACGAAAACAGTACCTGTCGAGGTGATTAATCACGGGATTGCACTTGGAATTGACCACATCGGTGAAAACAAGGTGCAGGAGTTGTGCGACAAGTTTGATTCTTACGATCTGTCAAAATGCGAGTTGCAGTTTATCGGGCATTTGCAGACCAATAAGGTCAAATACCTGGTCGGTCGAGTTTCTATGATTCAGTCTGTCGATCAGGAAAAACTGGCCAAAGAGATTTCCCGGCTGAGTGTAAAACGAAATCTGACGACCGATCTTCTGATTGAAGTGAATATTGGGCACGAATCGAATAAATCCGGAGTTTTGCCCGAAAATCTTTATGAACTGACCCACACGATCGCCTCTTTTCCCGGGCTTCGGATTCGGGGACTGATGGCAATTCCGCCGGCCGGGGCACCAAAGCAGGAAACAATGAATTATTTTTTGCAGATGCACCAATATTTCATTGACATAAAGAGTAAAAAAATAGATAATGTATCTATGGACTTTTTATCAATGGGAATGTCCGCAGACTATTCTCAGGCAATCCTTGCGGGAGCAAATATGGTCCGGGTTGGCACTGCCTTGTTCGGACCAAGGAATTATAACAAATAGGCATTTGGAGGTGTTCGTTAATGCCCGGTTTTGTGGAAAAGATCAAGGACATGTGGAATCCGCCCGAGGATGAATACGACTACGACTATGAGGAAGAGCCGGAAGAGGTAAGTTCAATGGCTGGGGATAACAAGCAAGAGAGCGAAGCCGAGATGCAGCAGCGCGAGGCCGTCAGGCGCATGCAGGCGATCAATGCGGGAAATAAGGTCGTCAACATCCATGCGACGGCACAGCTTCAGGTGGTCCTGTTTAAACCTGAGCGTTTTGGGGAGGATACCTGCACCATTGCGGACGAGCTGCTCAAGATGCATACGGTGGTTCTGAATCTTGAAAACACCAATAAGGATGTTTCACGCAGAATTATTGATTTCTTAAGCGGCGTAGCCTATGCGAACGGCGGCAAAATCAAACGCGTTGCAACCAGTACGTTTATCATCACGCCGTACAATGTCGATCTGACCGGTGACGACGTTTTAGATGAACTGGAAAACAACGGCGTTTATTTCTGATGGCTCAAAAGTCCGGTGCCGTTGCGCTGCAAGCAAGATTCCGCGACGTGGTGTGTCGCTGTGCGGCCGGGGGCAGAGCTGGATTTTCGGGATTTCTCAGCGAAGAAGAAGCACGGGAAGTCCAAAGGCTTGTTCAAAAGGAAAAAGCGGAAAACACTTTACTCTGGGGCGGCTATCCCGGCGCGGAGCGCGTGATGTTCGGGGCGTTTCCCGACTTTTTACAGCCAGCAGAAGATAAATTCCCGCTTTCGGCGGTGACGGCTCTTTTTCGAAAATGTGACAGGCTCTCTCACAGGGATTTTCTCGGGGCGTTGCTTCACACGGGAATTGAACGAAGCGCCCTCGGCGATATCCTTGTGGAAGAGGGCCGTTGTGTTTTTTTCTGCCGGCGTGAAATCGCAGGTTTTCTGCTCTCTCAGGTTGCGAAGATCGGCGGTGTTGGCGTAAAAATGACGGAAGGCTTTTTGTCACCTCTGCCGCGGGCGCACTGCTTTCGAGAATGGAGCGCCGTCATCGCCTCCGCTCGGCTGGACTGCGCGGCTGCTGCGGCCGTTTCCACCAGCCGGGGGAAAGCTGCCGAACTCATCCGTTCCGGTTTGGTGCAGTTGAACCACGAAACCATTGTTTCCCCGTCGGAAGAAATCGGCGAAGGCGACAGGCTTTCCGTGAGGGGAGAGGGCCGGTTTATCCTTGATCAGGTGGGGCCGGCGACCAAAAAGGGCAGGCTGATCCTGAAGGGCCGTAAATATTTATAGAGGGGTGCGTTACCATGCTTTCAATGAACGACATTATCAATGTGAGTTTCCGGAAATCGGGCTTTTCCGGATATAAAACCGACGATGTCGATGTTTTTATCGATCAAGTCAGGGATACGTTCGACCAGATACAGAAAAAAGAGGTCGAGCAGGAAGAACTGATCGAAAAGCTGAAAGCTGACAATCAGCAGATGACGGAAAAAGTGAAAATCCTTGCCGATAAAGTGGAAGAGTTCCGCAAGGAAGAGGACGAGATTAAAAATGCCCTGATCAGCGCTCAGAAGGTGGGGGACGCCTCTGTCCGCGAGGCGCGTCACAGGGCCGAAATTATCCTTAAGGATGCCAATCTGAAAGCAGAGCGCATTGAGCAGGAGGCGCAGAATAAGATCGTTGATCAGAAAAGAGAGTTGGAGCGCTTGCAGCGCACCGTTTCGGATTTTCGTTCCCGCCTGCTTTCTGTTTACAAGGAACATCTCACGCTGATTGATGCACTGCCTTCCGTAAAGCCGGAGCCGAGGGAAGAGGCAGCAACCGCGGCGCCGGCACCGCAGCCGGAACCCGCGCCCAAAGCCGAAACAGAGAGGCTGGAACCGGAACCAAAGCCTGAACCGGAAGCTGCACCCACTGAAGAGGCGCCCGGAATGTTCCAGGCCGATATTTCCTGTTTTGATGAAGAACCGGGCAAAAATTAAATCATACTTTGTACGAATTTGAAATCTTAAGGAGAGAGTCAACCGATGGATTACAAAAGCACCCTGAATCTTCCAAAAACAAAATTTCCAATGCAGGCGGGCCTTCCAAAACGGGAACCCGTGTGGCTGGAACAATGGAAGAAAGACGATATTTATCATAAGATTATGAAGAAAAACGAAGGCCGCCCGCTCTATGTGCTTCATGACGGACCTCCCTACGCAAACGGAAACATTCATTTGGGGACCGCTCTTAATAAGATTTTAAAGGATATCATCGTACGGTACCACAATATGGCCGGATACAAGGCTCCTTATGTGCCCGGCTGGGATACCCATGGCCTGCCCATTGAGCGCAAGGCGATTGAAAGTGTCGGTCTGGACAGCAGAAACGACGACCCGGTTTATTTCCGCAACCAGTGCAGAGATTTTGCTCTGAAACATGTCGAAAGCATGACTCAGCAGTTTCAGCGCCTCGGAATCGTCGGCGACTGGGAACATCCTTATAAAACGCTGGCCCACGATTTCGAGGCAAAACAGATCGAAGTATTTGGAGAGATGGCATTAAAAGGCTACATCTATAAAGGCCTGAAACCTGTTTACTGGTGCGCACATGACGAAACAGCGCTGGCCGAAGCGGAAATCGAGTACAGCGAGGATCCCTGTGATTCCATCTATGTCAAATTCCGCGTGACGGACGATAAGGGTCTGTTTACGGCAAAGGGCGCAGATCTGAATAAAACCTATTTTGTCATTTGGACAACGAC
>DHDF01000065.1:5716-5997 GCA_002399225.1 bacterium UBA4883
TATTTTGTCATTTGGACAACGACCACATGGACCATTCCCGCCAACACGGCAATCTGCCTTGGCCCGGACTTTGATTATTCGCTGATTCAGGCTGGGGACGAATATTACGTTATGGCAACGGCCCTGACGGAAGCAACCATGAAGGAAGCCGGAATTGCCGAATATAAAGAGATTGCCCAGTTTAAAGGCAAAGAGCTGGAGCATATCCGTACGGTTCACCCGTTCCTGGACCGTCCGTCTCCGATTATTCTCGGCAATCACGTCACGCTGGAAAGCGGCAC
>DHDF01000065.1:6127-9013 GCA_002399225.1 bacterium UBA4883
GTCACGCTGGAAAGCGGCACCGGGTGTGTCCACACCGCTCCCGGGCATGGTGTGGATGACTTTGAAGTTTGCCACAACAATTACCCGGAAATCCCGGTGATCGTGGTGGTTGACAGTCGCGGACGGATGACCGCGGAAGCCGGGAAGCGCTTTGAGGGAATGACCACCGAAGAAGCAAATGTTGCCATCCGGGACTACCTGCAGGAAATCGGAGCATTGCTTACCGTCAAGCACATTGTCCACCAATATCCCCACTGCTGGCGCTGCAAGCAGCCGGTTCTCTTCCGCGCGACGGAACAGTGGTTCTGCTCGGTTGAAGCCATCAAGGACAAGACGGTTGAAGAGATCAACAAGGTTCAGTGGATCCCCGGCTGGGGCCGCGACCGCATCACCGCTATGGTGCGCGACCGCAAGGACTGGTGCATTTCCCGCCAGCGCCTCTGGGGCGTTCCCATTCCGATTTTTTACTGTAAAAAATGTGGCAAAGAGCTGGTTACCCGTGAGACGATTGAAGCGGTTGCGGCAATCTTCCGCAAAGAAGGCTCCAACGCCTGGTTCAGCCATTCCGCAGAGGAACTGCTGCCGAAGGGAACGCACTGCGAGTGTGGCTGTACGGAGTTTACGAAGGAAACCGATGTTATGGATGTCTGGTTCGATTCCGGATGCAGCCATGCCGCTGTCTTAACCACCCGCGATGACCAGCACTGGCCGGCGGATCTCTATCTGGAGGGCAACGATCAGCACCGCGGATGGTTCCAGTCATCCCTCCTGACCAGTGTTGCGTGGAAGGGGAAGGCCCCCTACAAGGCGGTTCTGACCCACGGGATGGTCATTGATCTGGAAGGACGCAAGATGTCCAAATCACTCGGGAACGGCATCGCTCCGTCAGAGGTCGTTCAGAAATACGGCGCGGATATTCTTCGCCTGTGGGTGGCTTCCAGCGATTACCAGAGCGATGTCAGAATCTCCAATGAGATTCTGAAGCAGCTTTCCGATGCGTACCGCAAGATCCGCAACACCGCGCGTTTCATTATCGGGAATCTCTCCGATTTTGACCCGAACCGGGATATGGTTCCTCACGACCGGCTTCTGCCGATTGACCGCTGGGCGCTCAGCCGGTACAACGACCTGATCCGCGAAGCGGACGAAGCCTATAAGACTTTTGAATTTCATGAGGCTTACCGTGCCATTCACAACTTCTGCGTGGTGGATCTTTCCAATTTTTATCTCGATGTTTTAAAGGACAGGCTTTATGTGAACAAAGCGGAGTGTGAGGAGCGCAGGGCAGCCCAGACAGCGATGTTCCTGATCCTCTCCGGCCTGACCCGGATGATTGCCCCGATCCTTGCGTTTACTTCCGATGAAATCTGGCACAGTATGCCGCATCTGGCGGATGAAAATGCCGAATATGTCATGCTGAATGATTTCCCGAAGCCCGTGGATGTCAGTGCAGATGCGGAGTTTATCGCCAAATGGGATAAGATGCATAAAATCCGCGACGAGGTGAAAAAAGCGCTGGAAGTCGCGCGCAAAGAGAAAACAATCGGCTCCTCTCTGGATGCGGAAGTTCAGCTTTACTGTGCGGGGGATCTTTATAGCTTTGTCAAATCAATGGAAGAAGAGCTGAAGACCGTCCTGATTGTCTCCGGTGTGAAAGTGCTGAAGGAAGGTTCCGGCACGTTCCATGGGGAAGAGCTTCCGGATCTTTCCGTCACGGTGGTTCATGCGCACGGCGCGAAATGTGCCCGCTGCTGGTGCTACAGCGACACGGTCGGCCAGGATCCAAATCATCCGGATCTCTGTGACCGCTGCGCTAAGATGCTTTCTTGAATTTTTAAAACTTCATCGTGTGCCGGATGGCCTGAATGGCTATCCGGCACGATTTTCATAGCGGAGATCTTTTTGAAAGAGCGGGGAATGTAAATCAATGTGGACAAACAAGGTATGCCTCCCTTATAATAGAAAGAGATTAGAAGATGTGATATTTTTAAAAAAGGGAAAGGAAGAGGTTCTTTTGCCACTCATCATGCTGCTTTTATCAGTGCTGTTTATCGCGATTGACCAGATTCTAAAATTTCTGGTCGTTGAATATTTAAAACCGGTCGGGATCAAAACAATTTTTAACGATTTTCTGTCTTTGGACTATGTGGAAAACCGGGGTGCGGCGTTCGGTATTCTTCAGAATCAGAGATGGCTGTTTATCGTGATTACGGTCGTCATTTCCGCTTTGTTAATTTTCGCGCTGTTTCGGTACCGGTACCACGAATTTTTTTCTTATGCAGCTTCGTCGCTGATTGTCGGCGGTGGAATCGGCAACCTGATCGACCGGGTTCTGTACGGCTATGTGGTGGATTATATTCATTTCTCTTTTTTCCCCGCTATTTTCAATTTTGGCGACTGCTGCGTCACGGTGGGCACAGCTTTTCTGCTCCTTCATATCCTGTTTTTTACCGGCAATGAACGCGGGCCGGAAAAAGTTCTGCGGGGCAAGTAAAGAATGAAACTGGAACGTAAAATCGTTGGGGCGGAGTACGCGGGCTTTCGACTGGATAAATTTCTCAGCGTTCGTCTGGAAAATCTGACCCGCTCTGCGGCGGAGAAATGGATTGAGGCAGGGCTGGTTACCAAAGACGGCCGGTCTCTCGGCAAAAGTTACCGCTGTGCCGAAGGCGACCGGCTTGAAATCCGCATCCCGGACCCGGTCCCGCTTCAGGTGACGCCGGAAGACATTCCGCTTGAGATCGCCTATGAGGATGACGATCTGCTGGTGGTCAATAAGCCGCAGGGAATGGTGGTCCATCCGGCGCCCGGGCATCCGGACAGAACGCTGGTCAATGCGCTGCTCGCGCACTGCGGGACTTCGCTTTCCGGCATCAACGGCGTGCT
>DHDF01000065.1:9149-9355 GCA_002399225.1 bacterium UBA4883
CTGCACAGGATTGACAAAGACACCAGCGGGCTGCTGATCGTTGCAAAAAATGACTTTGCCCACCAAAAGTTGGCCGCTCAGATTAAAGAACACAGCTTTACGCGCATTTACGAAGCGGTGGTTCATGGCAACTTAAAAGAAGATGGCGGCACGGTTGACGCCCCGGTCGGTCGGAACCCGGCCGACCGCAAAAAAATGGCCGTGAC
>DHDF01000113.1:0-4564 GCA_002399225.1 bacterium UBA4883
TACTTTCAGATTAGCATTTATATGTCTGATATCAGAAAGGAGAATTATATGTTGGATGTGCCTTTTAACATAGGACAGTTCTTGAAATTGGCTGACATGCTGCATAAAGGATACTGTGTGCAGGTTAGAAACAGAAACAGCGGAAATAAACAAGCTTCACTGCCAGCGCAGCTGATGGGCAATGAGATGCTGTCGATTGCATCTGAGAATCCTGTAGAAGGGCTTAACCGCTTACGCGACCGTATGAGAATTTATCTTGCATGGGCACAGGGTGCCACTGGAGAGAATGCAGGTTATGCAAAATGGATTCTCGCACGTTTTGAAGAAGTCAGCAGAAAAATTGCAAATGCGGAAGATGAGCTTCCGGAGCGTTTTACTCCAGTCCAGCAGGCTCAGGTGCTTTTGGGTTACTTAGCCGATATCCCATATGAAAAGAAAAAACAAGGTCTTTCGGACAAATCGAATCTTAAGGAGGAGAACAGCAATGGGTGAAATGATTAATAGAGGGACAGGCTTGCTTTTAATTGATGTAACCAATTCAAATCCAAATGGTGACCCTGACCGTGACAGTGATCCCAGGACCCGTCAAGACGGACGCGGAGAAATTTCTCCTGTTTCCTTTAAACGGAAACTGCGTGATTTGGTGCAGGCCAAAGATTCTCCACTGTGGCAGGAATTGGCTGATGAGCTTAACCTGCCTAAAGATGGCTTTGATATTTTGGAAAGTAAAACGACCAAACGCTCTGATGTCCGCAGTTTGTCTGCTGAAGAACTACTGGAAAAATATTGGGACGTGCGTGTGTTCGGCACAACGTTTCTTGAAGGAGAGACAGGAGAACAAGGCTCCTTCATTACTTCTGGCGTGGTACAATTTGGACTGGGCGTATCTCTTGATCCAGTAAATATTGAGCGAATGACAACGACTAAGGTGCTGCCTGTTGAAGAAGGAAAGGGAAAGGGTATGGCGCCTTTAGCTTTTCGAATTGTATCTTATGGCCTGTATGCTATGCCGTTTTTCATCAACGCTACGGCAGCACAGAAAACGCATTGCACAAAAAAAGATATTGAACTGCTGTTGCGGCTTATCCCACATGCATACAAAGAGACTGCTTCTTATATTCGTCCGCAGGTTGATATTCGATACGCTTTTTATGTAGAGCATAACCGTGCGCGCGGAACCTACAATGATTTTCGAATTATTGAGGCGCTTACTCCCGTTCGAATTGACGGCAAAACCGGTCCTGCCAAGTCGTGGAAAGATTATGACGAAGCGTCACTGAAACAAAGCATTACGAAGCTTAACGAAAGTTTAGCAGGTAAAACGTCTCCTGTTGTTGATCTGACGGAGATGCTATGACTCCGCTTGCGCACAGCGCCAGAGGTAATATCCCAGCGCAGACTTATCGCGAACATATAAGCGGGGTCATTGAAAAGGTAAAGAAGAACCTGGCGGCGATGGTCCCGTATCTTGCTGAAGAAAGGCTGGAACGTTATAAAGAAATTCTCTACCCGGCGGCAGAAGCCCATGACCTTGGAAAGTTGGCATTGGAAAACCAGGATGTTCTTTCCGGAAAGGAACGGGCAAAAAGGCTGCCGATTGAGCATCGAGATGCAGGTGTAAAATATCTGTTAAAGGATAAATTAGAATGCCCGAAAGCCACTTTGGTCTATTCGCATCACCGCCCTGGTTTGCCGGATATGCCGGATGAAAAAAGCGCTGATGATCCTTTTCGGTTTCCAACAGCTATGGACGACACAGAACAGCACCTTTCTGATTATCTGCGGATTCATGCCAAAGAAATGCATAGCCCTCTGAAAGCCGCTGATAAAAAGGCCGTGAGGCTCTCGGCGTTAGAATATAGAATGCTGCTTAGTTGTTTGGTAGACGCCGACTATTCGGATACTGCCGGGGAATCGCTGACAGGCGCACAACCTCGTTGGGAAGAACGGATCCAACAACTTGACAGGTATATTCAAGATTTGCAGAACCGCACTGACCAGAATGATGAACGAAATCGTCTGCGCACCCTTCTTTACCAGACTTGCAGAAATGCCAAAACGAATGCAGCTGTGGAGTATTGTGACAGCCCGGTTGGTACGGGAAAAACCACAGCGGTTATGGCACATATGCTTCAGATGGCACAATCGCATCATTTAAGGCATATTTTTATTGTGCTTCCATACACAAGTATCATTTCTCAAACGGTGAAGGTTCTGAGAAAAGCTGTCGTGCTGGATGGAGAAAATTCTGAAGAAATCGTGGCCGAACACCATCATCAAGCGGATTTTGAGGATATTGAGCACAGACGTCTGGCAACAACTTGGACGGCGCCCATTATCGTAACCACAGCGGTGCAGTTTTTTGAAACGCTGGCAAGCAACTTGCCGGCAAAGCTACGAAAACTTCATCAACTTCCGGGCAGCGGTATCCTTTTTGATGAATACCACGCCGCATTACCTGTCAATTTAATGCTGCCAGCTTGGAAATGGATCACCAAACTCGTTGATCAATGGAGCTGTTTCATCTGTATGTGCTCCGCCACAACAGTGAAATTTTGGGAGCATTCTGCGTTTCAGAATCAGTCGCCATGCCAAGCCGAACCTTTGCTGCCGCCAAGAGTTTTTAAAAATTTGAATAACTTTGAGCAGTCAAGAATTGATATGCGCGCATGGCATAATGATGTTCCTCATTTTCATGGGGCGGCAGAACTTGCGGCATATCTGAATCACTATCATGGCCCGAAAATTGTCGTGCTGGACACTGTTCAATCTGCTGCCTATTTTGCTAACTATCTGTGCCAGCACGGATATGACGTGTTGCATCTCTCGACCGCTCTCACACCGGAGGATAGAGAACGCACGATTGCAGAAGTGCAGATGAGACTGTGTCCAAAGTCAAATTGTTTGAAAGAGTGGACATTAGTGGCTACCAGTTGTGTAGAATGCGGCTTGGATTTTTCATTTCATTATGGCTTTTGCCAGCTTCGTTCTCTGCAAAGCTATGTTCAGTTGGGCGGTCGTATCCGCAGAAACTGTGAAAAAGATTATGAAGACGCGGCTTTAGTTGCGTTTACAGTTACAGAAGACAATTTTAATTGCAATCCAATATTTCAGGACTCTAAAAGTGTATTAAAAAAAATGATTTCTTCTGAAGAATTTTATGACCTGTCTGTAACTGAGGCTGTTACAGAAGCGTTTCGTCAGGAATGTATGATGTCCGGAAAATTATCAGAAGAAATCTGCAAAGCCGACCGACAGCTTAAGTTTAAAACAGTTGCTCAAAAGTTCCGCATAATAAACGAGAAAACGACGACGGTTGTAGCTAACCCGATGCTCGCTGAAAAGCTTCAATCAGGCAAAAGAGTTTCCACACAGGAACTGCAGAGAGGCAGTGTAAATATCCGGAAAAGCGTTTTAGATCGACTTGGACTGCCAGACGTTGAGTTGCCAACACTTTCAGATACACAGTATGACGCATTTCTTGGATATATGAAAAGTCTGGTATAATCATTTGAGGGTAGCGCGTAAAATTTTGTGTAAAGTCTGAAGTCTGGGATTTTGCAATCAAAGGGTAATGGGCACCCTGCCGCCGAAATAAATCATCAGATGGTCAAAAATTGTCCCCCAATTGCGGATAGGCATTGTCCATTTGTCAGTAATATTCATCGTCGCCAGATAGAGAATTTTCATGAGAGCGTCATCGGAAACGAAGGCGCTTTTGGTCTTGTCTGAAAAAGTCAAGGAAAGCGTACACCCAGACCAGTTTACGATTAAGCAGCAACAATAGCAGAAGCCGCCCGCTTTTCTAGTGGCGGAAGACTTCCCGCGTTGGCGGTATAACGGCGCTCGGAATTGTAATAGAGTTCAATCCATGAAAAGATTTTTCGCCGAACATCATCCCGCGTCAGTTTATAAAGCGGAAGTCTGTAAATCAGATTCTTTTTGAGGGTGGCAAAAAAGCTCTCCATCCGAGCGTTATCAAAGCAGTTCCCAGTGTGTCCCATGCTCTGACGGAGATGATAGCAAGCCAAAGCATTTCTGTATTTTCGGCTGGTATACCGGCTGCCCCGGTCCGAATGCAAAATCAGACCGTCACGTTTTCCGAAGCGGCCGACAGCGTTTTGAAGAGCCGAAACGCAGAGCTCAGCCTGTTTATGTTTTCCCATGGAAAGGCCGACGATGGCTCCGTCAGAGCAATCCAGAATGGCAGCCAGATACAGCTTCCCGTTTTTGCACTTTATCTCCGTCATATCGGAAAGCCATTTGGTGTTGGGGGCGGATGCCTTGAAATTACGCCGAACCAAATCTTCGCTGAGCTGATCGGCCGGATTCCGCTTGGTGATGCCGTGCGGATATCTTCTGCGTTGAAGCAGACCGTGTTCCCGGCACAGCCGGCAGCATTTCCCGTAACTGGGCCGTATGCCGGCCGGCAGTTCTTTCCGCAAACTGCGGACGCCGTAATCGGGATGGGCTTTTCGCGCTGCTTTCAGGGCCGATACCGTTTTGTCGTCCGAACTGGGGTAGTTCTTCCGCTTTTGCCGCGCATAAAATCCTTCCCGCCGGA
>DHDF01000113.1:4799-6744 GCA_002399225.1 bacterium UBA4883
AACCCAGCGCTTTTTTGAGGATCGAATTTGCCTCCCGTGGTTCCGTGTTTTCCCTTTCCAGCCGTTTCATTCCATCCTCCGGGCTTTCTCCCGGGCGCAGCCCTTTGATCGCGATGCCGCGGCTCAGCCGTTCTTTCCGTTGCCACGCGTAAAGCGTTTTGGGGGAAACATCCAATTTCTCACTCGTTTTGCGTACCCCAATTTCGGAGGCCAGCTTCAACGCGTCATCCCTGAATTCCCGGCTGTATTTCTTTACCATTCCCGCACACCTCTCCTTTATTTTATCACGGTTGGGTGTACGCTTTTGTTATATCACTCCAGACCGGAAATTCAAACGTTTCCTTACCTGCGGCCGGGCTAACATCTCCACCGAGCTTTTCCTTCTGTGCCTGGGGTACAATCTGAAGAAGCTGTGGGCAAAATGCAACGCGGGACGTCTGAAAACACATTTATTCTGTGTCAAAAAAGAGTAGTTTCCGGAAAAACTGAAATCGGAAAGATTTCATGCGGCGCTCCGCAGCGCTGCTCTGGCTCCGTCGCGCCGTTTTCCGCTTCTTCACGCCTGTTTTCGGCCTGAATCACCGCCTTTGATGCCTTTTTTCCATGACAAAGGGGCTGTCGCAAAACGAAAGTTTTGCGACAGCCCCTTCTATGATAACAGGGAAGAGAACATGTAAATCTCTTTCCCCATCATCATTTTTTGGTGCGCCCGCGGGGACTCGAACCCAGGACCTTCTGATTCGTAGTCAGACACTCTATCCAGCTGAGCTACGAGCGCATTTTTATTCTGTCCATTCGATGAACAGCTTTTTTATTATAGGAGATTGTTTTTCAAAAGTCAAGACTTTTCCAGAAACATACCGTCCAAAAGGAAAAAAGGTCCGTGCGGCCGCGTGAAGCCGCACGGCGAGCCCGGGAATCCGTTCAGCCGGAGTATTTTGAGATCAGACGGTTCTTCATATCCCACAGTTTCCGGGACAAGTCCACATAATAGCGGTGGGGGTTCTCAAAACGCTTGACTTCGTCCCAGAGCGTGTCCACCTGCCTGCGGCAGTCGTTCCGGATTTCCTGGATGGTGCGCTGCGGCGCAATGCAGTGCCCGTTCCGGAAAATCTGCCGGCGGATTTCTACCGCGCGGAAATTTTTAACGGTTTTCCGCTTCCAGACATAGTCCGGGTCAAAGATTTCATAGGGGCGGCTGTCGTCGATGGTTTCGTCGTGCAGGGTGATGACGTCGGCGATGGCTTTGCCTGTTTCGCGATCGTACAGGCGGAGAATTTTTTTAAAGCCCGGCGTGGTGATTTTGGTGACGTTTTCACTGATCTTGATTTTGGGAACGATGTTTCCTTCGCCGTCCTCAACACCGCTGAGCTTGTACACGCCGCCGAAAATGGGGTGGCTGGACGAGGTAATCATGCGTTCGCCCACGCCGAAGCTGTCCACGCAGGCGCCCTGCACCAGCATGTCCCGGATGATATATTCGTCCAAGGAGTTGGAAGCGCAGATCTTGCAGTCCGGGAACCCGGCATCGTCCAGAATTTTGCGCGCCTTGCGGGACAGGTAGGTGATGTCGCCGCTGTCGATGCGGATACCGGCCGGCCGGTATCCGCGGGGGAGGACCTCTTCCTTGAACGTGCGGATGGCGTTCGGCAGACCGGATTTCAGCACGTTGTAAGTGTCGATCAGCAGGGTGCAGCTTTGCGGATATTCGCGCGCGTAGGCGCGGAACGCGTCCAATTCGGAATCAAAGAGCTGGACCCAGCTGTGGGCCATCGTGCCGAGCGCGGGAATGCCGTAATCCACGCCGCAGATGGTGCAGGCCGTCCCGCAGCAGCCTCCGATATACGCGGCCCTGGCGCCCAGCACGGCGCCGTCCGGTCCCTGCGCGCGGCGGGAGCCGAACTCCATGACCGGCCGTCCCGCCGCCGCGCGGCAGATGCGGTTC
>DHDF01000113.1:6996-7229 GCA_002399225.1 bacterium UBA4883
ATCGGCTCCCCCGGGAAGATCGGCATCCCTTCCGGCACCGTCCAGACATCACAGGCGAAATGAAAATGGGCCAGGTACTGCAGAAAATCCTCGTTGAAAATTTTACAGCTGCGCAGATAGCCGATGTCGTCCCCCGTGAAGTTCAGGTTTTCCAAGTACTCGATCAGCTGCTGGACGCCGGCCATAATGGCGAAACCGCCGTTGTCGGGCAGCTCGCGGAAAAACATGTCAAA
>DHDF01000003.1 GCA_002399225.1 bacterium UBA4883
TACCACTGAACTACACTCGCATTTCAGCGACGGCTATTATTATAGCACGACTCAGTGGCAGTTGTCAATAAAAAATTACAAATCTCCGCCTTTTTCTTTTTATTTTTACCCGTTTATTGTAGAACTTGCAGTTGAATCCCCGTTTTATCATCCGCAGTCACTGCGATCCCGGTCAGAGAATCGCTTCCGCTTTCCACTAAAGTCGAAGCAATTCTGTCTTCCACCTCACGGCGGATCAAATTGCGCAGATCCCTCGCGCCACTTTTTCCCCCGATTGCATGTCTTGCAAGCCACTGCGTCGCTTTTTCATCATAAATAAACCGAGTACCGCGCTCTTTTAAAGTGGCAACATATTCATCAAGCATCAAATGGGCAATTTTTTCAAAATCATCTTCCGTCAGCTGGCGGAAAACAACAATCTCATCCACGCGGCTGAGGAATTCCGGCCTCAGAAAATCCGAGAGGGCCTTCAGCGCCCGCTCTCGGCCCATATCGGTGTCGCTGCGGGCAAACCCCAGGGTTCCTTCTTTTCTGTCGCTGCCGGCATTGGAGGTCATGACAATCACGGTGTTTTCAAAATTGACATTTCGCCCATGGGCATCGGTAATATGGCCCTCATCCAAAATCTGAAGAAGAATGTTCATGACATCCGGATGAGCCTTTTCGATTTCATCGAATAAAATGACAGAATAGGGGCGGCGGCGGACCTTTTCAGTCACCTGCCCGGCTTCATCGTAGCCCACATAGCCCGGGGGCGACCCGATAATGCGGGAAACGGAATGTTTTTCCATAAATTCTGACATATCGAGACGAATCAGAGTTTCCGGGGTATCAAATAATTCCTTGGAAAGGACTTTGACCAGTTCGGTTTTGCCGACTCCCGTGGGGCCGACAAAAATGAACGAAGCAGGTCTGCGGCGCGGGCTGATCTGCACCCGGCTACGGCGGATTGCGGCCGATACGGCGGCTACCGCTTCCTGCTGACCAATGATCCTGCCGTTGAGAACCTGTTCCAGTCCTGCAAGCTTCTTCATTTCATTTTCCTGAATCCGGCTTGCGGGGATCCCCGTCCAGAGTTCTATGACCCGCGCGACATCCTTTTCTTCAATGTTGGAGCCGAGCGCCGTCGGAGCAAGCTCTTTTTCTTTCAGCTGCAACCGGGAAATATTCGTGCGGATTTCAGCCAGCTTTTGATAATCCGGCTCCGTGCTGTCGGCTGTCATCTCCTCTTCCCGGTCGTGAAGCGCCTCCAGCTGGTCGGTATTTCTGTCATACTGCTCCATCGAAGCGTTCCTCAGCGCTGCACAGGCGCAAGACTCATCCAAAAGGTCAATGGCTTTGTCCGGCAGAAAGCGATCGTTGATATAGCGTTCTGACAAGGTGACAATTTTCCGGACGATCGGGGCCGGCACGTGTACTCGGTGAAACTTTTCATAGTAGGGTTTAATGCCGTTGAGGATCTCCACCGTTGCCGGGATGGACGGCTCCGCAATGGTCACCGGCTGAAAGCGGCGTTCCAAGGCGGCATCTTTTTCAATATATTTACGGTATTCATCAAAAGTAGTGGCGCCGATAACCTGAATCTCTCCGCGGGAAAGCGCCGGTTTCAGAATGTTTGCGGCATTCATCGAGCCTTCCGCATCCCCTGTGCCAACCAGGTTATGCACCTCATCGATAAACAGGATAATATTGCCTTCCGTTTTAACCTCTTCCAGAAGGCCCTTGATTCTGCTTTCAAACTGCCCACGGAACTGCGTGCCAGCAACCAGAGCCGTCAGGTCAAGCAGGTGGATCTCCTTTTTGCGCAGGGAATTGGGAACATTCCCGTTGGCGATCCGCAGGGCAAGGCCCTCCGCCACCGCCGTTTTTCCCACACCGGGCTCTCCGATCAGGCAGGGGTTATTTTTGGTCCTGCGGCTGAGAATTTGAATGACACGCGCGATTTCCTTTTCTCTGCCGATGACGGCATCAATCTGTTTTGCCTTGGCTTTTGCCGTCAAATTGGTACAGTAGGCATCCAGGTGTTTGCGCTTCGTCTTATGTTTTTCTTTCGGAGTTTTCTTAGAAGAAGACTCCCCGTTCTGAACCTGTTCCGGACTGTTTGCGCCGCCCGGAAAAATATTCTGAATGAACGGAAACGTCGCTGCTCCTCCGGGCACAAAACCGCTCAGGGGATTATTGTCAGCATTGTTTTCTTCCGCATTGGGATTCTGTTGATTCTCATTTATCATTTCACCCAATTCAGATTCCATTGCCTCCATCTGTTCATCGGTAATTCCCATCTGATCCAGCAAATCATTTACCGGCTTTATGCCGAGTTCCTTTGCGCAAATCAGGCAGAGGCCGCGACTTTCTCCCAGGTCGTTCGACGGTGTGAGAAAGACAACTGCCGGCCTTTTATGGCATTTGGAACACATGATCATTTCAGCTCACTTCTTTTCTTTATCATTCTATATGATACCATAAAATAACGGAATTACAAGTTTTTATCCGTGTCTCTTTTTATCCATAACCTCGTCGATATCAATCCGATACTTCGGATCGTCGGAACGCATAATTTTGAAGTAGATCTTTGCGTACCGCACAAACGCATAAATCATGAACGCCGCAGTGATGGAAAGCAGAGTGACCGACACGGTCAGGTTTTCGATTCCCCAGACTCCCTTCAGCAGCACAATGGCCCCGAAAGAAAGATAGAACAGGACGGTTGCGATCTTTCCATACCACATGGAGCCGCCGGGGCGCTTTCGCTTCTTGCTGATGAGAAAGATCCCCCCGGCAACCATCAGGGATTCCTTCACGATAAAAACCATCAGAAACGGAATGAGAATCGGCTGTTTGACCGCAAGGCAAATTGCTATCGAACCCTGTGTCAGCTTGTCGGAAAGCGGATCCAACATCTCTCCAAGTTCCGTGCCCTGGTGGCACTTGCGCGCGATCAGGCCGTCCAGCATGTCGGTCAGGCCGGAAAGAATTAAAATCGCGGCTGCTTTCAGGACTCGGTCTTCCTCGTAATAAATTACGAAAGGAATAATCAGCGCAATCCTCAAAATGGTCAGCGTATTGGGCACATTAAAGTTTTTGTTTCTCGTCTGCATCCCAGTTTACCCCATTCAAAATATTGGCTCGAAACAATGAATCAACCGGATTTTTCTGTTCCGTGTACTGAAAAATTTTAGAGCTTCCAATTCCTTTCCAGGCAGGCTTGGCGGCGGCGCCGGCAGGGACCGCAAGGCGCGTTAAGGCGCAAATGACAAACACAACGGCCACTCCCTTGACCAGCCCAAACACGCCTCCCAGCAGCGCATTGACCTGACGCAGAACCGGAAGCCGGAAAAGATGGTCGGCAGCAGAGGCAATCAGATGAACCAGAATCTCCATGATGACAAACAGGATAATCACCGCCAAAGCTTTGTTCATCGCCCGGCCGGGGTGGAAAGACGGCAGTATTTTAGCAACATACGGGGACGCGGCGGCGGCAAACCGCCCCGAAAGGCGTATGGAAAAAACGAGGGATGCCAGGAAACCGGCAAGTTCAACGAACGACCGGACAATCCCCCGGCGAAAACCGAAAACAATAAAGACCAAAAGGATACCAAGCAGCACAAGGTCGTAAAAGGTCCCCACTTTTTGCCTCCCTGAAAGGAAATAAGCACACCAATTTATCCGCATACAAAGCAATATATCACAAAACAGCCGTTTGCACAAGCCGTTTAACGGTCGGAAACCATCCGGACTTCCGAAACCCCAAGCACATAAGCGGAAGTTTCGTCCCGTATGGCAACTGCTTTCGCATCGCTGCCCGCATCCCGGTTGCCGGCGGAGCCGGCGGGGGACGAGGTGTAAAAATAAACCTTTGGGCCGCACAGAGCGGCCACTGCGGAACCAAAAGCGGAAACGGAGCGGATCGTTCCCTGCAAAGACGGGGAAAGAATTTCCTGCCCGGAATGGCTGAGAAGCACCAAACTGGAATTTGCAGAACCCTCATAGGGCAACAGCCCTACCGCCGCCAGGCCGTCGGAAGAACTGTAAGCCGTCAGACGTTTGCCGGCATAGCTGAATTCAGCTTTCGAGCGGCGGCCCACATCAAGGAACTCGGCAGCCCGATCCCCGAATGCAGTCACGGAATTGTCTCCGTCCCACGAAACGGCAAACAGAAGATTTCCTTCATACACCGCAAACGGCTGCTGTGTCTTGGTGCTGTTGAGATTCAGCAGGTAGATGACCGACTTCACAGCCCCATTTGCCACGTTGACTCCGGTAACAGCCGCCATATTTCCTTTCGGATTCAGGGCGATCGCTGTCGGGTAATAGTCTGAGAACCAGTAATGGGACTGTTCACGGCCGTCCGAGGTGTAGGCGGTCAGTTCCCCGCAGTACCCCTCGGCTTCGGTCAGCAGCGCATACCCGCCTTGGCGGTCCAGCGCGCCGGAAATGATATTCTGGCTCAGGCTGGCCTTTTGAAACGTCTGATTGAAGCCTTCCAGCTGATAGCCTCTTCCGCCGAGATTATACAGCAGCATCCGGTTTCCGTTAAACCGGAGGACCGGGTCGCTGAAACTGTGCTGACGGGAAACCAGCTCTTTTGCTGTGGAATTCAGCAGGGTGAGCGAGGTGTCGCTCGCAAAGCAGAGATTTTTATCGACGGCAAGAAAATTCTGCGGCTGAACGGAGGTGCCGGCAATGGAATGAGGGTATCCGTCGCCCATACCCATGCCGACCACTTTCGTCTGCACCCACTCCAGAACATTGGCCGGGGTAAGATTTTCCCTGTTCATCCACCCGAGAGTCCCAAGGATGCACAGAAACAGGATCAGGGCAATCCGGTAAACCCAGCGCGGAACCGTACGCTCCCCGAAAATAGGCGGCCGCCTACCCGCTTTCGGGGGATGATCCCTTGTCATGTCAAATTCCGAAGTATCGTAGCGCCGCCCGTTTTCAGACATTGAGCTTCACGTCCTTATAAAAGACCTTGTTCAGATACAGTCCCTGAGGTGGGGCGGTGGGCCCCGCCGCCTTGCGGTCGCGCGCCGCAAGAATCCGTTTCATGTCCTCCGGCACCAGCTTTCCCTCCGCCACCCGGAGCATGGTGCCGACCAGAATGCGGACCATATGATACAAAAATCCGTCTGCCGTTACAAAAAAGCTGACTTTTCCGCCGTTCCGCATCCATCTTGCCTCGGTCACCGTGCGCGTCAGATTACCGCGCTCCCGGGCATCCACGGCGCAGAAAGAGGTAAAGTCGTGGGACCCGGTCAGACAGGCGGCGGCCCGGTTCAGCCGGGGCAAATCCAGCGGGTACCAGTAATGCAGCGCCCTTCCGTTCAAAAAAGGATTCCGGATCTTTTCATTCCAGATCAGGTATTCATATTCCTTGCCGAGGCAGGAATACCGCGCGTGAAACTCTTCCGGGACCTCCCGGCAGGAAAGCACGGCGATATCGTCCGGAAGGAAATGGTTCAGCGCGCCGGTCAGCCGCTCGCACGGGATTGCGCGGTCCGTACGAAGGCTGACGCAGAATTTGCGGGCATGAACGAACGCATCGGTCCTGCTGCAGGCCTTGATCTCCGGCTGACTTCCCAGGACCCGCCCCAAAGCCTGCTGAAAAACCTGCTGAATGGAAACGGCGTTCTGCTGAATCTGCCAGCCATGGTAGTCTGCCCCGTCAAAGCAGAGGGTAAGCAGTAGGTTTCTCATGAACTTCTCCTTTCCTTTATCGCAAAGCGGCCGGAAAGCGGAAGGCGCAAACCAGCACCCCCACGCAGAACAGGGCGGAACCGGCGGCGGCCGCAGCATCCAGGCCGGACATGTGAAGCTGTTTCATTTTGGTGCGCCCTTCCCCGCCGTGGTAGCAGCGGCATTCCATCGCCATCGCCAGGTCATATGCCCGCCGGAACGACGAGACAAACAGCGGGATCAGAATCGGGATCAGCGATTTGACCCGCTGCATGAATCCGCCGCTTTCCAAATCCGCGCCCCGGGCCTTCTGCGCGTTCATGATCTTGTCGGTCTCCTCCAGCAGAGTCGGCACAAACCGCAGCGCGATCGTCATCATCAT
>DHDF01000063.1:0-1070 GCA_002399225.1 bacterium UBA4883
GTCAGCATGATCAAGGACGTTACGCCGATTCCCCACAACGGATGCCGTCCGCCGAAAAGAAGACGCGTGTAACCGATTTTTAGGAGGTGCAACCAAAAGATGGCAAGATATACAGATTCCGTCTGCAAACTCTGCCGCAGAGAGGGCCAGAAGCTCTTTCTCAAAGGTTCGAGGTGCTACACGGATAAATGCGCAGTGACGCGCAGGGCGTATGCGCCGGGCCAGCATGGCCAGGGCCGTAAAAAAACCTCTGAGTACGGTCTTCAGCTGCGCGCAAAACAGACTGCAAAACGCTATTATGGCGTGCTGGAATCGCAATTTTTAAAATATTACGAAATGGCTACGAAAAAAGAAGGAAAAACAGGCGAAGAACTGCTCATTCTGCTGGAGCGCAGGCTGGACAACGTCGTTTATCGCCTCGGCTGGGCCAATTCCAGGGCGGAAGCCCGCCAGCTTGTTGTTCACGGGCATTTCACCGTAAACGGCGGGCGCGTGGATATTCCTTCTTTCCTTGTAAAGCCGGGGGATATGGTTTCCATTCGGGACAAGAGCCGCAAGAGCGAGAAGATTAAAGCGGTTCTCGAACAGAATGCCTCCCGCCCCGTGCCCAAGTGGCTCGAGGTAAACCGCGAAACTCTGGAAGGCAAGATCCTCGCGCTGCCCACGCGGGATGAGATTGACCTTTCAGTTGACGAGACTCTCATTGTTGAGTTGTACTCCAAGTAACACATTCTGCAGCGCAGGAGCCATCACGGCAGATATTTTGATCCGCTACAGGTCAAGGAGGGTCGCTAATGATCGAGATTGAGAAGCCTAAAATTGAAACGAATGTATTGTCGGGTGACGGCACCTATGGCAAGTTCATTGTCGAGCCCCTGGAACGCGGGTTCGGCACCACGCTGGGGAACAGTCTTCGGCGCGTGCTGCTGTCGTCTTTACCGGGCGTTGCGGTCACGTCGATCAAAATCGACGGTGTCCTGCATGAATTTTCCACAATTCCCGGTGTGAAAGAGGATGTGACCGAAATCATCCTGAATATCAAGGGGCTGACGGCAAAGCTGCACTGCGAC
>DHDF01000063.1:1241-1423 GCA_002399225.1 bacterium UBA4883
ACGGCCGACTCAATCAAGTGCGACAGCGAGGTGGAGCTCCTCAACCCGGATATGCACATTGCAACGCTGGGGGACGATGCCAAACTGTACATGGAACTCACTTTGGACAAAGGGCGCGGCTATGTTTCCGCGGAGCGGAACAAACAAAACATGAATGCCAGCGTGATCGGCGTGCTGCCGGT
>DHDF01000063.1:1706-1840 GCA_002399225.1 bacterium UBA4883
AAGCTGACGCTTGAAGTCTGGACCAACGGCGTGATCGGTGCCCAGGAGGCGGTTTCCCTTGCTGCGAAAGTGCTGACCGAACACCTGAATCTGTTTGTTGACCTGTCCGATAAGGGCAGCAACACCGAGATCAT
>DHDF01000063.1:2188-7436 GCA_002399225.1 bacterium UBA4883
TTCAATCTGCGCAAGGACGACGAGTAGTCTTTGCGGAACCTTTAAAGGTAAAGGAGTGATAGATCGATGCCCGGGACCAGAAAGCTCGGAAGAACCACCGACCAAAGAACGGCCATGCTCAGGGCGATGGTGACCTTCCTTTTGGAAAAAGGCAAAATCGAGACAACGGTGACCCGCGCCAAGGAAGTCCGTTCCATGACGGAAAAAATGATCACCATTGCGAAAGAAGATACTCTTGCCCATAAGCGCCTTATCGACGGCTTTATCACGAAAAAAGACGTTGCGCATAAGCTGTTTGCCGAGATCGCGCCGAAATATGCCGACCGTAGCGGCGGCTACACGCGCATCACAAAACTCGGACCCCGCCGCGGGGACGCAGCCGAAATGGCAATTATCGAACTTCTCTAATTTTTTTATAGAAACTGCACGGATGTTTTCCTTTGGAAGGCATCCGCTTTTTCTACCCGGCCCGGCAGGAGGCCGGCCGCTGACAAAAGCAACTTGGGAGGTGGTCGCTTTTTGGAAATTCTGATGGAAGGACTTCAATTCGGAGGGATCCTTTTCCTGGCGATTTGCTTAAGCGCCTGTTTTTTCCATGCCATTTCTGTTTTAGGCGAATGGATCCACAGGCTGATTTGCCGCCTGCTGCGCGTGATGCGCAGGTGGTTTCGGCTCTGCTGTTTCAAGAAAACCGGATAGAAAATAGAGAAGAGGGGGCTGTTTCCCAGGCACGGGAGGCAGTCCCATTTTGGCGGGACAGACGACACCGTCCGGCAAAACGCCGCCGTTTTCGACCGGAGAAAGGACTGAAAAGCGGCGGCCCTTTACGGAAGAAAGAGCGCGGATCCTGCTGCTTCAAGCGGAAAAAATGACTTCTGCCCGCAGTCCCAATCCAGGCTGTGCGCGCGGCGGGAAGCGCTTTTTCCATATGCCGGTTTGAACCAAAATAGATTTATGCTATAATAAATGGGAGATGATCACAATTGAAAAATCTCGGACGTGCAGCGCTCTGGGCCCTGGGGATTCTCGCCGCCGCAGGTCTTCTTTGGTTTCTTGGGCCGATCCACTGGAATGTGCTGAACATCGGGAATGAGTTCGGTATTGCAGTCTGCCTGCTGATTTTGCTGGGCGTCCTGTTTTCCGGAAAGATCCGCGCCGCAGCGCGGAAACACCGCGGAGTCCGCAACGGCGTGCGGGCAATTCTGGTGCTGTTCTGCGCCGGCCTTGCCTGGGCGGCGGTGCTGACGGGGCTGATGATTTCCGGCGCAACGGCGGCTCCGCCGGAAACGGCAACCGTGCTGGTGCTGGGCAGCAAGGTGAGCGGCGACGCCCCGAGTGCAGACCTGCGGGTACGGATTCTGACTGCGTCGGAGTACCTGAAGAAACATCCGAAAGCAGCGTGCGTCGCCTGCGGCGGGCGGGGCCGGTGTGAGAACCGGACGGAGGCGGAAGTGATCCGCGAAGGGCTTGTCAGCCTTGGGATCGACTCTTCCCGCATCTATTTGGAAAATCGCTCTGTTTCTACAAAGGAGAATATCGGAAATGCGCTGGTGGTGATCGACCAGAATGGCCTGAACCGGACTCTTGCGCTTGTAACCGACGAATACCACGAGTACCGCGCCTGTTCCATTGCGCGCGGATTTGAGGTAACGGCGCGGGCGGTACCGGCCCGCACACCCTGGTATATCTTTTCGGCCTGCTGGGCGCGGGAACTGCTGGCACTTTCCGCTTATCTGCTTTTGCCGTAAGACAGGGGCCGCTTTCAAAAATTCAATCAGCAAGGAGGACATCGAAGATGGCGCTGGATCGATTGATCGAAGCAATCGCAAACAAGCAAAACCCAACGGTGGCGGGGCTTGACCCCAAGCTGGAATATATCCCGGATTTTATCCGGGAAAAGGCGTTTGCCCGGTATGGAAAAACGCTGGAAGGGGCCGCGGAGGCAATTTTGGAGTTCAATAGGGGCTTGATCGACGCCCTGTGCGGCATTGTGCCGGCCGTCAAACCACAGTGCGCTTATTATGAGATGTATGGCTGGCCGGGGATGAGGGCCCTGCATGACACGATTGCCTATGCAAAGGGCAAGGGCTTGTTTGTCATCACGGACGGCAAGCGGAATGACATCGGCAGCACCATGCAGGCCTATGCTGCGGCGTATCTCGGCAAAACCAATATTGCGGGAAAATCGGAAGAAGCGTTTGGCAGCGACGCCCTGACGGTCAACGGATACCTTGGCTCCGATGGAATCCGGCCGCTTCTTGATGTCTGCCATGCGGAGGACAAAGGGATCTTTGTCCTGGTCAAAACTTCCAATCAGTCCTCCGATGAGATTCAGAATCAGACTTTGGAAGGCAGCGAGTCTCTCTATGAGGTGATGGGGCAGTACTGCGAGGAGTGGGGGAAAAATCTTCCCGGAAAATACGGCTATTCCGGCGTGGGTGCGGTGGTTGGAGCCACCTGGCCCGCACAGCTCAAAGAGCTGCGGGAGATGCTGACGCGGACCTTCTTCTTGGTGCCGGGCTACGGGGCGCAGGGCGGCGGCCCGGAGGACGTTGCGCCGGCGTTTGATTCAAACGGCGGCGGTGCGGTCGTGAACGCTTCCCGCTCGATTCTCTGTGCCTGGCAGAAGCAGAATGCGGCACCCGAGGATTACGCAAAAGCCGCGGCGGCGGAAGCGGAACGGATGCGTGATGCCATCGTTGCAAAAACCGGAAAGATCCGATTGGTGCGGCGATAAAAAAGCCGGACCGCAGGCCGGTTCGCTTTTCTTCATGCTCAAGAAAACGGAGGTAATGAATTTGACAAGATTGATTTTTGTCCGTCACTGTGAGGCGGAAGGCAATACAAAAGGCATTTTACAGGGACGCACGGACTGCGACATCAGTGGGAACAGTGCGGTTCAGCTGGAACTTGTCTCGCTTCGCCTGCGCAACGAGTCGTTTGCATCAATCTACTCCAGCCCGCTCAAGCGTGCGTTTAAGACAGCTCAGGCGATCAACCAATATCATCATCTCCCAATTCAGATCGACCCGCGCCTGTCGGAAATCGACATCGGTTCCTGGGAAGGGCATCCTTGGGAAGAAATTGAACGGGAAAACTCTCCCATGGTGAAAATCTGGAACGAATCGCCGGGACAATTCCGCGCCGAAGGCGGTGAATCGATGAAAGAAGTGTATGATCGGGTTTGGGCGGCTGCCATGGAGATCGCGGGGGCCAACCGGGAAACGACCGTCTGCGTGGTGTCGCATGGATGCGCGATCCGCAACTTGCTCTGCCATGCGCTGGGCTGGCCGGTCAACCGGATCGGCGAAATCGGCTGGTGTGACAACACGGCGGTCAGCGTGGTGGATTTTGACGATGGTCTGCGGGCGCATGTCGTCAGGATGAACGACGATTCCCATCTTCCGTCGGAACTTTCCGTTTACCGCCGGGACGGCGCGGATCTTTCGGATGCAGAGGCGGTTGCACCGTGAAAATTCTTGCCGTCGATCTCGGAGGGGCGCGCACCGGCCTCGCTGTCTGCGACGCAGGCGAGGTCCTCGCCTCGCCCGTCCGCGTGGTCGTGGAACGCGACAGAAACAGACTGGCCAAAACGGTCGCAAAAGAGGCGGATACCCTTGCCGTGCGGGAAATTGTCGTCGGGCTGCCGCGCAATATGGACGGCTCGGAAGGAGAAAGCGCCAAGGGGGCGCGCGCCTTTGCCGCTTTGCTGAAGACGCTGGTTTCGCTCCCGGTCGTTCTGTGGGATGAAAGGGGAACCACCATCACCGCGCACGGCTACCTCAATGAGACCGACACGCGCGGAAAAAAGAGAAAAGCGGTCATTGACGCCGTTGCGGCGACCGTTATTTTGCAGGATTACCTCCGGTACCGGAAGAACCAACGGACGGAAGAAAGGCTTCCCTGATGCCCAAAGCGGGCGGGGGAAGCCTTTTACTGTTGCCGTCTTTTCGTCCGGCGTGCGGTGCGGGGTATCCTTATGCTGATCTCGGCCTTTCAGAGCGGACAGGTTTTATGCCGGCATTTGTTAGAAAAGTTTGAAACAGGCAGAAGAAAAGCTGTAAAGCTTAAAGGCCTTACAGCTTAAAATTGCTTTTTTATGAGCATAGCCATGTATTATTCTTTGGTTTCGCGGTCCTGCCCCAGGTAGAACAGGGCGACGGTGCCGAGCCCGGTGTGCGAACCGATGACAGGCCCGATGGGCCCGGTTTCGACCTGCCTGACGCCGAACCTCTTTTTGATCTGCTCTGCAACATAAGCGCAGCCTTCCGGGGAATTGCTGTGGCTGACAAAGATCATCTGTTTTTCCGGCTCAATGGAAGTTTTGGCCATGTGGTTGATCATTGCGTCCAGTGACTGACGGCGGCCGCGGATTTTTTCCATCAGGATGATGTGCCCTTGGTCGTCAAAATGAAGGACGGGCTTGATGCCGAGCATGGTGCCGACCATGGCGGAAGCACCGGAAATCCGGCCGCCGCGTTTGAGGTGGTTCAGGTCATCCACTGTGAACCAGTGGTGCATCCGGTTGCGGTTTTGCTCCATCCATTCTTTGACTTCTTCAATTGAAGCGCCGGCCCGCTGCTTCATGACAGCGTGATAAACCAGCAGCCCTTCCCCCATGGAGGCCGCCAGCGTATCCACGGCGAAAATTTTGCGCTGCGGATATTTTCCCGAAAGCTCTTTTGCCGCGAGTACCGCGTTGTTGTAAGTGCCGCTCAGGCCGGAAGAAAAGCCGAGGTAGAGAACGTCCTGCCCGGCGGCAAGAAACGGCTCAAAGGTTTCGAGGAAGGTAACCGTGCTGATCTGGTTCGTGGTAGCGCTTTCTCCCGCGGAAAGCCGGCGGTAAAATTCCGTTGAAGGAAGCTCATGCTCATCCGGGTAATCCAGCAGGGAGTCTTTCCCGATGGTAAAGCTCATAGGAATGACGGCAATCCCGAGCTTCTCCACTTGCTCTTGGGTCAAATCGGAGTTGGCGTCCGTAATAATTTTATAATTGCTCATTTTTAGGTGGAACTCCTTTCATGAGGAATCAATTTTCCGTTTGGAATCATTCCGCCAACATTATACTTTGATTTGGCAGTTTTGTCCACCTGCCGAAAGCTTCTGCCGTCTGTAAAAAAGAAAAAGCTCCCTTTCGGGAGCATTGAGAACAAAATAAAAAAGACCCGCCTGGCCGTACGTGCTGAATAACCTGCTACCAGTAGCAGGTGGGTGCCCGCCCAACGGTTTCGCACTCCCTTCGTCCGGC
>DHDF01000063.1:7627-8176 GCA_002399225.1 bacterium UBA4883
ATTCAATATTGTAGGGTTATTTCCGCACCAATCCGCGCACCAGGCAGGAGTTATTAAACTAGGAGATCAGTCTTCGCTTGAATCTTCCTCATCCGAAGGATCATCATCGTCACAGGCATCGTCTTCTTCGTCGCCGTACAGATCTTCGAAGCGGGTTTCAAACTGCTCTGCAAGACGGTCCAGAAGGGCCTGATCTTCCACTTCAGCAAGCTGCTGCTCTCCATCCTCTTCAATGGACTCAAAAATGTAATAAGTCCCTTGGGCGTCGACTTTTTCCTGCGGATCGCTGAAAACGGGAAGCAGAGCGTAGAAGCATCCCTCGTCACCGTCGATGACATCGAGAACTTCAAATTCATGCTCGTCGCCTTCGTCATCCACCAAAGTCAGAATATCGGGGCCGTATTCGTCTTGCATCGAAATGCTCTCCTTACGATTCATTTCTTTGGTCTCTATCGATAACTATTCTACGCTGCAAGCCCTTGCAAGTCAACAGGAAAATTCTATGAAATCTCGATACAAAAATTTATACGAAATTTTTTTATATATATA
>DHDF01000016.1:0-7772 GCA_002399225.1 bacterium UBA4883
TTTGCCTGATTGAAGAGCCTGTGGCAGCGGCGCTGGGGGCGGGAGTCGATATCTCACAGCCGCACGGGACTCTGGTCGTTGACATCGGCGGCGGCACGACGGATATGGCGGTTCTGTCGCTCAGCGGTATCGCAATTTCCCGCTCCATTAAAATTGCGGGAAATGCGTTCGATGAGGCGATTATAAAATATATCAAAAAAAAATATAATCTTCTGATCGGGCGCCGTATGGCTGAAAATGCCAAATTGGCCATCGGCTGTGTCTACCCGCAAAAAGATGTTTCCACGTTCCGGGTGAAAGGACGCAATGCCATGACGGGTCTGCCACAGTGGGCCGACATTACAAGCGACGAGATTTTAGAAGCGCTGATTGACCATGTGATGCAGATTATCCTTGTCATTCAGGAAATGCTGGAGAAAACCCCGCCGGAGCTGATGGGCGATGTTTATTCCGACGGGATGATCCTGACGGGTGGCTCGGCCCAGTTGTTCGGCTTTGACAGCCTCATCTCCAAAAAGGCAAAAATGCCTGTGCATATTGCGGAAGAACCGCAAAAATGCGTTGCCGCAGGCGCGGGGAAGGCAACCCGGTTTATTGATGATATAGAAAATAAAGCCTATGGTGTTCTGAATCCGCTGAGCGCTGCCTATTGACTGCTAAACAAAAGCGCCGCTGTTTGTTTCACAGCGGCGCTGGTTTGTTTTCTATTTACTCATCATGTAATTGATAAACATGAGTTCATCCTCTGGATTTTCCACACTTAGTTCTGCGGATGCTGTCGAATTTTTCGTTTTTTCCAACAGCGTGCGCACTCCGTAAAGTTGACACAGCCTGCTTTTCAGATTCAGTTTGTTTCCATCCTCCGTCACCAGAAAGATATTCCCTTTCGATTTTTTCAGCAGTTCCAGCAGTCTGATGACGTCGATATCACATAACTTCAAATTTGCTACCACCTGTTTCTCTAGTTTTTTAGGTTAATATTAGTTTTATTATACGATGGACCTATCAAAAATACAATGTTATTTCTCTTTTTTATAAAATGAGAATCATATGAGTATAGATTTTCTCGATCGGCTTAGAAAATTTACACAATGTTAATTAAATATTCGTGCAGGGTAGAGTAAAATAAATATAAATTTATAATTGATGCATGGATGCGATTTCAGTTTAATGAAGGATGATTTTTTTGTTTGGCTATGTGAAACCGCAGAAATCGGAACTTCTTGTACGGGAATTTGAAGAATACAACGGAATCTACTGCTCCCTTTGCAAGAGCCTCGGAAAAGAATATGGCATGGCGGCGAGGCTCGCCCTGAATTATGACTGCACCTTTTATGCGCTTGTTCTCATCTCGGCCAGTACAAAGCCGTTTCCCAGTTTTCAAAAGGGAAAGTGTGTGGTCAACCCCTTGAAAAGATGTCTGTTTTGCAAAGAAAATGGGATGGAATTCCGCCAAGCGTCCGCTTTAACTGTCATCTTACTATACCATAAACTGATAGATGATATCCATGATTCCAAAACGATCAAAAGATTTCTTCACATTCTTGTTTTGCCGATCGTCAGACACGCTTACCGCAAAGCCGCCGACGATTACCCGCAGATGGGACAAATCGTTTCCGAAGCGATGAAGGAACAGCGCAAAGTCGAAAAGAGCGAGTCGCCGAGTCTGGACCGTTGTGCGGAACCGACGGCGCACATGCTGGAACAAATCATGGAACTTTCATCTGGAGAGGAACTTTCATCTCCCAGATCGCGCGTGCTGAACCGGTTTGGCTACTATCTGGGCCGCTGGGTTTATTTTATCGATGCGGCAGACGATTTGCAGGATGATCTTAAGAAGGGGACTTTTAACCCGCTTACTGTTCGGTTCCGTTTGAACGTTACGAGCAAATGGGACAAGATCCGGGAAGCAAAAACTTTTGCCAACGAGATTTTGAACCAAACGCTGTCGCAGTTAGATGCGGCTTCTAATCTGATGGAGACGAACCTCTTGGGACCGATTGTCCGGAATGTTGTTTTTCTGGGGCTGCCTCAGATGCAAAAGGAACTATTGTTTAAGAGGGAGAAAACGAATGTCTGATCCTTACAGAGTCCTTGGAGTGTCACCGAATGCGACAGATGAGGAAGTGAAAACTGCCTATCGGAAGCTTGCCAAAAAGTACCATCCGGACAATTATGCAGACAGTCCTTTGGCTGACCTTGCCGGGGAAAAAATGAAAGAGGTCAACGAGGCATACGACCAGATCACCAAGGAACGCAAGCAGAGAAAAAGAGGCCCGCAGGGCGGCTATGCCAACTCCAATGGATATTCGGCCCAAAACACAGAGTTTTACGATGTGCGCAGCCTGATCAATGCGGGCAGAATTGCGGATGCCGAACAGATTTTGGACGGAGTTCCAATCGAAAGGAGAAACGCCGAGTGGTATTTCTTGAAGGGAACCGTGCTTTTCAGCCGCGGATGGTTGGACGAGGCCTATAACGATTTTGCCGCAGCCTGTCGTATGGATCCCTCCAATGGGGAGTACCGCGCCGCATTGAATCAAGTGACGAATCAGCGCAACGGCATGTTTGGGGGCTACAACCCGAATGTTCCGCAGTACGGCGGAGTAGGCGGCTGCGACTTGTGCACCTCTCTCTGCCTAGCCAACATGTGCTGCAACTGCTTTGGAGGGAATATCTATCCGTGTTGCTGACAAAACTTTTTGCGCCGGAGGGGATTTTGTTTGAATCATAGTCTTCGTTTGGCTTTCTGTTCCATGACTGCCGCGCTTGGAACAGCCATTATGTTTTTAACGGGTTTCGTCCCGATCGGAACCTATGTGCTGCCGGCTTTTGCCGGAATTCTTTCGATTTTCGTGGTGGCTGAGGCCGGAACAAAATGGGCATTGAGCGTGTATGCGGTGCAGTCTGTCCTCTCCGTCGTGTTGGCGGCGGACAAGGAGGCTGTTTTGTGTTTTATCCTGTTTTTTGGCTATTACCCGATTCTCAAGGCTGTTTTAGAAGGCCATCTGCACCTGCGGTGGATTCGGGCCGCGGCAAAGCTGGCTGTGTTTAATGCGGCAGTGGTGTTTGGCTTCTGGTTTTCGGTAAAATTTCTCGGAGTTCCGATGGACAGTTTCCTGATTTTCGGCTCCCATGTTCTGTGGCTGTCGTTGCTGGCCGGAAATTTCGTCTTTCTGGTTTATGATTATGCGATATCTCTTTTAGTCATCGAATATTACAATCGATTACACCCTCTGCTAAAAAAGTGGCTTTCTATGAAATAGCAGGCCCATCATCCTGCATGAGCGGTAAGTTCACACTTGATTTTTAGCAGTTGCGGAATTAAAATAAAAACGGGCACGGAAATATTGATATCCGGTCAATCTTTTTTGTACGGGAATATTCCGGGTTCGGCAATACCGCGCAGGCCGTTCCAAAGGGGAAGCGCGCGGAGAAAAGGCGGAATGAAAATGGACAATTTGCTAGCTGTGAGAATCCAGAATAAAATGGACAGCTTTTCAAAAGGCCAAAAGAGGATCGCAGCTTACATTGAAGAGCATTACGACAAAGTCGCTTTTATGACGGCGTCAAAGTTAGGGGCCACCGTCGGGGTCAGCGAATCGACCGTGGTGCGTTTTGCCACGCAGATCGGGTATTCGGGGTACCCGCAGCTTCAGCAGGCAATTCAGGAAATGATCCGGAATAAACTGACTTCTTTTCAACGCATGGAAGTGACGATGGACCGCATCGGTGATTCAGATGTGCTGGATTTTGTCTTTAATCAAGATATCGACGTGATTCGCCGCACGATGGAAGAGACCAATCACGAAAATTTTTATAAAGCCGTCGATGCCATTGTCGCTTCCAGAAAAATTTATATTTTGGCGGCAAGAAGTGCGCTGGCGCTCGGAACTTTCCTTTCTTATTATTTTAATCTGCTGTTTGAAAACGTTTTGCTGGTGCAGTCTACCAGCGAAGGGGAAATTTTCGAACAAATGATCCGCATTGACAACAGAGATGCCGTCATTGGCATCAGTTTTCCCCGTTACTCAAGAAAAATTGCCAAGGCGATGAAGTTTGCCCATGACCGAAAAGCAAAAGTCATTGCCATTACAGACAGTTCCGCATCGCCCATTGCAAAGAGCTCCGACTGTATTTTGCTGGCGAAGAGCGAAATAGCCTCCATTGTCGATTCGCTCTGTGCGCCGCTCAGTCTGATCAACGCGCTGATTGTGGCGACTTCGTTGAAAAAATCCGAAGAATCGAAAAAAATCTTTCAGAATCTGGAGGATATCTGGGATGCTTACGGTGTCTATGAAAAGGTGGATGGCAGCTCAAATTGAACTTTGATGTTTTAGTAATCGGTTCGGGGGCCGCCGGGATGATCGCGGCCGGCACCGCCGCTCAAAGAGGTCTGCGGGTTTGCCTGCTTGAAAAAAATATAAAGCCAGGCAGAAAGTTGGGAATCACAGGCAAGGGGCGGTGCAATTTGACAAACGACTGCACCGTGCAGGATTTTATCGCTTCCGTAGTGACAAACGGGCGGTTCCTCTTCGGCGCGGCTTCCCGCTTTTCTCCGCATGACGTGATGCGGTTTTTTGAAGGACTTGGACTGCCGCTGAAAACAGAACGCGGAAACCGGGTGTTCCCGCAGTCGGATCATGCGGCGGACGTTGTCGCTGCGCTGGCAAAGTTTGTAAAGTCATCGGGAGTTACACTGCGGACGGGATCTCCTGCGGAACGGCTTTTGCTGGCCGGCGGGCATGTCTGCGGGGCGGAACTGAAAAGCGGTGAAAAGATTCAGGCTGAAAACGTAATCGTCTGTTGCGGGGGCAGGTCTTACCCCGCGACAGGCTCTACTGGCGACGGATATCGTCTGGCAAAGCAGGCAGGCCATCGCATAATGCCGCTGCAGCCGTCTCTGGTGCCTCTGGTGGCCCGTGAAAGGGACTGCGCGGATATGATGGGCCTCTCGCTGAAAAATGTCTCCATCCGCGTTGTGGACACCGAAAACGGCAAGATCATTTACAAAGCGTTCGGGGAACTCCTTTTTACACATTTTGGTCTGTCCGGACCAGTCATTCTCAGTGCAAGCGCCCAGATGCGCCATATGGCGCCCGGCCGGTACCGGGTGGAGATCGATTTAAAGCCGGCTCTCAGCCCTGAAAAGCTGGACGCCCGCCTGCTGCGGGAATTTGGGGCAAACCAAAACCGGGATTTTCAAAATTCCCTCTCCGCGCTTTTGCCGAAAGCTATGATTCCGGTCGCGGTGCGCAGATCCGGGATCCTTCCTCACCTGAAGTGCAACCTGATTACCCGGGAAATGCGCCAGAAATTTGCAGCCCTGCTGAAATCGTTTTCCGTCACGATTGAGGCGTTTCGCCCCATGGAAGAAGCAATTGTTACCTCGGGCGGAGTATCCGTGCATGAAATCGACCCGAAAACCATGCAGTCACGGCTTGTAAAGGGGCTGTACTTTGCAGGAGAAGTTCTGGATGTGGACGCTTACACGGGCGGATATAATCTTCAGATTGCTTTTTCCACCGGCCGGCTGGCCGGAAATTCTGTTGGAAAGCAGGAAAATTGACATGATTGCAGTTGCAATTGACGGGCCGGCCGGTGCCGGAAAAAGTACGGTTGCCAAGCAGGCGGCGAAAGCTGTCGGCTTTATTTATGTGGACACCGGGGCCCTTTACCGCGCCGTTGGCCTTTATATGCTGCAAAAGGGAATCAATCTTTCCGATCCAGGGGCCGTTTGTGCGGAACTTTCCAATGTTACGGTCTCCCTGGCCTTTCAAAAGGGAGAACAGAAAGTGCTGCTCAGCAGCAAGGACGTGACTTCGTCCATCCGGTCGGAAGAGGTTTCTAATGCAGCTTCTGTAGTTTCCGCCATTCCGGAGGTGCGGCGTTTCCTTTTTTCCATGCAGAGGGAAATTGCCGCAAAGCAGAACGTAGTGATGGACGGCAGGGACATCGGCACGGTCGTTCTTCCGAACGCCCAGGTGAAAATTTTCATGACTGCTTCCCAGGAAGAACGGGCAAAAAGGAGATACAAAGAGTTGCGGCAAAAGGGAAAAGCATCGGAATACTCCGATGTCTTAAAGGATATGATCCGGCGGGACTCTCAGGATGCGCACCGCACAGTTGCTCCCATGGTACCCGCAAAGGACTCCATCCTTCTCGATACGACCGGATACACCCTGGAGCAATCCGTTGGGCGGGTTGTAGAAATGATACAGTCTTATCTGAAAAATTCGAAGGGAAATCGGTGAAATTATGAAGCGCACTCCACTCTATATCTTTGCAAGAACCTTTTTACCTTGGTTCTTTCGGACCGTTATGCCCATACGGGTCAGAGGCATCGAAAATCTGCCCAAAAACAGCAGAACAATCCTCTGCTGTAACCATATGAGCATGTCGGATCCCCTTCGGGTGGCTTATAGTCAAAAACAGCAAATCTATTTCATGGCCAAAAAAGAATTATTCCACAATAAACTGATTTCGGTTGTGATCTCCGGGCTGGGCGCTTTTCCGGTTTCAAGAGGAAAGGGAGACAAAACAGCCATTTACAGAGCAAAAGATATTTTGAATCAAGGGGGAATTTTGGGAATCTTTATTGAAGGGACCCGATCCAAAGATGGAAATTTCCTCCGCCCAAAATCCGGAGCCGTCATGCTGGCGCACCTTTGCCATGCTCCGGTTGTCCCCTGCTGTATCACGCCAAAGAAGGGCAGGCTCCCGCGGCTGTTCCATGCGTGCTATGTTTCATATGGCGCCCCAATTTCAGAAGAAGAACTCGGAATTCAGAACGGAACACCTTCGGAATACCGAAAAGCCAGCCTGCTGGTCATGCAGCGCATTGCACGGCTTCGGGAGGAAGACCTCGGTTCTTCTGTGTGCCAAGCTGCAGCAAAATAATCGGGAGCTATTTTTTTCCTTTTTCGGCTTGTTGCTAGAGGTGAAGTTATGAAAATTATTGTTGCAAAATCAGCCGGGTTCTGCTTTGGGGTCAACCGTGCGGTTCAAATGGTAGACCGGCTGCTGGAAGAGGGGAAAAAAGTCTGCACCCTGGGGCCGATTATTCATAATCCTCAGACCCTGCGGAATTTCCAGCAGCGCGGCGTAAAGATTGTCAGTCTCCCTGCCGAAGTCCCGGCCGGAGCAACTTTGGTGATCCGCTCCCACGGAGTTGCCGAAAACCTGCTTCAGGAGATTGGAGCCCGGAAAATCACTTGCTGCAATGCCACTTGTCCATTTGTTCAAAAAATACAAAAGATCGTGTTGAAAGAATCAAAAAAGGGAAAAACAATTCTGATTGCAGGGGACGCTTCCCACCCGGAAGTCAAAGGGATCGTCGGCCATTGCCACAGCCGTTGTTTGGTGTTTAAAGATGCTGATGAGCTGCGGAAAATTTTGGCGGATGTCCTGCTTGACCCGGAAGAACCTGTTTGTGCCGTATCGCAGACAACATTTCGTGTAGGGGAATGGAAAATTTGTTCGGAAATCATCAAAAAGGTATATACAAATGCCTCAGTTTTTGATACAATATGTAATGCAACTGCGATACGTCAGTCCGAAGCGGCTGAATTGTCGCAGAAGTGTGATGCAATGGTCGTAATCGGAGGAAAACAGAGTTCCAATACCGCCAAACTTTTTGAATTGTGCAAAAAGAATTGTGTCACTTATCTTGTCGAATCTGCAGATGAGCTTCCGCTGTCGGCCTTTTGCCGAGCCAGGTGTATTGGCATTACTGCGGGCGCGTCTACGCCGGCAAGCATTATAAAGGAGGT
>DHDF01000016.1:7990-22581 GCA_002399225.1 bacterium UBA4883
TTTAAATACAGATGAAAAGGTGCACGGAGTTGTTGTGGGAGTAACTCCCAGCGAAGTTCTGGTGGATGTGGGAAGAAAACAAGCGGGATATATCCCTGCCGCCGAACTTTCGGCTGATCCGAACGCGAAACCGGAAGACCTGGTCAAAGTGGGGGATGAGATGGATCTGCTCATCATGCGCACAAATGATCAGGAAGGGACCATCATGCTTTCCAAAAAGCGCTTGGATGCCACAAAAGGATGGGAAAAAATCGTTGCTGCAGAAGAAGATCAGTCTGTCCTTGAAGGTGTGGTTTCTGAGATTATTAAAGGCGGCGTGATCGCCGTAACAAACGGCGTACGCATCTTTATCCCCGCTTCCCAGGCAACGGCGTCCCGCAACGATCCGATTGAAGATCTTCTTAAAAAAGATGTAAAATTCCGAATTATCGAAGTGAACCGCAATCGCAAGCGCGCAGTTGGTTCCATCCGTTCAGTCTTAAAAGATGAGCGGAAGGCTCTGGCCGAAAAATTCTGGGAGACTGCGGAAGTCGGCAAAGTCTACACGGGTGTTGTGAAATCGCTTACCTCTTACGGCGCATTCGTCGATCTGGGCGGAATTGACGGTATGATTCATATTTCCGAACTTTCGTGGACCAGGATCAAGCATCCTTCGGAAGTAGTCAACATCGGAGACACCGTAACGGTTTACATTAAAGGTTTGGACAGAGAAAAGGGAAAGATTTCCCTTGGATACAAGAAGCCGGAAGATAATCCGTGGGAGATTTTGAAGCGTGAATATCCGGTCGGCAACGTTGTCGAAGTGAAAATTGTCGGGATGACTTCTTTTGGGGCTTTTGCCCAGGTAATTCCGGGGATTGACGGTCTGATTCACATCTCTCAGATTGCCGATCATCGGATTGAAAAACCTCAGGATGTTTTAAAGATGAATCAGGTTGTCAAAGTAAAAATCACCGATATTGATTTTGACAGACACCGTGTCAGCCTTTCGATCCGCGCTTTGCTGGAAGAGGAAGCAGAGAAGGAAAGTTCTGCGGAATCGAATGAAAACGGAACAGACGAAAAAACATCTGAATAAGAAAATTTCCCTGGTTTGATTCGGCAGGCACAAAGATTCGAAAGTTTCTTTGTGCCTGTTTTATTCACATTATGGTTTCTCCCTGTGTATTATGGAATAATACCATTTGGGAGGTGCGTCCGATGAGGCGCAGGAACCGGAATCCAATGCCTGTCCGCGGAAAACTGTTCCTTCTCATAATCGTCTTCATTGCGTTTATACTAGTTTTCAACAGTCAGATTCGCCCGGTGATCGGCTCCATTTCGGCGAACGAAGCTAAAATCCAGTCGATTAACACCATTAACAACGCGGTAATGGAAGAACTGAACCGGGAAAACATTTCCTACGATGATCTGATCACCGTTGAACGCGGCAATGACGGCAATGTTTTAGCTGTCACCACCAATATGGTCAAAATGAATGAACTCAAAGCAAAAATCATCTCAGACATTCAGGGTAAATTAAATAATGATACATATTCGACCGTCTGGGTTCCTCTTGGTACTTTGATCGGCGGCGACTTTTTTCACGGGAAAGGTCCCAATATTGCGCTGAAAGCTTCACTTTCCGGCGATGTGACCGCCGAATTCAACAGCACGCTGACTTCGGCCGGAATCAACCAGACGAAACATCAAATTTACCTGGATGTTTCCACAAGCATTTATTCTTTTTTACCCGGATTTGATACCACAACGGATGTCAAAACAAATATTCTGGTCGCTGAAACAGTCATCGTTGGCTCCGTGCCGCAGGTGGTTGCCAATTGGGACTAAAGCGCCGGGATTGGACAGGAGGAGGAAAAAATGAATTTCGAAGAAGCCCGTAAGCTTTCCCAGCAGCTTGCGGAGCAAATTCGCTATCACAATCGAAAGTATTATGTGGAAGATTCTCCCGAAATCGACGACTTTGAGTATGACAAACTCTATCGGCGCCTGGAAGAGCTGGAAACGGAATTTCCGGAGCTGGTAACACCGGATTCCCCCACTCAAAAGGTCGGGGGGGAAGCACTCAATAAATTTACTCCTGTGGTTCATGCCGTCCCGATGGAAAGCCTGCACGATTCTTTTTCCGAAGAAGAGATGTTGGAATTCGGACGCAGAGTGCGGGAAGCCGTGGAAGAGCCCACCTATGTGGTTGAACCAAAATTCGACGGGCTGTCAGTATCTGCCGAGTACCGGGACGGAATCTTTGTGCGCGGTTCCACACGCGGCGACGGAGCGGTGGGGGAAGATATCACCGAAAATCTCCGGACCATTCGCAGCCTTCCGAAAAAGCTGAAAGAACCCCTTCCGTTTCTTGAAGTACGGGGAGAAGTTTACATGTCGCACCGCGTTTTTTTTCAGCTTTCCGCACAGCAGGAGCTGGAGGGCGAGAAACCTTTTAAAAATCCTCGAAACGCCGCAGCCGGCTCCCTTCGGCAGAAAAACGCGCGCATCACCGCTGCCCGCAAGCTTGACATTTTCATCTTCAATGTACAGCAGGTCACGGGGGCCGAACTGCACGGCCATAGGGAATCGCTGGATTTCTTAAAAGGACTTGGGTTTCCCGTGCCACCGTTTTACCCTGCTTGCCGCACGATGGAACAAGTTCTGAAAGAGGTCAGACGCATCGGCGAACTGCGCGGAACGCTGGATTACTCCATTGACGGCGCAGTGGTGAAGGTCGATTCTTTTTCTCAGAGACAGATGCTGGGCAGCACCGCGAAATTTCCGCGCTGGGCAGAGGCTTTCAAGTATCCTCCGGAAGAAAAGCAGACAAAACTTTTAACGATCGAAGTGAATGTCGGGCGCACGGGTGCGCTGACGCCGATTGGAATTTTTGAGCCTGTGGAGCTGGCCGGAACAACGGTCAGCCGGGCAACACTGCACAATCAGGATTTTATCGAGGAAAAAGATATCCGGGCCGGGGACACCGTCGTGCTGCGCAAAGCGGGAGAAATCATCCCGGAGTTGGTCCGGGTCGTTGCTCACGCGGAAAATTCCGAACCCTTTCGGATGCCTGTGGTCTGCCCATCCTGCGGAGCGCCGGTAACTCGCGAGGAGGGAGAATCCGCAACCCGCTGCACCAATCCGGAATGTCCGGCACAGCTTCTCCGGCATTTAATCCATTTTTGCAGCCGCGACGCGATGGATATCGACGGCATGGGACCGGCCGTTTTGGAACAAATGGTTCATGAAAATCTGGTTTCTTCTCCCGCCGACCTTTATTTTCTGACGCGGAAACAGATTCTCGGGCTGGAACGCAAAGGAGAAAAATCGGCGGATAATTTGATGGCGGCAATGGAACATTCCAAACAAAATGATCTATATCGATTGCTTTTTGCGCTTGGTATTCCCCATGTGGGGCAGAAGGCCGCAAAATTGATCTCTTTGCGGTTTGGCACCGTTGAAGGGGTTTTTCGCGCGAGCGAAGAAGAGCTCGCTTCGGTTGACGGAATTGGAGAAATCATCGCGCACAGCATCCGCCAGTTTTTTGATTTGCCAAACACGGCGCATCTGATCGGCCGTCTGAGAAATGCTGGAGTAAATCTGTCCTGCCTGACATCTCTGGCCGACAACCGCTTTCAGGGAAAGACCTTCGTTTTAACCGGTACCCTGCCGAGCCTGACCCGCTCACAGGCAATGGAACTGATTGAGAAGCACGGAGGGAAGGTCAGCGGCAGCGTATCAAAAAAGACCGACTATGTCGTGGCCGGAGAAGATGCCGGCAGCAAACTAGCCAAAGCGAATCAGCTCGGAATCTCGGTGCTCTCGGAGCGCGAACTGGAAAAAATGCTGACCACCTGAACTAGTTTATGTTCTGCGTTGCTTTTTCAAGCTTTGCCGATCAAATCAGAGGGAAGGAAGATCCCCCGGTTCCCCATTTGGGTACCGGGGGATCTTCCTTCTGTTCAGGTTTTTCTCTCTGTCCCTCAGCCTTCCTGTCGGAAGGCTTTATTTTTTTGTTCTAACCACCCCCCTTTGTCCATATTTATTGGATGAAGGGAGAGGACAAGGCAATGAACCAAGAAAAGGACGAGCGGTTTGACTCTGCTGCTAAATGTATCTGCGACAGAATTGAAAAAGCCCTCGACTGTCTTCCAGGAGATGTAAAAAGACATGCGCAGGAAATCCGGTTGCGGGTCAACCGGCCAGTTTGCATTTGCTGTTCAGAGGGAACTTATTTTCTCAGTCCGGAGGGGAGAATCCACTGCAGGCCGGTTCCCGGGCTGCTGACGGCAGAACCAAAGGATATGGAAGAAAGCTTTCGAAATTTATGCAGTTACTCCATTTACAGCCATGAAAATGAAATCAGAAATGGCTATATTACTCTGAGCGGAGGGCACAGGGCGGGAATTTGCGGCACCGCGGTGCTTCAGTCGGAATCAATCGGCTCCGTCCGAAACGTTTCTTCCATCAACCTGAGAATTGCACGGGAAATTACTGGCGCAGCCGATAGACTTCTGGAACGGCTGGGCAACCAACTGTCGGAAGGGCTGCTGCTTGCAGGAGCTCCTTCCAGTGGCAAAACGACCATTCTGCGCGACCTTGCTCGGCAACTTGCATGTGGGGTGCGCGGCAACCTGAAAAAAGTAGCCGTCATTGACGAACGCGGTGAAATTGCCGGAACTTACATGGGAATCCCGCAGAATGATGTCGGGTGCTGCTGTGACGTTCTCGACGGATACCCGAAAGCCGCCGGAATTCTGATCGCCGTGCGCACTCTTTCACCGGAAGTGATTCTTTGCGATGAAATCGGCTCCGAAGAAGAGACAAGAGCCGTGGAACAGGGACTAAATACCGGCGTTATCTTTATCGCGAGCATTCATGCGGGTTCCGTTCGGGACCTGATGAGACGAAAACAGGCCCGAAGGCTTTTACAAGCCGGTGCCTTTGGAAACGTTGCTCTTTTGGATGCGGCACATGGGCCGGGAAAAATTGCAGGAATTTACAAAGCGGGTGATTTGCTTGCTGAAACTGATGGGGGCGCTGTTGCTGATTCTGGCAGGAACGCTAGGAGGGGTTATGGAATCGCGTAAGCTTTCCGCCAGGGTGGAAAGCCTCGAATCGTTTTTAAGGTTTCTTTCCGCTGCAAAGACGGAAGTCCGCTATTCGGCCGTGCCGGTGACTCAGGTGATTGAGAGACACAAGACCGGCCTGCGTTTTCTTCATGACTGCGTCGAGCGCTGCAGCCAAGGAGAAAACTTTAATGCCGCATGGAAAGACGCGGTTTCCGGCAGTGCAAAATACGATGGGTTTGGCCTGCATGACATGGAACTGCTTCTTTCATTTGGAGAAGGATTTGGGGCAAGCGATACGGATGGCCAGATGTCTCATTTGGAACTGTATTCCGGATTGTTTGGCACAAATTTGAAATCGGCTCGGGATGACCGGAACCGGAAATCAAAATTATATCTGATGCTCGGCATTTTCGCCGGTTTATCTACGGCGCTTCTGCTGTGCTGAAATCGGAGGAAGAAAAATGAATGTGGATTTAATTTTTAAAATTGCGGCGATCGGGATCATTGTCGCGGTTTTGGAACAGCTGCTGGAACGCTCCGGGCGGCAGGAACAGGCGATGATGACCACCCTTGCAGGCTTGATTGTGGTTTTGATGATGCTCATCCAGCAGATCAGCACCCTGTTCAAGACAATTAAATCCATATTTGGTTTGTGAAATGAACATCATCGGAATTGCGGGGATTGCCGTCTGCGCGGCTGTCATTGCCGCTATGCTGCGCCGGTATCACCAGGAATTTGCCGCTTTACTGAGCATCGCGGCGGGAATTATCATTCTGCTGGAAATTTTTGCAAATGTCGCTCCCGCCCTAAAGCAGATTCATACCTTGTTTTCGGCATCCGGACTGTCTGTGAATTATATCGTCATCCTGCTGAAAACGCTCGGCATCAGCTTCTTGGCTCAGTTTGCGGCTGATTCCTGCCGGGATGCAGGGGAAAATGCGCTGGCTTCCAATGTGGAGCTTGCCGGAAAAATTTCTATCGTGGTTCTATCGCTGCCCTTGTTCGAAAAAATAGCAAAGACAGCGGTGAATCTGATCGGTGGGTGAAGAATGAAAAAAGCGGTCTGTCTGATTTTCGCAATCGCTGCGGTCTGTCTGTTCTCGAATTCCGCGTTTGCGGCAACCGACCAGACATCTCTGTCCTCTCAAAAGGCAAAACAGCTTTACGAAGATCAGCTGCAAAAGAGCGGGGCAGCGGATCTGCCAAACAGTTTACCCTCGGAAACAAAAAAAATTTTAGAAGATCTCGGAGTGGAAGGAACCGACTGGAATTCCATTACAGCCATTTCACCGCAGAATTATTTCCAGAAAATCCTACATATTTTTTCGGGACAGGCTAAGAATCCCCTGAAGGTCTTGTGCGGAATTATTGCCGTGATTCTGCTCTGCGCACTGTTAAACGGCATGAAACTGTCGTTCGGCGACAAGCCGATGGGCGGAGTAATCGGGATGGTGGGAACCCTGTGTATCTGCACCATTGTCATCGCGCCGATCGTTTCCTGCATCCATGACGCAGCGGATGTCCTCCATGCAGCTTCCGGATTTCTGCTGGCCTGTATTCCAGTCCTGACGGGAATCATGGTCGCCGCGGGGCAGCCGGTCTCCGCCAGCTCCTATCATATTCTGATGCTTGCCGCAGGCAACGCGATCTCGGTTTTATCCTCCAGCTTTTTAATCCCCCTGCTGAACATCTTTTTAGCCCTTTCCGTTGTCTCGGCAGTTTCTCCCAGCATCAATCTGAGCGGTCTGTGCGCCGCGCTGAACAAAATTGTCAAATGGATCATGGGGCTTTGCATGACTCTGTTTACCGGACTGATCACCATGCACTCCATCGTAGCGTCTTCGCTGGACAACACCGGCTCCAAGGCAGCTAAGTTTGTTGTCAGCAGTTTTGTACCGGTGGTCGGCAATGCACTGGGGGAAGCGCTGCAAACCGTAACGGGCTGTATCAAGCTTCTCAAATCCGGTATCAGTGCATTCGGACTCCTCGCCGGGATTTTTATTTTTCTTCCGATCGTCGCGGAATGCATGATCTGGATCCTGACTTTAAACCTCTGCTCCGGAATCGGGCAGATTTTCGACCTGGGCGGGATCTCCTCCCTTCTGAAAGCCTCCGCCGATGTCGTATCGACCATGCTTGCCATTTTGCTTTGCAGCATGACGATTTTGATTATTTCCACAGTTGTGATGCTGGTGATTGGAGGCGTGAAATGAGCGGGGTGAAGGAATGGGCGACGGTAATCTGCCTGGCGGCCTTATCTGCCGCCATGCTGCAAAGCCTGATGCCGAACGGTCCGATGGAGCGGATGGCAAAATTCGTAATCGGCGCATTTATTCTCTGCGCCCTGATCGCTCCGATTTCCAAAGCGGTTCCGCAGATCCGTGTGGGAATGGAATCGGAGAACAGTTCCGCCGCGGAAAATGATGCGCTCAGTTCCACGGTGGATCAACAGCTGCAGGACGCAGCACAGCAGAGCATTACTACGCTGGTTCGATCCGAACTAAAGCAAATGGGGATAAACTGTAAAAATGTTCAGGTGAAGATGGATACGAAGGAAGACGGCAGCATATCAATTAATAAAGTCATTGTGACCGTTGACGGGAAAACAGTGCCCGGACACGCCGGTCTGTCGTCTTCGCTGGGGAAAAAACTAGGAATTCAAACGGAGGTCGTTTCCGATGAAGGCTGAGGAAAAAAAAGGACAGAACAGTAAAACCGGGCTGATGGATTTTCTGGCCAAAAATAAGAATTGCCGCAAAATCATTTTAGGAGCCGGACTAATTGGAATCGCGCTGATTTTTCTTTCCAGCTTTTTTTCAAGCGGCGAAAAAACGGAACCAAAGGCTACCACGTCGGGAAATGTCTATACGGCGGAAGAATATGAAGCGCATCTCGAAAAGGATTTAACTACACTTATCACAAAAATCCAGGGCGTCGGGAATGCCAATGTCATGGTGACTCTGGAACAGACCAAACAGTCGGTCTATGCGAAGGAGGAAAAAAACAGTGGCCAGACCACAAAGGATCAGTCGGACGGCTCAACGAGGAATGAAACGAATCAAAGCAATGAAACCAATTACATTCTGGTGAAGGGCTCAGACGGTTCCGAACAGGCACTTGCAGTCACTGAAATTCAACCGGTCGTCAAAGGCGTTGTTGTGGTCTGCGACGGCGGCGGCAATCCGGCGGTGCAGCAAAGCGTGACCGAAGCCGTTACGACGGCTCTCGATATCTCTTCCGTACGGGTGTGCGTCATAAAAGCAAAATAAAGAAACAGGGGGAATTCAATTATGGCAATGGGCAAACGGCAGCTTGTTCTCGCGGCTTTGGTCGTCGCGCTGGGGGCGGCTGTCTATTTGAACTGGGCACTGTCGGGGAACACCAAGCTTCCCGCAACGCAGGCCGTTACGTCCGGACGGGAACTGGGAGAAACTCTGCTGGTCAATGCGTCCGGAAGCAAAAGCAGCAGTTCAAGTCTCGATAAAAACTCCTCGGCTGTCGATACCGGCGCAAGCGTTGCGGGGGATGACTATTTTACCTCTGCGAGACTGTCAAGGGAAAAAGCCAGGGACGAATCCGTTGAAATGCTGAAAAAGGTTGTAAGCGGCACGGGCGAAACCGATGCGGCCAAACAAACCGCAGTTTCGCAGGCCGACACAATTGCGCAGAATCTTGTAAAGGAAACCGAAATTGAAAATCTGATCAAGGCGAAGGGATTTGCAGACTGTGTCACATTCCTGCAGAACGGGGAATGCAGCGTGGTGGTAAAAACAAAATCCAATTCGCAGAACGATGCAATTGTTGTTAGAGATATTGTGACGGATCAAACCGGCCTCTCTTACGATAAAATCAAGATTGTCGAATGCGAATAGTTGTGTTCACGGGCAAATGTGGTATAATAATTCTCGTGGATGATACAGAAAAAATGAACCCTCCACAATGTGGGGGGTTATTTTTTTGAAAATATAACATCATAAGATTACGGGGGAAATCATGAAAAGACGCGAAGCGCGCGAACAGGCTTTTGCCCTTCTCTTTGCAAAGAGCATCAACCGTGAGAAGATCAGAGATATCGTGACGGCCGCAAATGAAGTTGGGGAGCGGCCGATCGACGATTTTGCAGAAACAGCCGCAACCGGCGTGGAGGCAAATGAATCTGCTTTAGATGAAAAAATCAGCAGTTTCACTCGCGGCTGGGCAATCGGCCGGCTTTCGAAAGTATCGCTCTCCATCCTGCGCCTGGCGGCCTATGAAATTTTGTATGAAAAAGACATCCCGGTCGGTGTGTCAATCAATGAGGCAGTGGAGCTTGCAAAAAAATACGGAACTGCTGAAGATGCACCATTCGTCAACGGAGTTTTGGGGTCGCTTGCGAGAGAGCTGGAAGCAGAAAATGCCTAGTGTTCTTGGAATTGATACCAGCAACTACACCACTTCGGTCGCCCTGTGGAAAGACGGAGTGATTTTTCAGGAGAAAAAGCTGCTTCCGGTTAAGAAGGGGGAACTGGGCCTGCGCCAGAGCGATGCCGTTTTTCATCATGTCGTTCAGCTGCCGCAGGTGTTTACAAAGCTGCCTGCCATTGGGCCAGACCTTGCGGCAGTCGGTGCTTCCGACCGGCCGCGAAGCATAGAACACTCTTATATGCCCTGTTTTCTGGTGGGGCTTGGGACTGCACAGGCGCTTGCGAAAGCGGAGCAGATGCCGCTTTACCGTTTTTCTCATCAGCAGGGCCATATCGCCGCGGTGCTGTATTCCGCCGGTCGGCTGGATCTGCTACAGGAACGTTTTCTTGCCTTTCATGTTTCCGGAGGCACCACGGAAACCGTGCTGGTCACCCCGAATGAAAAACAGGTATTTCATACGGAAATTGTGGCGCAGTCCTTGGATCTGAAGGGAGGACAGGCAGTCGACCGAGTGGGGGCCATGCTGGGGCTTCCTTTCCCAGCAGGAAAGGGGCTGGAAGCGCTTGCGCGGAAATCGTCCCGTAAGATTTCCGTCCGCGCAACCATGAAAGGGGCAGACTGTTCGCTTTCGGGAATTGAAAACCAGTGCCGTTCCATGCTGGACCGAAAAGAGCCGAAAGAAGAAATCGCCGCATTTTGCCTTGCCTCTATCCTTGCGGCAATAGAAGGGATGGCGGATGCCCTTCTGGAGCGATTTGGCAGACTTCCCCTTGTGTTTGCGGGCGGCGTGATGTCGGACGGAATTCTGCGCGGTGCGCTGGAAACAAAATACGGAGCACTTTTTGCGGAGCCGGAATTTTCCTGTGACAACGCGGCTGGAATTTCCGTGCTGACCGCGTGGAAGGAAGGACTTGTGCAGTGAGCCAGTCAAACCGGATGGTTCTCAGCGTGACGCAGCTGAACACTTATGCCCGCTCCCTTCTGGAGCAGGATCCACACCTGGCTCAAGTATTCGTCACGGGAGAAATCTCCAATTTTAAAAATTATTACCGCTCCGGTCATCTGTATTTCTCGCTCAAAGATGAAAAAAGCGTTGTAAAAGCCGTCATGTTTGCCCGCTATGCGGAGCATCTGCGTTTTTTGCCGGAAGACGGCATGAAAGTAATTGCGCGCGGGCATGTAAGCCTCTACGAGGCAACCGGACAATATCAGCTTTATGTGGAAGATTTACAGCCAGACGGCGTGGGGGACCTCAGCATTGCTTTCGAGCAGTTGAAAAAGAAGCTGGAAGCGGAGGGCCTATTCCGCAGTAAAAAACAGATTCCAAAGTTCCCGGAGACCGTAGGTGTGATCACTTCGCCTTCCGGCGCGGCCGTGCATGATATTCTCACCGTGCTGGGCCGAAGGGCCCCGGAAGTCGGGGTCGTGTTCTGTCCGGTGGCGGTGCAGGGGACGGATGCCGCCCCTCAGATAGCGGCGGCAGTCAAACGGTTCAACCGGCTGCGCTGCGCCGATGTTTTGATCGTCGGAAGAGGCGGCGGCTCAATGGAAGATCTGTGGCCGTTCAACGAGGAAATCGTTGCCCGGGCGGTGGCGGCCTCTGAGATCCCCGTGATTTCAGCGGTTGGCCACGAGACAGACTTTACCATCTGCGATTTTGCCGCCGACCTGCGTGCGCCGACTCCCTCTGCTGCCGCGGAACTGGCCGTGCCAGACCGAATGGAATTGCTTGCAGAGCTGGAGGCCCTGCGGCAGCAGATGCGACAGGCGATGAATTCCGTTCTGAAAGAATCCGGCAGACGCCTTGCCCAAATTTCGGAAAGCCGAGTGTTCCGCGGCATGTTTGAACGCCTGGAACTACAAAGAGTGAGGCTCGATCAGCTTTCCTCCGCTCTCACGTCGTCGATGCAGCAGCAGATGCAAGACCGAAAGAATCGTCTGGCTGCGGTAAGCGGGAAGCTGGATGCGCTGAGCCCTCTTGCCGTGCTGTCGCGTGGCTACGCAGTGGCCTGTGATGAAGCCGGAAAACCGGTCGGCCACGCTGCAGAAGTGAGGAAAGGCCAACTTTTAAGTCTAAAGCTGGATGATGGAGATTTAGGCTGTCTGGTCCAAAGCATAAAAATCCGCAGGAAAAAAAGGTCGGAGGGGGAAAAGCTGTGAAACAGAAAATGACGTTTGAAGAGGCCGCCGCCAGACTGGAAGAATTGGTCAGCAAAATGGAAACGGGCGAACCTACGCTGGAAGATTCCCTGAAGCTTTTTGAAGAAGGCTCCACCCTGTCTTCTTTCTGCTATCGCAAACTGTCGGAAACGGAGCAGAAAGTTCGGTCCATCACCGACCTAGAAGAGAAGAAGGTGAAGACGGATGAACAGAATTGATCCGCAGAAATATGTTGAAGTGATTCAGACAGCACTCGAAAAATATGTACCGGAAAAAAAGCTGCCGCAGAGCAATCTGTTCCAAGCCATGCGGTACAGCTTGTTGGCAGGGGGAAAACGGATTCGCCCGATTCTGGTACTGGAGTTCTGCGGAGACTGCGGCGGTGATCAAGAGTCTGCGCTTCCATTTGCCTGTGCGGTTGAGATGATCCACACTTATTCGCTGATTCACGACGATCTTCCCTGTATGGATAACGACGCTACGCGAAGGGGACATCCTTCCAATCACATCGTTTTTGGGGAGGCGCAGGCCATGCTGGCCGGGGATGCCCTTCAGGCTATGGCGTTTGAAACGATGCTTTCGCCGGACAGCATCGCGGCGGTCGGTGCCCGGCGCGCCGCCGCCGCAACCGGTATCCTGGCAAAGGCCGCCGGTGCCTACGGTATGGCGGGCGGCCAAATGATCGACCTGCAAAGCGAGGGAAAGCGGATTTCCGCCGATACGCTGATTCAGATGGATGAATGTAAAACGGGCGCACTGATCTGTGCGGCATGCCAGATGGGCTGCGTCCTGGCCGGAGCGGAAGAGCAAAAGCTTCATGCGGCAGAAAAATATGCCAAGGCAATCGGCCTCGCCTTTCAGATCACAGATGATATTCTCGACGTGGAAGGGGAGCAGTCACTGCTTGGCAAACCGGTCGGGAGCGACCTGGAAAACGGGAAAAGCACCTATGTGACTACTCTCGGCATGGAAAAAGCACGGCTGCTGGTTAAAGAACTGACCGGGGAGGCGGTTTCCGCCATCGAATGTTTTGGAACAGGCGGAGAATATTTGCGCAGTTTCGCCGTTCAGCTTTCTTCCAGAAAAAACTGAAAGAAATTTCATTGACAGAACCGATGGAATATGATATCATAAATAAGCCGCATATTCCGGGCTTTAAGAGGGGAACCCGCCTGGGAATAGCGAGTCTGAAGAAAAGGCAGGACCTAACATTCATGTTTGCAGTGATTGAAACAGGCGGCAAGCAGTACAAGGTGCAAAAAGACGACGTCATTTTTGTGGAAAAGCTTGCGGCTGAAAAGGATTCCACCGTTCAGTTCCCGGTGCTTGCCGTAGCCGGCGAGGATGGAACGAAAATCGGTGCGCCCTATGTTGAGGGTGCCACTGTTACCGCGAAAGTTCTGAAAGAGGGCAAGGGGAAGAAAATCACGGTCTTTACCTACAAGCCTAAAAAGAACGAAAAACGCAAAATGGGTCACAGGCAGCCATACACCAAGATCCAGATTGCGGAAATTAATGCGTAAAGTATGATTGATTCCGAGTTTTTTACGTTTTCCGATGGGAAAAAGGCCGGATTCCGTATCAGCGGCCATTCCGGAACTGCGGAAGCAGGGAAGGACGTTGTGTGTGCCGCAGTGTCTTCCGCAGCTTATCTGGTCGTGAATACCATCACGGACCTTCTCGGCAGAAAGGTTTCGGTTTATGTAAAAGACGGTTTTATGGAATGTAAAATTGCTCCGGAAGATGCCGAGGCTTGCAGCACCCTTTTCGAAGGGCTCAGGCTTCATTTATCGGCGCTTTCCCGGCAATATCCTCACAATATTCAGGTTAGCGACATGGAGGTGTAAAGTGATGCTGCAAATTAACATTCAGCTTTTTGCTCATAAAAAAGGAATGGGCTCCACCAAAAACGGCCGCGATTCCGAATCCAAGCGCCTTGGTGTTAAGCGTGCAGACGGTCAGTTCGTTTTGGCGGGCAATATTCTGGTCAAACAGCGCGGAACTCATATTCATCCGGGTAAAAATGTCGGAATCGGTTCCGATGATTCCCTATTTGCCCTGATCGACGGTAAGGTAAAGTTCGAGCGCCTTGGCCGTGACCGCAAAAAGGTCAGCATTTATGCTGTAGAGTCGTAATTCTACAAGGCCAGTCAAGAGAGATCCCGGGTGCTGAGCCCGGGATCTTTTTGCTTATTTCGAGCAAAATATGGTATACTTAATTTTAGAAAGTATTGGAATGTCCGGTCAAAATAAAGGAGCCTTAAAAAGATGTTTGTCGATTATGCAAAAATCAAGGTAAAGGCCGGCGACGGCGGCGATGGGGCTGCCACTTTTCGCAGAGAAAAATATGTCGCGTCCGGCGGGCCGGATGGTGGCGACGGCGGACGGGGTGGCAATATTGTCTTTCAGGTGGATGAGAATCAGTCTACTTTATCCGATTTTCGCCGCCATAAAAAATTTGTGGCTGAAAACGGAAAGAACGGTTCGGGAAAACGGTGCAGCGGCCACAGCGGAAAAGACCTTACGGTGCGGGTGCCGCGAGGCACGCTGGTGAAAGATGCCGCAACAGGAAGGCTGATTGCCGACCTTTCGGCGGACGAACCCCAGGTGATTGCAAAAGGCGGTCGTGGCGGATGGGGAAACTCCCACTTTGCAACGGCGACCAGGCAAACGCCCCGTTTTTTTAAGCCGGGGCGTCCCGGAGAAGATTTGGAACTTCAGCTAGAATTAAAGCTGTTGGCAGACGTCGGGCTTGTCGGTTACCCAAACGTGGGGAAATCCACGCTGGTGTCCGTTGTCAGCGAGGCGAAACCTCAAATTGCCGATTACTCCTTTACAACCTTGACGCCGGTCCTCGGCGTAGTACGGCGGGGACCTGACCGGTCGTTCGTCATCGCCGATATCCCGGGGCTGATCGAAGGCGCAAACGAGGGTGCCGGTTTAGGGCATCAGTTTCTGCGCCATGTGGA